>CACIZC010000004.1 GCA_902591045.1 uncultured Pelagibacteraceae bacterium | reverse complement strand
TAATAATAGTACCCTTTTTGCTAAGAATTTTAAGCATACATTCTGCCATTTCTTTTAGCCTGTCAGAATGTGCAAAAACATTTGACGCCAATATAATATCAGCATTTTTTTTAATTCTTTTTAAATTCTTTTTATCTAAAAAACAGTTTATTGTTTTAATCTTGTTTTTGTTTGCCAGTTTTGCAAGATTCTTAGCTGGCTCTATTCCTAAAATTTTTTTGTAACCTATATCTTTAAACGGTTTTAACGCAACACCATCGTTGCTACCAATATCAAGAATATAAGATTTTTTTTTCGAAAGATTAAATTTTTTTATGTATTTTTGTGCCGCATCTTCAAAATGTTTTCTAAAAGATTTAGATGTAGATGACAGATAAAGATAGTTTGAAAACATTTTTTTTGGATCAACTACTACAGACAATTGGCAATTATAACAATTGGAACAAAAATTCATTTCAAGCGGGTAAAATTCGCACTTGGAGTCTTTTTTGTTTAATAAATTATTCGCAAGAGGTTGGTATCCCAATGACAGAACTCTTTTTAGATCATTATTTCCACATGAACGACAATCAAATTTATACGAATCCATAAGTAATTTTTTTTCTTCTTTTTTAACCAAAATATATTTTTTAGTATGTGTGACTCCATAATTTTCATGTTCTCTTTCTCCTCTAACCAAGTTTAAAAAAATAGAATTCTTAGTAAAAACCATAGCATGAGCAACATTTGGTTTCGTTACAATCAAGTCGCCTTCATTAACAACATGAGTTATTTTTTGAGAATTTTCATTAAGAAGATCTTTGTAAACACTGATAAATTGTCCTTTAACTAATAAGCATTTTTGTTCTTGTATTGGATGAAAATGATTTGCTCGGACTGTACCAACTTTAGAGTCAATATATCCAATTAGATTTATTGGTTCAGGCAGTTCATGATTGCTAATTTTTCCTCTATCATCAACAAATTCTTTTTCACCTTTTTTTACATGCTCAAGATCCTTAGTAATTTCTTGTTCTGACCACTTTTCAATCATTTCTTTTAATGAAGTTTCTAAATTATATAAAAATTTAAATCCTGAGCTTAGTAATTTTTCGCTAGATAAACTATAGCCTTCATTTGGAATTTTATCATCAGTTTCTATTATCTTGACTTTGGGATTAATTTTTTTACAAATTTCAGCAACTTCTTTTACGGTAACAGAATCTTTGGCTACATTAAAAATCTCAGATTTTATATTTGTTTTTTCCTCCATAAATTTAAAACATCTGGCTACATCAAATAATGGCGCTAAACATTTAAGCTGCTTGCCTTTTGCAAAAAGTTTTATAGTTCCATTTTGTGATGTAATTTTTGAAAATAAATTTGGCATTATATTTAATCTAGTGGCATCATTTGTATAGCCATAAACTGACCCTAATCTCAAAATAATAAAATTTTTTCCTGAATCTTTAATTTTTCTTTCATTTTCATCTTTGCTTTTTGCGTAAGGTAAAATAGGTAGAGATTCATAATTTTCTTTTATATCTTTAATTAAAGTATCTTTGCCTTCAAATATCACATGAGTGGAAGGGAAAATTATTTTACAGTTATTCGAAACTTCTGAAAGAATTACATCTAGACTCTTTGAGGCCGTATGAATCATTTCTTTATCTTTAATTGCGTTAGTTTCGTCTTTGACTCTAGCAACGTCAGTTACACCTGCTAAATGGTGAACCACGTCTGCCTCCTTTATAATTTCTTTTGCAATATTTGTTGGGTTAGCTATGTCCTCATTTATAAAGTTAATGTTCCAATTTCTGAGTTGATTAACTCTTTCAGACACAAATCTTTTATCAATGACTGTTATTTTACTATTCCAGCTTTCTCCGGAGTAAATTTTACATAATTCTGTACCGATATATCCAATACCGCCTGTAATCACTATTTTTTTCATAATTTATGTATTTAGAGTTTTGATATATTAAATTAGACTTTTATTCAAATATTATGAAAATTTATGATTGTTTTATGTATTATGATGAGGATCAATTACTGGATCTTCGGTTCAATATTTTAGATAAATATGTGAGTAAATTTATAATTTCTGAGAGTAAATTTACCCATAGTGGTAATACAAAAAACAAAAACTTCGATATATCTAAATTTCCAAAATTTAAAAATAAAATAGAATACTTGTATAACGAAAAAGAACCTTCAGATATTAAAGAAATTAGATCTTCGGACTCTAGTGAAATTAAAAGTCAAAAAAAAATATTTAATGGTCTAGCTAGAGATAATTTTCAAAGAAATTGTTTGATGAATGGTATTAAAACTGCTGATAATGATGATGTTATCATTCTTTCTGATTTGGATGAAATTCCAAATTTAGAAATTGTGAATTTTGAAAGTATAAATAATAATATTTTTTTATTTGAACAAAAAATGTTTTATTACAAACTCAATCTTATATATCCAAATTTCAAATGGCATGGAACAAAAGCTTGTAAAAAAAAGAATTTTACAAATCCTCAATGGTTAAGAAATATCAAAGGAAAAAAATATCCTTTTTGGAGAATAGACACGTATTTTTCAAAAAAAAAATATACAAGCCTTAAAATAATTAAGAATGGAGGTTGGCATTTTACAAATATTCGATCAGCAGAAAGCTTGCATGATAAAATGAAAAATTTTGCTCATCATAACGAATATGAGGATAATAAATTTTCTAAAGAAGATATGGAAGAATTCATTAAAAAAAAATTAGTTTTTTATGATCATTCTGCAGATAAAAGTAAAGACAAATTTAAGAATCAAAAAAAATTAGAAATTGCGGAAAACCAAACTTTGCCTAAATATATTACAGATAATTCTGCAAAATATAAGAATTGGATAGAATGATTTTCGATTTAATTAATGAGTGCTTGTAGTTTCTGATTTGTCTTTTCCAGTCTCATTCTGAATCTCAACCCATTTTATTGGTTTGATCTCCTTTGTTAAAGCATGTTTTAATACTTCTTCGATGCTTTTAACTGGAACTATATCAATACTTTTTTTAATAGCATCTGGTATTTCTACTAAATCTTTTTTGTTGTCAGTTGGTATTAAAACTTTCTTTATCCCGGCTCTATGAGCAGCTAATAACTTTTCTTTCAACCCACCAATCTGTAAAACATTTCCTGTTAAGGTAACCTCTCCGGTCATAGCTACATCTTTATTAATAGGATTTCCTGTGATTGAAGATATTATCGATGTTACCATAGCAATACCTGCGGATGGACCATCCTTAGGTGTTGCTCCTTCTGGAACATGAATATGAAAATCTTTTTTCTCAAAAACAGGTGGTATTATACCAAACTCTAAAGATTTAGATCTGACATACGACTTAGCGGCTTTTACTGACTCCTGCATAACTTCACCCAATTTTCCTGTTATTTGCATTTTTCCTTTTCCTGACATGTTTACTGATTCTATTTTAAGAATCTCTCCGCCAACTTCTGTCCAAGCTAATCCAGTTGCAACTCCAACTTTATTTTCATTTTCAATTTCTCCAAAGTTATACTTTTTAACACCTAAATATTTATTTAAATCATCCTCTGACAAATCTTTATTTACTTTTTCTTTAGAGTCTATTCTCTTAACCATCTTTCTGGCGATTTTTGAAATCTCTCTTTCAAGATTTCTTACACCAGATTCTCTAGTATAATCTCTTATAACTTTTCTATTTACTTTTTCAGAAATATTCCACTCGTCTTTTTTTAAACCATTGTTTTCACTCTGTTTAGGTATTAGGAATTTTTGAGCAATGTTAATTTTTTCATCTTCTGTATAGCCAGGTATTCTAATAATTTCCATTCTGTCTAATAATGGAGGAAGTATGTTAAGTGTGTTAGCTGTAGTCACAAATAAAACATCCGACAAATCATAGTCTACTTCTAAATAGTGATCATTAAATTGTTTATTCTGTTCGGGATCTAATGCTTCCAAAAGAGCTGAGGAAGGATCGCCTCTATAATCACTTCCAACTTTATCTATTTCGTCTAAAAGAAATAGAGGATTATTTGTACCTGCCTTTTTCATCATCTGTATAATTTTTCCTGGCAAGGAACCTATATAAGTTCTTCTGTGGCCTCTAATTTCAGCTTCGTCCCTTATTCCGCCAAGTGAAATTCTAACAAATTTTCTTCCAGTCGCTCTTGCAATTGACTTACCTAAAGATGTTTTTCCAACTCCAGGTGGACCAACTAAACATAATATAGGGCCTTTGAGTTTGTCTATTCTCTTTTGAACAGCTAGATATTCAATAATTCTCTCTTTGACTTTTTCAAGACCATAATGGTCTTCATCTAAAATTTTTTGAGCTAAATTCAAATCTTTTATAATTTTACTTTTGTTAGCCCAAGGAAGATCAATCATCCAGTCTAGATAATTTCTTACTACAGTAGCTTCAGCTGACATAGGACTCATCGCCTTTAATTTTTTAAGCTCAGACATACATTTATGTTGAGCCTCCTTTGGCATTTTTGCCTTCATAATTGAATTGCTTAAATTAGAAACTTCATCTTTACCGTCTTCTATTTCGCCAAGCTCTTTTTGAATAGCTTTTAGCTGTTCATTTAAATAGTATTCTCTTTGAGTTTTTTCCATCTGGTTTTTGACTCTGCCCCTTATTTTTTTCTCCATGCTAATAACGCTTGTTTCTTTTTCGATTATTTCATAAATTTTTTCTAATCTTTTTCTTACTCCTGTGATTTCTAATAATTGTTGTTTTTCAAAAATTGAAATATTTAAGTTTGAGGCTACATGGTCGGCTACCTGAGAAGTATTGGTTAATGACTTTAGGTTTTTAGAAAAATCAGCCACATCTTTTTTGCTTAATACTGATAATTTTTCGAACTTTTTAACTAGATTTGATACAAATGCTTTGTCGGACTCACTTTCTTTTTCGGCTGGAATAATAGATGCTTTGCAACTTAAATACTTACTATTCTCTTTGTCTATTTCGTTGATTTTTACTCTATCAATTCCTTCGACTAGCACTTTTACCGTTCCATCAGGAAGTTTTAAAAGCTGTAAAATTTTACTCAAACAACCATAAGAATAAATATGTTCTTCCTCGGGGTCATCGATTTCTGAATTTTTTTGAGTAACTAAAACAATAGATTTGTCTGTTTTCATTACTTCTTCTAAAGCTTTGATGGATTTTTTTCTTCCTACAAATAGAGGTGTAACGATAGATGGAAATATAACGATGTCTCTAAGTGGTAGAAGTGGCTTTAATTTTTCTGTGCTCATATTCGATAATATGGCTACTTAAAAAGTTATTTCAAGTGGCATTTATGCGACAGATGTGGACTTAGTTTTTGAATATGTAATAATTGGCTCAGATTTTCCTTTGACCACTGACTTATCAATAGTAACTGATTCTACATTTTCCATATCAGGTAATGAAAACATAGTTTTAAGCAAAATAGATTCGAGAATCGATCTAAGTCCTCTAGCACCAGTTTTTTTGTTAATTGCTTTTTTAGCAATCTCCGTTAACGCATCTTCTCTAAACTCTAAGTTTGCATTCTCAAACTCAAAAAGTCTTTTGTATTGTTTAATTAGAGAATTTTTAGGCTCTTTTAAAATCTTAATTAAAGATTCTTCATTCAAGTCTTCAAGCGTAGCTATTATAGGCATTCTTCCTATAAATTCTGGTATCAATCCATATTTTATAAGATCTTCTGGTTCTAATTTTTTTATAACTTCTGATATATTTTTTTCTTCGCTACTCTTAACTTTAGCTCCAAAACCAATTGAACTACCTTTACCTCTACTTTCAATAACTTTATCTAATCCCGCGAAAGCACCTCCGCAAATAAAAAGAATATTAGTTGTGTCTACTTGTAAAAATTCTTGTTGAGGATGTTTTCTACCACCTTGTGGGGGTACGCTGGCAATTGTTCCCTCCATTATTTTAAGTAATGCTTGTTGAACACCTTCTCCGGACACGTCTCTTGTTATAGAGGGGTTTTCAGATTTTCTGCTAATTTTATCTACTTCGTCAATATAAACTATACCTCTTTGGGCTTTTTCTACATTATAATCAGCTGCTTGTAATAATTTTAAAATAATATTTTCAACATCTTCTCCGACATAGCCAGCTTCAGTTAGAGTAGTAGCGTCGGCCATTGTAAATGGAACGTCTAGAATTCTAGCCAAAGTTTGTGCTAATAAAGTTTTTCCACAACCAGTGGGTCCTACTAAAAGAATATTGGACTTAGATAATTCAACATCTTTACTATTTTTTGATTCATGATTTAATCTTTTGTAGTGATTGTGTACAGCTACTGATAGAACTTCTTTAGCATAACTTTGTCCTATAACGTAGTCATCAAGAATTTTACATATTTCTCTTGGAGTCGGAACACCATCTTGGTGTTTTATTAAAGAGCTTTTGTTTTCCTCTTTAATAATATCCATGCAAAGTTCTACGCACTCATCACAAATAAATACTGTTGGACCAGCTATTAATTTTTTGACTTCATGCTGACTTTTACCGCAGAATGAACAATATAAAATATTTTTGTTACTTTTATCTGACATAACGAATCAAAATCTAATTTTAAATGTTACTGAAATTTAAGGCAAGTATAAGTTGTGCGGCTTTCTATATCTTGTGTATTACTTCCTTTTTTCAACTACAGAGTCTATCAAGCCAAAATCTTTTGCTTCTTCAGCTGTCATAAACTTGTCACGCTCTAAAGCTTGTGAGATTTCCTTTAGAGATTTGCCAGTATGTTTAGAATAAATTTTATTCAGTCTCTCTTTAAGAGATAAAATTTCTTTGGCATGTATTTGTATATCGGTTGCTTGACCTTGGAAGCCAGCCGATGGCTGGTGAACCATAATTCTTGAATTGGGTAGTGAAAATCTTTTACCTTTTTCTCCAGCTGCTAAAAGAAACGATCCCATAGAAGAAGCTTGTCCTATGCATAGAGTAGATACCGGGGATTTTATATATTGCATTGTATCATAAATTCCTAATCCAGATGTAACTAAGCCACCAGGACTATTTATATAAAAAAAGATTTCTTTTTTTGGATTTTCTGATTCTAAAAATAGTAGTTGTGCTGTAACCAATGAAGCAACATTATCGTTAACACCGCCAACTAAAAATACTATTCTCTCCTTAAGTAATCTAGAATAAATATCATATGCTCTTTCACCTTTGTTTGTCTGCTCAACAACCATAGGTATTAGATTATTCATTTGTTCTTCAATTTTACGAATCATTGCAGTAAAGTTTATACATTTTTAAAAGACTTTTTGCTAATTTTTTTTATTTTTTCTTTTTAATTTTACTTTTTCCTGGCTTTTTTTTAATATTTCTTGTTTTTGATTCTTGGTCTTTTTTTGAAAAATTTTTTATAATTTCCTCTGCTTTGCTCAATGTTATTTTTACTTTTTCTAAAGTTATTTTACTTTTAATCAATTGAATTATTTTATCCTCATATAAAGATCCTCTTAAACTTGTAATAGCATTTTGGTTTTTTTGATAGTACTCCATAACCAATTTTTCTTGTCCTGGCATATTTTTTGCTTGTTTTTCAATCTCATTTTTTATTTCAACTTCATTAATTTTTAAATTATTTTTTTCTCCAATTTCATTAAGTATGATTCCAGTCTTTATTCTAGATTTTGCTAAATCCTTATTTTTGGTTTTATTTTCTTCTAACTCATCTTTTTTTAAATTTTTATTTAATAAATTTATTTCTTGTTCAACTAGATTGGGTGGTAAGTCGATTGTATGAGATTTTTCTATTTCTTCCAAAATTTCTTTTTTTGTAATTGTGTCTAAAGTATTTTGATATTCTAACGTAATTTGTTTTTTAATTAAACTTTTTAAATCTTTAAGATCTTTTGCACCAAGTTTTTTTGCAAAATCATCATTAATTTTAATTTCAATCGGTTTTCTTATATTTTTTATTTTACATTGAAAATTAGCTTTTTTATTAGCCAGATCTTTTTTAGGATAATTTTCAGGTAAATTAACATCGACTGATTTATTATCATTTTTTTTTGACCCAACCAGCTGCTTATCAAAACCTTTTATAAATAAATCTTTACCTAAAATAATTTGAATATCCTTTCCTTCATTACCTTCAAAATTATTTCCCTCTACTGTTGCCTTGTAATCAAAAATTATTAGGTCATTTAAATTAGCTTTTTCGTCGTCTTTTTTATCAGAAAAATCTTTTTGATTTTTTGCAATTTCATTTATCCTTTTTTCAACTGTATTGTCTTCAACAATAATTTCATAATCCTTAACTTTAATTTTATCCAAAGGTTTTAGTTTGACAGAAGGTAGTGTTTCAATTTCTATGGTATAATCTAAATCTTTTCCTTCTCCAAAAGTTTTTAAGTCTATTTTTGGTTGACCAGCAACTTTAATTTTGTTTTCCTCTATTGCTTTGCTAGAAGTTTCTTTTAATATACTGTCTATAACTTCCCCATATATTGCTTTGCCAAATTGATTCTTGATAACATTTGTTGGTACTTTGCCTGGCCTGAAACCTTTTAAATGAACCTTGTTCTGAAGTTCGTTTAACTTCTCATCTAATTTTTTCTGTATAGTTTTTTTTTCAACTAAAACTGACAAAATAGTTTTAAAACCTTTTTTGGAACTTACAGTTACTTTCATTTAAACCTTCTTTACAGTTTTTGGTGGGCAAGAAGAGATTCGAACTCTTAAGCCTTGCGGCACTAGTTCCTAAGACTAGCGCGTATACCAATTCCGCCACTTGCCCGTTTTGTTTTGAGCACTTTTAGCATCAATCCATAAATTTAAAAAGGAAAAATTGAAAAATTAAACCCCTGCCTTAGCTGAAAAAGATTAATTTATATGATATTAAGCCTTGTATGGAAATAGATTTAAAAAAATTCTATTACAAATTATTCGATAGAAAAAAATATAAACTTTTAAAGTCATTTAGAGAACTTAAAGATAAAGGAATAGAAGAAAGTAGAAAGGTCTTTAAAGAAAAATATGAAAATTATATATACGAAATTCAAAAAAAATTAAAAAACAATCAATCTTTAAATTTTATTCATTCTGGTCATTCTGGTGATGTCGTTTACTCTTTACCCGTAATAAAAGAACTGTCAAAAAACCATGAGTGTAATTTATTTATTCAAGTAAACAAAAAAATGCCTCTTGCATATTACAAGCATCCTGCTGGAAAAGTATATATAAACGACAAAATACTTTCTCTTCTCTTGCCTCTTTTAAAAAGTCAAAAATTTTTAAAAAAAGCTGACAAGTATAATGGAGAAAAAATTGATATTAACCTTGATTTATTCAGAGAGTTGCCTGTGAATATGCATTACAACATTCCAAGATGGTTTTTTCATATTGTGGGAATCCAAGTTGATTTAGCTAATCCATATTTAGATATTGGAGAGCATGAAAAATTAAAAAATAAAATTATTATTCATCGAACCTTTAGGTATAGAAATCAATTTATTAATTACAAATTTTTAAAAAATTACAGCGAAATATATTTTATTGGATTAGATTTTGAATTTGATGATTTAAAAAAAGATATCCCTAATCTTCAAATGTATGAATGTAAAGATTATCTTGATATGGCAAAAATAATTAAATCAAGTAAATTTTTTATTGGAAATCAATCAATTGCTTATTCTATTGCAGAAGCTCTAAAAGTTCCCAGAATTTTAGAGGGATGTCCATATTTTCCTGTGGTACAACCGATTGGGAAAGACTCTTTTGATTTTTATTACCAGCCACACTTTGAAAAATGGTGTAAATATTTAAATGAAAAATATTAAGCTAAATTTTCTATGGCAAAACAATATTTTGAAAATCTTATTTTTTGAAAAGGAAAACTTTCAGATAAATCGTCCAAATTTTTTTTAATTGAAGTTTTAATTTCAACTATAGAATTAAAATCTTTGTATTTAATTTTGCTTGAATTATTTTCATATGAAAGCTCGCTATCTATAGATATACGCATATCATCTAACTGAAAATATTCTCTTTTGTAAAGAACGCTTACATTGGGAAAACATAATCCATACTGATTATCAAAATATCCGCTTTTTTTAAAAATTTCGAATTTATTTTTATCAATAATTTCTCTGGTTTTAAATCTGCCCTCAACACTTGATGTTTTAATTTCCAAATATAAATTTTTATCATTTTCGTTAGGGTATGATCTAATCCTTATTTTTTTTCTTGGAGTCAGACCCTCCAAAGAGTCTTGGTACATTTCTAAATTTAAGTTATCAAAATATAAACTCTTGATAATTCTTGGATGATAGATTTGTTTTGACGGTTTGTTAATCAAGTACTCTTTAAAAGAAATTAAGTTTTCTGATTTAATAAATAACTTTTCTTCAATTCTAAAACTCATAAACTGTAACCTTCTAAAGCTTCATTTTTTTCCAGAATTTTTGACCGAGAATCAATGTTTGCTTTTACGCTATAATCTTCGCATTGCATTTGTTTCATTTCCAAATAGCCGCCGTTAAATTCTTGTTTTTTATTATAAGCAGATACACATGTTTTTAAATTTTTTAAATATGCAAAATTTAATTTTACAATCGAGCTATCTTTTGATGCAATTCCCATATCTGCATTTTTAATAATAATTTTATTTAAAGTTAAAAAAGATTTTTCACCGACGGAAAGTCCTTTATCTCCACATTTGCTCAGATCAAGATTTTTTAATTTGTACGTTCCTGCAGAAAAATCAACGCAGTCATTTCCTGAGGAAACGACTTTTATATTGTCAATTTCTAAATCTGAAAAATCCACATCTAATCCATCGCTAAAAGAATTTTTTATATCAATTTCGTTTAATGATCCGTTAACATTTATAAGATTAACCGAATCCTCACAGCTCGATCCATTTGCTTTTATCGAAACATTTTTAACTTTTAAGTTAACTAATGACAAACATCCTGTAAGGCCGACAATATCTATAGGATAATTTCTGGGAGAAGCTTTTAATTCTGAATTATTCTCTTTTATCTCATAACCATTAAAATTAATTTTTAAATTTTCTATTTCACCATTGATTATATAGGCTCTTGACCCCGGTATACTTTGATAAACATCTATCGTATTTTCATCGGGCCTATTTTTAATTTCTATTCCATTATCGTAATAGATTGTAGACTTATTAACTTTTAGCTTATTATATTTTTTGTGTTTAGTTATATTTTCAAAATTTAAGTTTTTACCAAGATACTGGTAAGCCTGTTCATTCAAAGTCAGTTCGCCCTCCAAAAGTTCTAATAAACTTTTTTTGGAAAAATTGTAATCCTCACAGACCGTTAAATAAATCTCACATCTTTGCAGGTTGCCGTTCTCAATATTGTGTTTAACTAAATAAACATTTGGCTCAACTTCCTTTAAACTATTACTGAAATTTTTCAAAATATTATTTACTGGTTCAAATTTATTTTTTTCAATCAGTTCTTTACTAAGAGAAATATAATTTGTTTCAATAAAGTTTATATTGTCAAGAATTTCGTTAATTTTTCCATTTAAATCTTCATTGGAAACTCTAATTCCGGAAAGATTCAGGTTTTTTTGTAACTCAACTAAATCTATATTTTCAATTTTATTTCTAAGTATATCAAAAGATTTAGTAAATTGATTTGAGATCGGAAGACGATACATGTTCCCTGATTTTTTAGAAATATTAGTAATATACGTATTCGAGTCATAATTTATTGGTTCAAAATAGTTTTCTATGGAATTCCAATAGAACTTTCTATTATTAGCTGCTAAACCATGTTGGCTATTGGTGGCCTGGATCAGAAGATTATAAATATCTAATTTTAAAATATTTTTTGGATCAAAAAAACCCAATAAAGTATTATCCAGATCATAATCAAAATAGTTAAAATTATTTTTTTTATTTTGAAACCTGTTGGAATAATCAAGATAAATTAAATTTAAATTTGTTAAAGAATTAAATGAAATATTTTTGTGCTGATTGCTTTTATCAATTATTCTAGAGTTAACTTGTTTAGTTAACATATGTTTGACGCTCTCGTTCATTAAAGAAACAGCGCCAATTGACCAATTGCTTAATTGATTGTCTGGTAAGTTTTCAACCGTTTTAAAAAAAAATCTTTCATCGCCTTCTAATATTGGCCCTTCTCTTCTGTTGTTGAACTCTAAAAGTTCTTTTGCAGCTTTTTCCTGAAAAATCATTATAGAGCTTGCCTGATTGACTCTTGCCTTAACCTTTATAGTTCTAGGTGCTAAGTAATTTAAATTTCTAAGTAGTTGAGTAACAATTATTTCGTCCTCTAGGTTTCCTCTTGTTTTTGGCCTTAATAGTTTAAACTTAGTTATTCCCCTAATATTTCCATTGCTAAGATGAACATCCAAGCTTTGAATTATCGAATTTCCTGAAAGGCTAATATGATCTTTTTCATCTCCGTGATGACGAATTCTTCCTTCAAAAACACACTTTGTTCCATTTTCATATAAAACAGATATCGTTGCATCATATCTGTTTTTGTATTTTTCAGGAGTAAATCTAGAATTGTTTGTTATAATTCTTATGCTATTGACGGTCCATCTTCTATAGTTGTGAATATCTACTTCAATTTTTTGAATTTCTAAATTATCTATATTTTTTAAATAATTTTTACCTTCCTCGTCGCTGCACCCTAAAAAATTATTGGCAGAATTATTGTTATTTGAAAAAGATTGCTGTGTAGAAAATAAATAAATTAACAAAAAAAAAATTATTTTTTTCGCATAATTTTTAGCTGTAATTAACATTAATTTTACTTATTCCTTTTGTGCCTTCGATTTTCTTCTTAAACACATCTAAATCTTTTTTATTTTCAAAAGTTAATCTATAAACAACTTCTCCAGCAGATTTGTCATTGAAAGAATTGCTTAAATTTTCGCTATTTTCTATCAAGTCAATTTTTTGTTTAGAAAAAATCTCAAGTGAGTTTGATGTTGTACCTTCATTAAACGACATTTTGTAAAATGATTTTCCAAAATTTTTAGAAATTTTTTGAACTATTTTAACTAAAAAAATAATAACTACAGTTGCAATTATTAACTGAATTGCCCATTTAGTTCTTACGCTCGTAGCAATTCCAATGGTAATTAAGTCAAAATACATAATCAGCTCTAATGCGCTTTTTACAGGATGTCTGAAACGAACTATAGATAGCGCTCCTATCATCCCTAAAGATAATGCAATATTGCCTGCAATAGTTTTTGTAATCACATACGTAATAATTGGCAATATCATAAACGCAACAGTTTGTGCATGAGACTTTGCCCAAGCTTGCCCTGTCATTGTTAATGAGAATCTTAGAAGCAGCCCTCCTAGAACGAGGATAAGTAGTGGTATTAATTCATCCATAAATTTTAATCATTTTTTATAACATTATTTTTTTTAGATTTATATAATTTTACATAAGATAGCGTATATATTATTAATAAGGCAAAAAACCAGTACCTGCAAAACAAAGGATTATCAATAAAAACAAGCAAAGGTATTATTAAAAATACATAAAATAAATTAATTAAAAAGCCGTTAAGTGCATTAGGGTTTTTGTAATTTGATTTTTTAATGAGATAAAATGTGAGCATATGAAAATGATTCTGGTCAGGTTGCAAAGGGGATTTTTTCTGCACTAATTTTCTAAAAAAAGAAAAAAACACTTCAAAAAAAATATAGAACAAAATTGCCGCAAAAAAGAATGGTGATATTTCTGGATTTAAATTTGAAGTTTTTACAACATTCAACCCAAGAAGACCTCCTAGTAAGTACGATCCGCTATCCCCTAAAAACATTTTAGCATTAGGAAAATTGAATAGAAAAAATATAAAAATCAAAATATTTTGAGAAATAATATTAAAAATTAGATCATTTTGTCCAGTCATTGAATTTATAAATAATAGTATTGAATTTAGTATTATTACATGAATAGCTAACAATCCATTAAAGCCATCTACCAAGTTAGATCCATTTATAATAAATAAAAAACATAATAGTATAAATAAATTTTTAAAAAAAATATTCTCTAACCACAAGTTTAGAAAAGCTAAGCCGGTCTTTTCTATATATATTGAAAAAATATTTACTAAAAATATTAGTAATGCAAACATAATAATTAGTCTAATATTTGGGTTAATTTTTATTTTTATATCATCTAAAAAACCCAGTATAAATAGTGCTGAAGACAGTGCCAGAAAATCATAGTGTATACTTTTAAAAAAAACTAAATTCAAAAGATTAAATATTAAAAAAGAAATCATTATGGCAAGACCGCCACATCTAAGAGTTCCTGTGCTATGAAAAGCTTGAGGTTTTTTAAAATCTTCGTCTAATAAAAAAATTTTTCCTATTTTTTGGCTAAATTTTAGAACTATAAAAAAAATAAAAAAACTTATTAATGAAAAAATTGATAAAATATTTAATGGAATTGAATCGTAAGACATTAATTGTTTTTAATTCCTTTATTTCCTTTTTTTACCATAAATATACCCAAAATAATAATTATAAGAGAAAGTAAGACTTTCCATGTAATGTTTTCGTCCATAATCACGTAGCCAAATATAACTCCAAATATTGGTATCAAATAGGCTACTTGCGCTTGAAAAATTAATCCATTTGTTGTCAAGATATGAAATCTTAACATCCATGCAATTCCTGTGGCAAATATTCCTAAATAGACAAGTGATAAAGTTGACTCTAGCGAAGGGTTTAGATTGTTCCATGGTTCCTGATAAAGGCAAAAAGGCAAGAGAGAAATTAACGACCAAATTACAGTAGAGGTAGTAACATTTTCATTTCCTTTGTTTTTTAAAAATTTTAAAGTTATTAATCCTCCAATCACATATAATGTAGATGCAAGAAGTATTATTAAAGCGTAAACAAAATTGCTTTCTGAGATAACTATTTTATCAAAAAACAGAATAACAACTCCTATAAAACCAACTATTACTCCTATACCCTTTGTTAAATTAAGTTTTTCATTAGATGTAAAAAAATGAGCTAGTATTGCACCGCTTAATGGTGTTGAGCTCATTAAAATTGCGGATAAATAACTTTGAACTTTATCTGTGCCGTAGGCAATAAGTAGAAATGGCAGTGAAATGTTGACGAGTCCAACAAGAGCATAGAGTTTCCAATCTTTTGAAAACGCCATTATTTTAATTTTTTTATAAAAGCACCAAATAAGTAAAGCTACTGATGCAAAAAAAACTCTAACAAAAACCAAAGTAAAAGTATCGTAGGTATAAGTTGCTATTTTAATATTGAAGAAAGCTGATCCCCAAATTACTGCTAGTAAAAGTAATAAAAAAATATCAATAGCTTTTGGTTCTCTCATTCAATTATTTCTTGCTCAGATCCAATTGTTAATTTAACTAACTCGGGATAAGTAATTCTGAATACACAATCAGGATGACCTGCTGCACCATACACATATTTAAACCTACTTAAAGACTTATCTACAATAATATTTAATTTTTTTAAGTGTCCAGTTGGAGCAACTCCTCCTATTGAAAAACCAGTGTTTTCTTTTACCTGGTCTGCATTAGCCATTGCAACATCTTTTTTATTCAAGATTTTTTTTAATTTATTTAGTGAACATCTTTTGTCACCTGAAACTAAACAAATTATAAAAGTATCTTCGGCCTTAAAAACTAAACTCTTAACGATAGCTCCTAATTCACATTTTAATGAATTTGCAGCATCTTTGGCTGTCCTTGCTGTCGTATCTAAAACTATTATTTTTAAATTAGGATCAAACTTCTTTAGAAACTCTTCGACTCTTTTTACAGGTTCTTTCTTCAATAATTCACTCATTTTTTTAACCTTTGTAGAGCGCTTGGGATACCTTTGACTAAGTCTTCTGATATCAATCCTCTTCCATGACGTTTTGCAATATCACCATGCACCCATGTAGCTGCGGAAGCCGCTTCGTTCAGAGACATTTTTTTGTCACCAACTAAACTTGTTATTATTCCCGCTAGAACATCGCCTGATCCAATAACTGCTAATTCACTTGATGTATGTTTGTTTATAACAATTTTATTTGGAGAACCAATAACGGTTGTATTTCCTTTAAGTAAAATATTTGACTTACATATTTTAAGGAATTTTAAAACCTTTTCTTTATTGCTTAAGTTTGTTTTTATTGAAGGAAAAAGTCTATGAAATTCAGTTTGATGAGGAGTGATAAGTTTATTTTTATCTAAATATTTTAAAAGTTTTTTAGTTTTATTCTGAAATGAATTAAGGGAATCTGCGTCTAAAATAACATATTTAATTTGCTTTAAAATTTCTTCTGTAAATTTCATGGTCTTAGAACTCTTTCCAGCTCCCGGTCCCGCTAAAGCTACCACAGTTGTTTTTCGCTCTTTTCTAAGAAAACTTTTTAAAAAAGAAATATTATTTATTTCAACCTTAAGTGCTGATGGAAATTTTTGTGATAAAATAGGAAGCGTTTCCTTGGTACATATAATTTTTACGGATCCCACTCCAACTCTTAAACAAGCTTCAGCAGCAAGTATTGTTGCTCCGATCATGTTTTTTTGTCCACCAAGAATCAGCACTCTGCCTCTGGAATACTTATTGCTGGATTTTTTCTTCCAAGGAAATTTTTTTAACCAAAGTTTTGGAGTGTTTTTAAGTAATTTCATTCAATTTCAAATTGTATAATGTAAAAAATGCATAGCAGCCATATATTTTTTATATGCTGTATAAGCTAAAAAATTTGGTACTGTGCTTCAATATTTTAACTAATTAAGGGATTTTTATGAGTGCTAGTTCAGTACTTAAAGTAATGAAGGATAAAGAGATCGAATACGTAGATCTTAGATTTACTGATCCAAGAGGAAAACTTCAACATGTCACTATGGATGCGACGATTGTCGATGACAGTATGTTAAATGATGGAGTTTTCTTTGATGGATCATCTATAGCAGGTTGGAAGGCAATCAATGAATCTGACATGATACTAAAACCAGATTTATCAAGAACAGTTGTAGATCCTTTTACATCACATAATACTCTGAATATATTTTGTGACATTTTAGATGCTGTAAAAAAAGATCCATATGAAAGAGATCCAAGAACTACTGCTAAAAAAGCTGAAGCTTATTTAAAAAAATCAGGTATAGGTGATAAAGCTTATTTTGGTCCAGAACCAGAATTTTTTGTATTTGAAGATGTTAGATACAAAAATGACATGAATGAAACAGGTTTCAAAATAGATAGCTCTGAAGGTCCTTACAATACAGGTAAAAAATATGAAAATGGAAATATGGGACACCGCCCAGGAATTAAAGGCGGATACTTTCCTGTCCCTCCTGTTGATAGCGCTCAAGATATGAGAAGCGAATATCTTAAAGCCATGAAAGATATGGGAATTAAAGTTGAAAAACATCACCATGAAGTAGCTCCAAGTCAACATGAGCTTGGAATGTATTTTAATACTTTAGTAAATCAGGCAGACAATCTTCAGTTATATAAATATGCTGTACATATGGTTACTCACTCATTTGGAAAAACAGCAACATTTATGCCTAAACCTGTTAAAGGTGATAATGGTTCTGGTATGCACGTACACCAATCAATTTGGAAAGGTAATACACCTACATTCTCTGGAAATAAATATGCGGGTTTGTCTGACACTGCATTACATTATATTGGTGGAATTTTAAAACACGCAAAAGCTATTAATGCTTTTTCTAACTCAACAACAAATAGTTACAAGAGATTAATTCCGGGCTTTGAAGCACCGGTACTATTAGCCTACTCTGCTAGAAACAGATCAGCTTCTTGTAGAATTCCAATAGCTTTAAGTAAAAAAGGAGCTAGATGTGAAATACGTTTTCCTGATGCTGCTGGAAATCCTTATTTAACTTTTTCGGCGATGTTAATGGCTGGAATTGATGGAATTAAAAATAAAATTAATCCAGGTAAATCTTTAGATAAAGACCTTTATGCTTTAAGTGAATCAGAAGTTCAAAAAATACCTACTGTTTGCGGTTCTTTAAGAGAAGCAATGGAAAGTTTAGACAAAGACAGAAAATTTTTAACTCAAGGCAATGTATTTACTGATGACCAGATTGACGCATATATAGCTTTGAAATACGAAGAAATATATAATTTTGAACACACTCCTCATCCAATGGAGTTTCAAATGTACTACAGCTGTTAATTAATATTACCTGCGACAATTTTTTCAAAAATTTTAAAATCATTTGTATATAAATACTGAGTGAAAAAAATAATTATATCCTTAATTTTTATCAATCTTATTACAGTATATTCTTTTGCGGCAGGCCATATAACTAAAGTTCAAAAAGAAAAAGCTATTGAATGCCTTGGTCATTACACTGCTAGTGCGGTTTTACCAGCGGATAAAGTAGAAGTGAAAGATATTGAAATAGCTCTTGCGGCCTCTAAGGTAATTAGAGAATACCTAAACAAAGAGGGTATTAAAGATGATGAGATAAATAAGGGAATGAATGTTTACGTAGACAAAGTTTACGGTAAACCCTTTAACAAGCAGAAAAACAGTGAGTGTAATAACTCTACTTATAAATTAATCCCGGGATCAAAAGAGAAAATAGAAAAGTTGTCTAGAACTATTTATAAAGGTTAATTTTTATTTTTTAAGATTTTATCGTCAGCTATTTTACCTTTATTAACACCTTCTTTTATAGTGTATTCAAGGGTACCGTTAGCACCAGCTTCGACAGCTTTAATTTTGTTTTTGAAAAGTTTCTTTTCTTCCTCTTGCTTGACTCTTTCTTTTGCAAACTTTTCTAAATGTTTAGTGTCTCTCATAAGAAGTATTATACCTTAAATGATTCTCCACATCCACAACGTTCTGTTTCATTAGGATTTTTAAAGACAAATTGAGATGAAAATTTGTCAGTTTTATAGTCCATTTCAGTTCCTAAGAGATACACAATAGCATTGGCATCTATGAAAACTTTTACTCCTTTGTCTTCTATAACTTCCTCGTCTTTTTTAGCTTCCTTGGCGTACTCCATCATATAAGACATGCCAGCACAACCACCTGACTTTACACCTACTCTAACTCCAATGGCAGAACTATCTGCTTTGGACATTATTTCCTTAATCCTGTTAGCTGCGTTATCACTTAGCTTTATAATTTGTTCGCTCATAAACCCAATTCTAATTTTGCCGCTTCTGACATTTTCGACTGGTCCCACGGTGGATCCCACACAAGGTTTAATTTAACATCAGAAACACCTTGAACCTTTAATATATATTCCTTTACCTGTTTTGGCAAACTTTCAGCTACAGGACAGTTAGGTGATGTTAAAGTCATATCAACATTAACGACATTTTTATCGTTTATTTCCAATTTGTATATAAGTCCCATCTCATAAATATTTACTGGGATTTCTGGGTCGTAGACCTTTTTAATTTCGTTGATTACTTTATCTTTTAAATCACTCATAAATTACCCTTTTCAGTATTTACCTTTTCCTTTTTATTCTCAGCAGCATGTAAAAAAGTATGCCAAGCCAAAGTAGCACACTTCACTCTCATTGGAAACTGCTTTACTCCAGACAAAGACATCATTGTAGTATTCTGATCTTCGTTAAGACTATTTATTCTTAATTTTGACCCCTCTTTGAGCATATTCAAAAAATCCTCTAAAATCTTTTTTGCAACATTAAATTCTTTTCCCTTTATTGTTTCTGTCATAATTGATGCTGATGCAATTGAAATAGCACATCCTTCTCCTTCGAAAGAAATGTCTTCAACTTTTTTTTCTTTATTTAATTTTAAAAATACATGTACTTTATCTCCACAAAGAGGGTTGTGTCCCTCTGCGTCTTTGTTGAAATCTTTACATTTTCTTTTATTTCTTGGGTTCTTCCCATGATCTAAAACTATTTCCTGATATAATTCTTTTAAATCCATTATTTATTAAATATTTTATTACATTTCTTTATAGCGTTGCTTAAAACATCTATATCTTCTTTAGAATTATAAACGCCTAAAGAGGCTCTAGCAGATGCAGCAATACCCATTTTTTCATGTAAAATTTGACAACAATGATGTCCGGCTCTAATAGCAACTCCATCTTCATCTAAAATCGTTGCAATATCATGAGGGTGAATTCCTTTTATTGTAAATGAAATTATTGACCCTCTATTTTTAGGGTCTCCAATAATTTTTACTGAATTATTTTTTTTAAGTTCCTGTACTCCATATTCTGTAATTTCTTTTTCGTGCTGCATAATATTTTTTATACCAACATCTTGAATAAATCTTATTGACTCTGAAAAACCAACAACTTCTGCTGTCTGTAGTGTACCTGCCTCATATTTTGTAGGACTTCCAGGAAAAGTTATATTATCTTTTTTAACTTCCTCAATCATTCCTCCTCCTCCCTGATAAGGAGGAAGTTTGTCTACCCATTCTTTTTTGGCGTATAAAATACCAACGCCAGTTGGTCCGTACATTTTGTGGCATGACATTGCATAAAAATCACAACCTAGTTCTTGCATATCTAATTTTAAATGTGGGGCTCCTTGACATCCATCAACAAGTACTGGAATTTTTTTTGTTTTTGCTAAATCAACAATTTTTTTAATAGGAAGAATTGCACCAGTAACATTTGATAAATGAGTAATACCTATGATTTTAGTTTTATTTGATATTAATTTTTTAATTTCATCAATTTCTACTTCACCTTTATCGTTACACTTTGCAAATTTAATTACAGCGCCCTTTCTTTGTCTTAGAAAATGCCAGGGCACATAATTTGCATGGTGTTCTAGCTCTGTTATCAAAATTTCATCTCCTTTATTAATAAATTTTTCTCCGTAAGTTGATGCAACTAAATTCATTCCTTCAGTGGCATTTTTGGTAAAGATGATTTCTTCTCTAGATTTTGCATTTACATACTTTTTTACTAAATCCCTTGTTTCTTCAAATCTATTAGTTGCTGTAACAGCCAAAGTGTGGACGCTTCTTCCAATATTTGAAAATTCTTTTGAATAAAATTTAGAAATCCTATCTATTACTCTTCCAGGTTTTTGAGATGAGTTAGCACTATCTAGATATATTAATGGCTTTCCATTGATTTTATTTTTAAATATAGGAAATTGAGATTTGACAGATTTAATATCCATGAATTTGTCCTTGGAGTTTGCTCCTAACAAACTTTTTAATCGAGTTGCTTTTAATCATATCGACTACTTCGCTTAAAAAACCATCTATTAATAGTTTCACTGACTCTTTTCTATTTAATCCTCGTGTCATTAAATAATAGATTGAATCTTCATCTACGTTTCCAGAAGTGGCGCCATGTGAACATTTAACATCATCTGCATAAATTTCTAGCTCAGGCTTAGAGTTAAATTCAGAATTATCACTTAATAGTAATGCTTTGCTTAATTGATAAGCGTTTGTTTTTTGCGCAATATCTTTTACATAAATTTTTCCTTGGTATACACCTTTGCCATATGAGCTTAAAACATTCTTAACTTTTTGATAACTTTTACAACTAGGAGCTAAATGGTTCATTTTTGTTTTAATTTCTTGGTGATCATCTTTATTTAAAAATGAAGCAGATTGTAAATTACATTCACTATCTTCGCCTTCTAAGTTAAATTCTAAATCTAATTTATTAAACTTTGATCCTGATGGAAAAATGAAAGAAGAGTATTTTGATTTTGATGCTAGTTTGTTTTTTGAAAATTTGTGAAAATATCCATCATTTTTTTCATTTTGAATACATATATTTTTATACACAGCATTATTTTCTAAAATTATATTTTCATAAACATTGTTAATAAATTTATATTTTGAATCGTTAATAACAAGATCAATGGTATGTAATTCAGAACTTTTTCCAATTTTTATTTTATTTCTACTATTCAAGATATTTTCTTTTAAATCCTCGGTGAATAAGTTGTAAATAATTAGTGCTTTTTTAAACTTATAGTTTTCTTCTATCTCTATATGATAGCCTTTGTCTGATAAAGCATGGTTAAGACAAATTAAAGGATTGTCTTTACTTTCTTGCAAAAAATTATCATTTTTAAAATTTTTAATTTTAATTTTATTTTTTTCTTCATGTTTAAAATTGCTTGATTTTAATTCCCCATTTACAACTTCTATATAATTATGATCAAAATCTTTTATTAGATTAATTTTTTTTACTTTAGAGTTTACTTTATTTACATTTAATTTTTTAAAATTTTTTTGAACTATTTCTCTTAAATCTGAGAATTTCCAATCTTCCTGTCTCTTGTTTGGAAATCCTTTTTCATTAAAAAAATTTAGATTATTAATCCTAAAATTTCTTTCTTCCTTGCTTATTTTTTTAATTTTATCAATTTCGCTAGAATTGATTTTAAAATTCTCTATCATTTTAATTAATTTTTTTATAACCTTTTTTTTCTAATTCTTCAGCCAATTCCATGCAGCCAGACTTTATGATTTTTCCATCTGATAATACATGTACAAAATCTGGATTAATATAATTCAGCAATCTTTGATAATGAGTGATTACTAGGAAAGATTTTTTTTTATCTCGAGATGAATTAACTCCATCAGCAATGGTTTTTAATGCATCTATATCCAAACCAGAGTCTGTTTCATCTAGTATAGTAAGATTTGGATCTAAGATTTTCATTTGTAAAATTTCATTTTTTTTCTTTTCTCCTCCAGAAAAACCAACGTTTAGTTGTCTAGATAACATTTTTTCATCTATTCCAAGTTCAGAAGATTTTTCTTTTAAAAGTTTTAAAAATGATAGAGTGTCTAATTCTTTTTCGCCCTTTGCTTTTTTAACTTTGTTTAAAGATGTTTTTAAAAAATTATTAGTGTTTACACCGGGTATCTCTGTTGGGTATTGAAAGGCTAAAAAAATTCCTTTTTGAGCTCTTTCTTCAATAGGAATTTCTTTTAGATTTTCGCCTTGATATTTTAATTCACCAGAAATTTCATATCCATTTTTTCCTGAAAGAACATTAGCCAAAGTGCTTTTGCCGGAACCATTGGGTCCCATGATTGCATGTAATTCGCCAGGCTTTATAGTTATATTTAATCCTTTAAGAATATCTTTATTGTTTATAGATGCTTTTAAATTTTTGATTTCTAACATTACCCTACGCTTCCTTCCAAACTAATTCCTACTAATTTTTGCGCTTCCACAGCAAATTCCATGGGCAGCTGTTGTAATACTTCTTTACAAAAACCATTGACAATTAAACCAATAGCTTCCTCCTGATTTAACCCTCTTTGGTTACAATAAAATAACTGTTCTTCATTAATTTTTGATGTAGTAGCTTCATGTTCTACTACTGATGAGGAATTTTTATTTTTAATGTATGGCACAGTGTGAGCTCCACATTTGTTCCCCATTAAAAGAGAGTCACATTGAGTGTAATTTCTAGAATTTAAAGCTTTTTTTCCTATATCTACTAATCCTCTATAAGTGTTGTCAGCTTTTCCAGCCGATATTCCTTTTGAAATAATTTTACTTTTTGTATTTTTGCCAAGGTGAATCATTTTTGTTCCGGTATCAGCTTTTTGATGATTGTTTGTAATTGCTATAGAATAAAACTCACCCACAGAATTATCTCCTTGTAAAATACAACTAGGATACTTCCAGGTAATAGCAGATCCAGTTTCAACTTGGGTCCAAGAAATTTTAGAATTTTTTCCTCTACATGCTCCTCTTTTTGTAACAAAATTATAAATTCCACCTACTCCATTTTTGTCTCCCGGATACCAATTTTGAACTGTTGAATATTTAATTTCTGCATCATCTAAAGCAATAAGTTCTACATTTGCTGCATGCAATTGATTTTCATCTCTCATAGGAGCAGTACAACCTTCTAGATAGCTAACATAACTACCCTTGTCTGCTATTATAAGAGTTCTTTCAAATTGACCGGTCTCCGAGGCATTAATTCTAAAATACGTAGACAGTTCCATTGGACATCTTACTTTTGGAGGAATGTATACGAATGAACCATCGGTAAATACTGCCGAGTTAAGGGTAGCAAAATAATGATCCGTTAGCGGTATAACTGAACCTAAATATTTTTTAACCAAGTCTGGATGTTCTCGAATTGCTTCAGAAATAGAACAAAAAATAATACCTTTCTTTGTTAATTCATCTTTAAAGGTAGTTGCAACAGATACTGAATCAAAAACTGCATCTACAGCAATTCCGCTTAATTTTTTTTGTTCTTGCAAAGGTATGCCTAGCTTTTTATAAGTTTCAATTAATTTAGGATCTACTTCGTCTAAACTTTTTGGTTTTTCCGAAGCACTTTTAGGTGCAGAATAATAATAGAGATCTTGATAATTTATTTTAGGATATTTTGGTTTTTGCCAATTTGGTTCTTTTAAATTTTTTAACCTATTGAAAGCTTTTAGTCTCCAATCAAGCATCCATTTAGGTTCTTTTTTTATTTTAGATATAAATTTTATAGTTTTTTCGCTTAGACCCTTGGGAGCACGTATATTTTCAATATCCGTGGTAAAACCATATTTATAATCTTGTTCGGTATTAATATTTTGATTTTTCATTTAGTTGATATCTGCATGTTTTTGTTTTAGTAAATCATTTAAACTAACATTATCAAAAAACTTGTTAATGTGTTGTTCTAAATCATCCCACAGATTATGAGTTATACATTTTGTGGTTCTGCCATTACAACCTCTTTTGGATTCTTTTTTACAATTTAAAGTTCTTACTTGTTCATCAACTGCAAAAATTATTTTTGAGAGTTTTATATCTTTTGGATTTTTTTCCAATACGTAGCCTCCTGAAGAACCCCGAACACTTTTAACAAGTTGTTCGTTTTTTAGTTTTGAAAAAAGCTGCTCTAAATATGACAATGAAATATTTTGTCTTAATGATATATCAACTAAACTGACTGGCTTTCCGTTTTGGTATATAGCCAGATCGGCCATCGCCATAACAGCATATCTACCTTTTGTTGTTAGTTTCATTTTTTCCTATATTTACAGCACTTATTTAGTAATTCCTAGTAAAACAGTCAACTTTAATAATAAATAAATTTGTCTCACTAAAAACATGATATAAATCTATTTTTTTTTGAGAGTAATTATCATTACTATTAAACATGAAGCAGAAAAGTTTAGAAGTTTTTATACCTGGTCCGTCCGGTAGGTTGGAAGGAAGATATTTTAAGAATCAAAAACAAGGTTCTCCGGTTGCAGTCATACTGCATCCTCATCCTCAATATGGAGGAACAATGAACAACAGAATAGTTCAAGAAACTTACAATGTATTTATAAAAAATGGATTCTCGGTATTAAAATTTAATTTTAGAGGAGTGGGAAAAAGTGATGGAACGTTCGATAATGGCCAAGGCGAACTTTCAGATGCGGCGGCAGCTTTGGATTGGATTGAAAGAGAAAATCAAGATTATAGTCAATGTTGGGTTTCTGGTTTTTCATTTGGATCTTTAATTTGCATGCAGCTTATAATGAGAAGACCTGAGGTAAATAAATTTATAGCTATTTCACCACAACCAAATGTTTATGATTTTACTTTTTTAGCTCCTTGCCCAACATCGGGACAAATAATTTATGGAGAAAAAGATGAATTAGTTTCAAAAACTAGCATGGATGAATTAAATAACAGACTTAAAAATCAAAAAGGAATTTTGGTAGATTTTTTTCAAATTAAAAATTCAAATCATTTTTTTAAAGGAAAAGAAGAAGATTTAAAAAAAACTATTGAAAAATACATAGAAGAAAAAACTGAACTTATTTAACCTGAATCATTATTCCGCCAATACAAGGTTTTTTTACTCCTGTTGTTTCAGGAAAAGACAAAGGTAGTTTCATATAAGATCTAATAGCAAGATATGCGAAAGCCTGTGACTCTACAAAATCTCCATTTATATTTAAATCATCAATTAATTTTATCTTATTTTTAAGTATCTTTTCCAAGCTTGTTATTAAAAATTTATTTTTTCTACCTCCGCCACAAATATAAATATTTTTGTCTAAAATTTTTCTTGAAAGAATTCGTGCAGTAAATTCAGTCAATGTTGCCGCTCCATCTTCTAATGTTAAATCTTTTACAAAAGATAAATCAAAATCTTTTATATCATATGATCTTTTTTTACTAATATCATTCTTATAAAAACTATCTAGGGATTGATCTAAAATAATTTTATTTATTAATCCAGACTGAGCAATTTTACCTTCGTTATCATAGTTTTTTTTTGTATTCATTTTAATCCATTTATCAATTAAACAATTTCCTGGTCCGATATCTAAACTAGACATTTTATTTTTGTTACTTATCGATGTAATATTTGCAATTCCACCTATATTTAAAATTGTGACTGGCAGATTAACTTTTTTTTGATTTACTAATAGTTTATGAAAGATTGGTGTAAGAGGAGCTCCTTCTCCTCCATTTTCTATATCGTTTTTTCTAAAATTATAAATAACATTTTTTTTTGTAAGCTCTGATAAAAGATTTCCATCACCCAATTGTCTTGAGATTCTTTCCTTTCCATCGTGATAGATAGTTTGGCCATGAAAGCCTACAAAGTCAATTTTCTCTTGTGCAAAACTATTGACGACTTTGGCATGGAATAAGGTTATATTTTTTTCAAATACAGCTATTTTATCTTGTAAATTCTCCAGGTCTTTAAGGTTATTGATGCTCTTTCTAAATTCATTAATGACTTCATGGATTTCTTTATCATATTCAAAATATTTATTTAGAATCACTTCACACTTATTCTCTCCGTCAGATCTGATAATTGAGGCATCTATTCCGTCTCCAGATGTACCGCTCATTAAACCCAAAGCTGTATATTCTTTGTTCATATTTTTTATATTTATTTATACCAATTTTTGTATAATAGTAGCTTTAGCACATAAAGTTCTATGAAAAACACCTTTTTGTCTGAAATGAATTCGAGAGGTTTTCTTAATCAATGTACTGATTTGGAAAAACTAGACAATGTTTCAAAAGAAAAACCAATAAAAGCATACATAGGATTCGACTGTACGGCATCCAGCCTTCACGTTGGAAGTTTGATGCAAATTATGCTCTTAAGACTTTTTCAAAGACATGGTCATCAACCAATAGTTTTGCTTGGTGGTGGAACAACTCTAATCGGTGATCCTTCTGGTAAGGACTCAACTAGAAAAATATTAAAACATAAAGACATAAAAAAAAACATTGTCGGTATTAAAAAAATTTTTGAAAAGCTTCTTCCATCTAGAAATAAAAAAACTAAACCTATATTTGTAGATAATTATAGTTGGTTGGGAAAACTAAAATATATTGATTTTCTAAGAGATGTTGGAAAACATTTTACAATAAATAAAATGCTCACCTTCGATAGTGTAAAACTACGATTAGATAGAGAGCAATCTCTTAGTTATATGGAATTCAACTACATGATTTTGCAGGCCTACGATTTTTACCAATTATTTAAAAAACATAATTGTATTTTACAAATGGGTGGATCTGATCAATGGGGCAATATTATAAGTGGTGTTGAATTAATTAGAAGAATTTTACAAAAAGAAGCTTTTGGTCTTACAACACCTTTAATAACTTTGTCTTCAGGGGCTAAAATGGGCAAAACTGAAAAGGGCGCTGTATGGTTAGATAAAAAATTATTCTCAGCATATGATTACTGGCAATTCTGGAGAAATACTGCAGATGATGATGTTAAGAAATTTTTAAAATATTTTACTGAAATAGAAATAAATGAATTATCTAATAAAATTAACAATGAAAAGGATATTAATAAATTAAAAATATTATTAGCTAATGAGACTACAGCTATTTTGCATGGCTCTAAAGCAGCGCATGAAAGTGCGGAAACTGCAAAAACAACCTTTGTGAAGGGCGGTATTGGAAAAAATATACCAGAAAAGAAAATCTCTAAAAAATTAATTGAAAAAGGAATAAATATTATAGATTTTGTTTTTCAAAATGGAATGTCTTCATCAAAAAGTGAGATAAGAAGGATAATAAAAAACAATGGAATAAAAATTAATGATGAGCCAGTTACTGATGAAAAAAAGATAGTGGATTTAAAAGAATTCTCAGAAAAAGATTACATTAAATTGTCTCTTGGAAAAAAAACACATATAAAAGTTAAAATTATTTAATTTGTTGTTTTTTAAGTGCTTCTAAAGCTCGGGTAATAAATCTTGGGGTAAGCGTCTTAACAGGATTAACAGTTGTTTTTAACTCATTTGGTAAGCCCTTGATTTTAAAACTAACTCCAAAAAGACCCTCTCCATCTTTTTTTCCTATCAGGATTGTTCCAACTAAAGGTATTTTCGATAATAAAGTATTTAAAGTTTTTGCAGGAACTAAGGTCCCTCTCAAACTAACTAAGCCACTTTCTTGCTCTACATATCCATCAATCAAAATTGAAATGGACGGACCAATCATAAAAATTTCCTGAATCTTCATAATTTTTGGATCAGTCGTATATTTTATGACAAGAGTATCGAAGCTTATTCCTTCACCTTTTAAAGTATCAGTTAAACCCTGGAAATCCGCTAATGTTAGTAATTTTGCAAAAGCTGGTGCCTCAATTAATTTAAAATCATTAACTTTTAAAATTGCTGTAGAATTTTTGTCATCAAATTTTGACTCATAAATTAAGTTACCTTGGTTTAAACCGTCAAAAAATTTGTAACTGTTCAGTAGTGGTCTAGCTACGTCAGAATGAATTTCTAGAATCTTAAAATTAGAATTATTTTCTTTTTTAAGTGAAATATCTAAATATTTGCCTTCTAAAAATTCACTTTTTCCAGATATTTTTTCAAATTTTCCTTTTTTAATATTCCCGATAAGTCTAAATTTTTTAAGCGGAAAATCTGTATCTGTAAGAATTTTATCAAAATCAACTTCTATACCACTTGATATATTTTTTAAAAAATTGTTTTTATTTTTTTTTGAGAATTTTTTTGCTAATAGCTTCGAGTCAAAAGTTGTGCCTCTAATTAAAATTTTATTTTTTCCTGAATTTAAAATGGTAAAATTGTTATTAGTATTCCCATCAAATTTTGTAATCACCTCGGCTTTTTTAAAATTTATAAGATCAAAATCTTTACTTAATGCCAAATTTTTTATTTCAAATGTGTCCTTGTTAATCTCGTATTTAATACTAGGAAAAAATATTCCCTTATCTTTTCTAGCTACATACTGTCCTTTCAAAAATGATTTACCTGTTTTAAACGAATAGTTTATTATTGGAATTTTTATTGGGCTTTTCCCCTCAATTGAAAAACTTGTAGAATTTGGTGGTTCTTTTTTTAAAATATCTAATTTAAAAAATTCATCAGTTATTTTTATTAAAGATGTTATTTTAGTAAGAGTTTTTTTCTTCTCTTGATCAAGATTTATAATTGTATCCTTAATATGAATATTTTTTATATCTTCTGTTAAAAATTCACTACTTATTTTATTTTTTAAATTCGCTTTCAATTCATCAACTGTAAACGAACTGATAAATTTTCTTTTTTTAACTGCTAAAGTTTCATCTAATTGTAAATCAAAGGAAGTAGAAGCTGTCCCTTTGAAAGATATAAAAGAAAAGTTTTCAACATTAATTCCTACCAAAGAAAATATTTTTTCAATATTATTGCCGTAGGAGTCAATTAATCCTGAAATTTTTCCATCTATCTTGTGTTCATCATTATTATGATTATAATTAATTTGACTTTCAAAAATTTCCAAATCTTCTAATTTCGCCTTTACATTGGTCATATTTAACAATTTATCATTATAAACAAAGTCAAAACTTATATCTTTAACTGAATATTTGTTTTTGATATTTACAAGGGTTTCTTTGACATCCCCACTAAAAGAAGAGTTTTCTTTTACTTTTAAATTATCATCAAATTTTAATTCTGAATTAATTTTAAACTTAGAATCATTAACGTTATTTAATAAAATAGTTTTAAAATTTCCTGGCTTTAATCTGGCAATAATTGGTTTTATTGATTTAAAATTTATATATTTTGTATGTACAATTATTTGCTTAATACTATTTTTGTTACTAAAGAGTGAAAATAAATTTATATCCGCTTTTAAGGATTGAAGAGGAATCAAAGTTTCAAAGTAATATAATTTTGGCTTTGTTAACTTAACAAAAATACTCAAGTTTTTGATTTCTAAGGAAATTTTTACTTTTTCAAAATTGATGTCAATATTTTTATCATTTTGCTTAATTATTTTTGTAATAGTGTCATTAAACCTGTTTGTTTCATAACCAAATGTAGATAAATAAAATATAGCAATAACAGTTAAAATTAATAAGAAAGAAAATATTGAAAAAAAGATTTTCTTCATTTATTTTTTGACTCCAAATATTGCACCTTCAATAAAATCGTCAATATCGCCATTTAAAACCTCGTCTGGATTTGTATTTTCTATGCTGTATCTTAAGTCCTTTACTAGTCTATAGGGCTGGAGAACATATGATCTTATTTGATGGCCCCATCCAATATCTGTTTTACTTTCTGCTTGATTTTTATTTTTCTTCTCTCTCTTTTGTAACTCAAATTCATAAATTCTAGCCTTCAACATTTTAAAACAAGTCTCTTTATTTTTATGTTGAGATCTCTCGTTTTGACACTGAACAACTACTTTTGTAGGTAAATGAGTAATTCTTACAGCGCTATCAGTAGTATTAACATGTTGCCCTCCTGCTCCACTTGATCTGTAAGTATCAATTCTTAAATCTTTTTCTTCTATAACTACATCAATACTGTCATCAACTACCGGGTAGATCCAGATACTTGCAAAACTTGTGTGTCTTCTAGCTCCTGAGTCAAAAGGAGATATTCTAACTAGCCTATGAACTCCAGATTCTTTTTTCATAAAACCATAAAGATTTTCCCCGGATACTTTTAAAGTAGAAGACTTTATTCCTGCCTCTTCACCTCTATGTTCGCTTATCATTTCATATTTAAATTTTTTTTTATCAAACCATTTTAAATACATTCTTCTCAACATTTCTGCCCAATCTTGGCTTTCGGTACCACCTGCTCCTGCATGAATTTCCATGAATATGTCTAGGTTGTCATTTTCTCCTGATAAAAAACATTTGATTTCAAATTTTTTAATCTCTTTCAAAATTGATAAAATTTTTTTTGAACAATCTGACAAAGTAGCTGAATCTTTCTCTTCCGAAGCAAGTATGTTTAAATCTTTGAGATTTTTTAATTCCTTTGATGTGTTGATGTGAAAATTTAAAATACTCTCTAAAAAATTTTTCTCTTTTACAGTCTTTTTAGAAATAGTACTATTTTTCCAAAAATCTTTTTTTAAAATTTCTTTATCTAGTATTGCAATTCTGTCGTTAACTTTATTTCTATCAAAGATACCCCCTGATATTTGATAGAGAATTTTCTGACAACTTTAAATTTTTTTCAAAATCTTCCATTAATAAAACTTTCTAAATTTTGTAAATTCATCAAAATCTTTACCTAAATTCATATTTTTCTTTTTTATTTCAGCAAGAGTTTTTTCTTTAAAAGGTTCGTATATTGCTTTTGCGTTTGAAAAATTTGAACTCTCCCCGGTATCATAATCAATAGGAAAAAAATAAATATTTTCAGGAACTTTAAATGCTTTCATATCTTCAATATATATAGCACTTTCAACAAATTTTTTAAATATTGGTAAAGCGGCTTTGGCTCCAGTTTCGTATTTTCCAAGAGTTTTTGGATCATCAAAACCTACGTAAACACCTATAGCTAAATTTGAGGTAAAACCCATGAACCAAGCATCAAAATTATTATTAGTTGTTCCAGTTTTTCCTGCAAGAGGAACATTTAGACTTTTTAATTTTTTTCCCGTTCCTCTCTTTACTACCCCCTCTAGCATTGAAGTAACTTGATATGCGGTCTCAGGGCTAATCACTTGTTCGTATTTATTTATAATCTTCGGTGAAAAATCTTCAGAATCTTTTATAAGGCTGCAACCTTCACATATGCTTTTTTCGGAGTTATAAATCGTTCTTCCTCTCCTGTCCTGAATTCTGTTAATTAAAATTGGTTTAATTTTTTTTCCTCCATTTGCAAATACACAGTAAGCATTTGTTAAATTAAGTAGTGTTGTCTCATGTGAACCTAAAGAAACGGATAGGAGCTCTGGAACTTTTTCATAAACTCCCAAATCTTTTGATGTTTTTGATATTTTGCTGAAACCTAATTTTTGAGCTATTCTAACTGTCATTAAATTTCTAGATTTCTCTATTCCTTTTCTCATTGTTGATGGTCCATAAAATTTTTTTCCATAATTTTCTGGCTTCCATTTCTGAAGTCCTTCTCCTTGCTCACTAACAAATGGTGCGTCTAAAATTAAAGAGTTTGGTAAATAACCATTTTCTAAAGCAGAAGCGTACACTACGGGTTTAAACGCTGAACCTGGTTGTCGTTTTGCTTGTGTCGCCCTATTAAATTCACTAGACTCAAAGCTATAGCCACCTACTAATGCTTTTACCTTACCGTTATGAGGATTCATTACAACTATACTTCCATTAATTTTTGGTAACTGTTTCAAAACCCATAAATCATTTTTTTCTTTTTTAACAAATATTAAATCTCCAGTTTCAAACAAATCAATAAAATTTTTTTTTCTTGTCCATTTTAAATTTTTAAAAAACATTTGAGATTTTTTATTAGTTTCTAATATTTTAATACTAATCTTAGATTCGTTTACATCTAATACTTCCGCTATATTCCAATTCAAGGTTTTGTCTAAATTTATATTTTTAATTTTATTCTTCCAATTTTTATTTTTTAAAGTATTTGCAATTGGACCGCGCCAACCATGACGTTTGTCGTAGGACTCTATGCCAAACCTTAAGGCTTTTAGGGCTGAAATTTGATAACGTCCATTTAAGGGGGTGCTAATAGAAAGTCCCTCTGAGTATAGTTTTTCAAAACCATAATCTGTTTTGACTATTCTTCTTACTTCTTCGGTATAAGACTGTGCTTCCTTTACCAACAAAACTTCTCTTTTATTTAGTTTTATTTTTTGTTTTGAAAAATTTTTAAACTCTGCATCAGAGATATATCCATTATTATTTAAATTTTTTAAAACCATATTTCTTCTTTTTGTGGCAAGCTCTATAGATTTGTATGGATTGTATTTGCTTGGCGCTTTAGGTAGCGCTGCTAAAAGAGCAGATTCGTTGTAGCTAAGCTCTTTAACCGATTTATTAAAATACTCTAAGCTGGCAGAGGCAACTCCATATGTTCCTTTTCCAAGATAAATCTCGTTAAGATATAATTCTAAAATTCTTTTTTTTGAATAAGCTTTCTCTATTCTAAAAGCCAAAATTGCTTCTTTTATTTTTCTTTTTAAAGAAACCTCGTTTGTTAAAAGGAAGTTTTTAGCTACTTGTTGGGTAATTGTAGATGCTCCTTCTAACCTCTTGTCAGATAATATATTGCTTATATTTTTGATTAAAGCTCTAGTTACGCCCTTAGCGTCAACACCGGGGTGGTTAAAAAAGTTTTTATCCTCTGCTGATAAAAAAGAGTTAATTACTTTTTCCGGAATAGAATCGTAGGGAATAAAAAGTCTTTTCTCTACAGAAAATTCTCCTATTAACTGACCATTTTCTGAATAGACTCTACTTAAAACTGATGGTTCATAATTAGATAATTTTTTATAATCTGGTAAACCATAAGAAAAGTACCAAAACGCTGAAAATACTAAAAAAATTATTATCAATAATACAAGGATTGATGCTTTGGCTGCGAATCTAAAAGTTTTCTTCATAATGCTGAATTCCTAGGTAAATCCCTAATTTTGGCTATCTTAAGGCATTATTAAAATTATAAAACTGTCTTTTTTCCTAAAAAAATGTATATTACTATTTATGAGTTTAAAGTTAAAAAATAATTTATCAAAATTTAATATTATGAACAGGTTTCATTTATCATGGAAAAGAATTTATATATCGATGCATTGCATCCAGAGGAAACTAGAATTGTACTTAAATCAGACGGTAATATCGAAGAGTATGAGTCTGAAAACAAAAATAGCCTCAATTTAAAAAGTAATATCTATTTAGGAAAAATAAGCAGGGTCGAACCGTCTCTTCAAGCGGCATTTGTAAATTTTGGTAGAGAAAGACACGGATTCTTAGCGTTTAATGATATTCAATCTGATTATTATCAAATTCCTGTAGAGGATAAGAAGGAATTACAAAAAGCTGAAGAAAAAATTCGAGAAGATTTAAAAGATACAAACGAAGATACAGATAAAAAAGACTCTGAAAATATTCAGGAAAATCAAGTTCAGCTAGAAAATCAAGAAAATTCCGAATCTAAAGATCAATCATCTGTAAAAACAGAAAATAACATAAGAGAAAAGTTAAGAAATAGATACGGTGTAAAAAGATATAGAATTCAAGAAGTAATAAAACCCGGTCAAGTTATCCTTATTCAAGTTATAAAAGAAGAAAGAGGTCAAAAAGGAGCTGCTCTAACAACCTTTATATCTTTGGCTGGTAAATACATTGTTTTGATGCCAAATACAGCAAAAGGTGGTGGTATCTCAAGAAAAATTTTTAATTATGAAGACAGAAACAGAGTCAGACAAATTTTAAGAAGCATAGAAATTCCAAAAAATATGGGTCTAATAGTAAGAACTGCAGGAGCAAGAAAAACTAAGAATGAAATTAATAATGACCTCGAAAATACTGTAGCAGTTTGGGAAGAAATTAAAAATAAAGCTATAAATTCTACCGCGCCAATTTTAATTCATGAAGAAGGTGACATTATAAAAAGAGCTTTAAGAGATATCTACGATAATGATACTAAATATGTTTATATAGAAGGCAATGATGGATATCAAAAAGCAAAATCTTTTATGAAACAATTTATGCCGAGAAATGCTAAATATGTTAAAAAATATAGAGGAAAAATTCCTTTATTTCACAGTGAAGATATTGAAAAAGATTTAAACAAAATATTTGATCCTGTTGTAAAACTAAAATCAGGCGGGTATTTAGTTATTAATCCAACTGAGGCTCTGGTTGCCATAGATATTAACTCTGGACAATCTACTAAACAAATCAACATAGAAAAAACTGCCGTAAACACTAACCTTGAGGCAGCTGAAGAGATAGCAAGGCAAATGAAAATAAGAGATTTATCTGGTCTTATAGTAATAGATTTTATTGACATGATGAATTTCCATAACAAAAGGCTGGTAGAAAGAAAAATTAAAGAAAAACTAAAATTAGACAGAGCAAAAATTCAGATTGGTAGAATAAGTAACTTTGGTCTTCTTGAAATGACTCGTCAAAGACTTAAGGAAAGCTCGATCAAATGGGAAACAAATTTGTCTCTTGAATCTTTTGCTCAAAAGATAATTAAAAAAATAGAAATGCTGGCTTTTTCTAACAAAACAAAAATTATATCTGCTTACATACCTGAAAAAGTTTGTGCTTTTTTAAATACTTTTTTTGCAAAAGAAATAGTTTTTTTCGAAAAAAAATATAAATTTAAAATCAATATACTTGGTGATGAATCTTTGATTATTCCTGAATATAAAATACATTTGTTAAATAAAAATAAAAAAATAATAAATAAAATAGAAAGCTTTAAAACTATAGCTGTAGGAAATAAGAATAACATTATAAACATTAATAAAGCACACAAGAAAAATAAAAAAAAATCTAACGAAGGGTTGGGTAAGATATTGTGGACGAGACGAAGAAAAAGATTAAATTAAACCTTTGTTGGGACTGCTTGGGTTTCCGTATTTTTGAATTTTAATTCTTCCAGCCAAGTATGATTGTCTGCCCGCTATTACTGCGTGCTTCATAGATTTTGCCATCATAATAGGATTTTTTGCTTTTGCTATTGCTGTATTTATTAAAACCCCATCACAACCTAACTCCATCGCAATTGTTGCGTCTGAAGCAGTGCCTATACCTGCATCCACAATTACAGGAACTTTACAATTTTTAATAATTATTGATAAATTTAATTTATTTCTAATCCCTCTTCCTGAACCTATTGGTGATGCTAAAGGCATGATAGCTGAAGCGCCAAGATCCTCTAATTTTTTTGCGATTATGGGATCGTCTGAACAGTAAACCATTACACGGAAACCTTCTTTAACAAGAACCTTTGTTGATTTTAGAGTTTCAATCATATTTGGATAGAGAGTTTTTTTGTCTCCGAGAACTTCTAGTTTTACTAATTTCCAACCACCCATCTCTCTAGCTAATCTTAAAGTTCTAAGAGCATCTTCGGATGTAAAACATCCTGCGGTGTTAGGTAAATATATAATTTTTTTAGGGTTTAGATAGTCCATCAAAACCGGTTTTTTTTTATCTAAAATATTAACACGTCTAACTGCAACTGTTACCATGTCAGCGCCAGAAGCTTTGACTGCTTCGGCGGTCTGTTTAAAATTTTTATATTTTCCAGTTCCCACAATTAATCTTGATTTAATTATTTGACTACCAACTTTGAAGATTTCTTTTTTCATTACCCTCCTCCAATAAATTGGACTATTTCAATTTTATCATTATTTTTGATCTTTTTCTTCTTGTAGACGTGTTTAGGTAAAATTGTTCCGTTCAATTCAATGGCCACTTTATCTTCCTTGAGCTTATATTTCTTAACAAGTTCGTTGATAGTCAAATTTCTTTGAATTTTTAGTTTTTTACCGTTTAATTGTATTTTTGCCATAATTAAGATATTTTAAGTTTTTATTATATCAAAATGAAACTAAAAATCCTTGTTATTAATGGACCAAACCTCAATCTTCTTGGGGTAAGAGAAAAGGATAAATACGGTAAGGATTCTTTAGATCAAATAAAAAAAGAATGTGAAAAACATTCAAAAAAAATCGACCTTGAATTAGATTTCAAGCAATCAAACGTGGAGGGAGAAATTGTAAATTTTATTCAAGAGGCTAGAAAACAACATGATGGTATTGTAATCAATGCTGGTGGATATACCCATACCTCAGTTGCAATTCTTGATGCATTACTGGCAGTCAAAAAACCAACTATAGAGTTGCACATAACAAATATTTACAAAAGAGAAGATTTCAGGCATAAATCTCTAATCAGCAAAGCGGCTGACGGAATAATTTGCGGTTTTGGAGTTGAAGGATATATAATGGCTCTCGATGGAATTAAAAAAATAATAAATAAATAATGAAAATTGACAAGAAACTAATTAAAGAACTTAAAGAATATCTGGAAGAATTTGGACTATCAGAGATTGAGTATCAAGATGGTGATAAAAAGATAAAAGTTGCTAAGAATTCAGTTTCTAATAGTAGTATTACCGCACACAAGCCAGGATTAACTGTTCCCAAAGATGAAGGAAGCGGAACAAAAGTTACATCGCCCATAATAGGTACGGCATATTTAGCTCCAGAGCCAGGTGCAAAGAAGTTTGTTGAGGTAGGTCAGAAAATAAAAAAAGGACAAACTATAATGATTGTTGAGGCTATGAAGACAATGAATCATGTTCCGTCAACTTCTGATGGGGAGATTAAAAAAATTTTAGTTCAAGATGGTCAGGCTGTAGAGTTTGGACAAGCCTTAGTTTTACTTAAATAAGTAATGTTTAAAAAAGTTTTAATTGCAAATAGAGGCGAAATAGCCGTAAGAATTATTAGAGCATGTAAAGAATGGGGTATTGCTACAGTAGCTGTTCATTCAGACGTTGATAGTAATTCGATGCATGTTCGTTTAGCGGACGAAAGTGTTTGTATTGGATCTCACCAACCACAAAATAGTTATTTAAACATGGCTGCTATCATGTCTGCTGTAGATATAACTGGAGCCGAAGCTATTCATCCTGGTTATGGTTTTTTATCTGAAAATTATAAATTTGCGGATATTGTTGAAAAACATGGTGTAAAATTTATTGGTCCAAAAGCAGATATTATAAAAAAAATGGGAGATAAAATTGAAGCTAAAAAAATTGCAAAATTAAATGGCCTTCCTATCATTGAAGGATCTGAAGGGAGTGTAAAAAATGTAAGTGAGGCAAAATCTGTTTGTGAAAAAATTGGTTATCCAGTTTTAATAAAAGCCTCTGGTGGAGGTGGTGGGAAAGGAATGAAAATTGTTGAAAGTAAAAATAAATTAGATGAATTATTTTCTCTAGCCAGATTAGAAGCAAAAAAATATTTTGGTAATGATGAGGTTTATATAGAAAAATATTTTAAAAATCCCAGGCATATAGAAGTACAAATTTTATCAGGAAAAAATAGAACTATTCACCTACACGAAAGAGACTGTAGTGTTCAAAGAAATCACCAAAAACTAATCGAAGAAACTCCCAGTCCTGTTTTGGATGAAAAAACAAGATCTGATTTGCTTACTAAAACTGTAAACATGGTTGAGTCAATTGGTTACGAAGGAGCTGGTACGGTTGAATACATTTATGAAAAAGGAAAATTCTACTTTTTAGAAATGAATACCAGAGTTCAAGTAGAACATCCTGTAACGGAAGTACAAACTGGTATCGATATAGTTAAAGAGCAAATATGGATTGCACACTCTGGGGAAACAGCTTTGAAGCAAAATGACATTGATGCAAGAGGACATTCTATTGAATGTAGGATTAATGCTGAAGATCCATCAAAAAACTTTCAACCTAGCCCTGGAATAATATCTGTATGTCACCAACCTTCAGGTTTTAGAACAAGAGTCGATGGCTCTATTTTTCAAGGTTGTAAGATAACTCCATACTACGATAGTCTTATTTGCAAACTAATATGCAAAGGAAGAAACAGAACAGAAGCCATACAAAGAACATTGAGGTCTTTAAATGAGTTTGTAATTGATGGTATTGTTACCACAATAGATTTGCACAAGAGAATCCTAGCTCACCAAAAATTTATTACTTCTGATTTTGATACCAATTGGTTGGCAAAAGAGAAATTTTATAGATAATAATTTAAATTGATAATCAGTATTTTAAATGATAAATAAGTCCCATTATGGGATATCCAAAAAAACATCGTGGAAGACGAAAAATTGGTTCTAAAAAAAGAAGAGCCAGAAAAAGAAATAAAAAGAAGTAATATAGATTTTCATAATGAATGAAAATCTTCTAATAAAAAAAATAAAAAGACTATCTTTAGTCTCATTTATTTTGCCTTTAATAACAATCAATGTTTGTTTTTTAATGTATTATTGGATTGGGAATGTTCAATTTTATAAAAAGGTTAATTGGAATAATACGTCTGATACATTTGACATAAATAAATACAGGTCTGCGCCTAATAATATTTTACAGTGTCCAAAATACGAAATTAACGAAAGAACTTATGAACAAAATAATGGCAATAAACTAGATGGTCCATTCGATGGGGTTGATTTAAATTATACAAAGTATTTTGTTAATGCAAAAAATGAGAATGAAAAAATTAAAAGTGTATTTTTTCAATATGGAAAAAAAATAAACTCAAAATGTATAAAAAATTATGCTATTTTTAATTGGTTAATTTCAACATTTGATTTAGAAAACTCTCTTATAAAAATAAGAAGTGGTAATAAAAGTGGATTTTCTGCTATTAAGTATCCTTACATTTACGGAGAAGTTTCAATAAGTAGAACAGCTAGATATTATCCTGCATATTTAATTTTTAAACCTTTAATAATTGTAAGCGCTTTTTTTTTATTTTTTTATTGGTTAAATAATTTGAGATTTTTGAACCATCTGAGAAATAAAAATACAATTAAGACATTTTCAAATAAATTTTTTTACTTTGGGTCCTTATCTTGTTTCTTTTTAATTATTCATGCTATATTCCTGGGAGTTGAACTTGACTTCAAATTATATCAATCGTTTAGAAGGTTAGTTATGGTTTTATTTGTTTTGTTTGAAGTTATGGGTCAAATTTCATTAACAATAAATTTATATAAATTAAAATCATCTATTAGCGAGTACCTAAATCTAACAGTTTTAAATACCAAGGTGTTATTTGTGGTTCTTATATTGCTTGGAACTTTGATCTCAATTTATATATTGGCTTTTAAAGACCCATCTACAAACTTTAAAAACGTACTGGAATGGAATTATTTTTCAGCCTTATTGGTATACTACTTTTTAACTAGACTGATCTGGAAATTGACAAGAACGAATTAGAAAAAAACCCTAGTCTACACACCTTTCGGTGCGCAGACTTAAGTTTTGGCCCGTCGTTTCAGCACTACCGCCAAGCCTCCCGTCCTACTATTTTAGTGCTACTCTGTAGGACTTTCTGCCCGTCAAGCTTAAACCTCTCGGTCTTTCCTTAACTGGCCAGTTAAGAGTTGCCTCTTAATTCAATTTCTATTTAATCATTTTAATCAGAAATCACCATCACTTTTTGGTTGATTTTTTTATCGGTTTGTTAGTTGTGTGGATAAATTTTTGTTTATAGTTTTGTTGATCCAACCTCCGCCTAAAACTCTTTCACCAAGGTTATCTTTAGAATAAAACACGCAAGCCTGACCTGGCGAAACTCCTTTCTCATCCTGTAAGATTTCAACAGTCGCTGAATCATTATTAATTTCTACTTTTGATTTAAGTAGTTTGCCAGTAGACCTAACTTTAATATAAATATCTTTTTCAAAGTTTTTGATATCAGATAAAAGATTGATGTTCCTTAGATACAGCTTTGTTATATTTAAACAATCCTGTGGACCTACGATAATAGAGTTATCTTTGTTTCTTATATCAATTACATAAAGTGGTTCTTGACTGGAAATCTTAATGCCTTTTCTTTGACCAATGGTATAATTTATAATTCCATCATGAGAACCTAGCTTTTTCCCGTTCAAATCAAAAATATGTCCTTTTTTAAAAGACTGTGGCCTATACTTTTCTATTACAGAAGCATAGTCACCATTTGGTACAAAACAAATGTCCTGGCTATCAGGTTTTTCTGCCACGTTAAGTTTTAGTTTGTTAGCAATTTTTCTTGTTTCAGATTTATTTATAGAACCAAGTGGAAATCTTAAATAATCAAGTTGTTTTTGTGTAGTACTGAATAAAAAATAACTTTGATCACGACTTTTATCTTCTGCACGATACATAGTTCCTTCTCCATTATGTTCACGTCTTAAAACATAATGTCCGGTGACTAGAGCATCTGCTTTTAACTCTTTAGCAAATTTGAACAAGTCTCTAAATTTAACTGTTTGATTACATTGAACGCAAGGTATAGGAGTTTCGCCAGCCACATAACTGTCAATGAAAGAATCTATAACTTCTTTCTTAAATTTCTTTTGGTAATATAAAATTTTATGCTCAATCTCTAATGTTTCTGATACTCTTTTTGCGTCAATAATATCTTGTCCAGCACAGCATTGTCTGCTTGTTGATGATGGTTTTGCATCATCGTATAGTTTTAGAGTTATTCCTGTAACATTATAGCCATCTTCTTTCATAAGGCCCGCCACAACTGAGGAATCTACGCCGCCGGACATGGCTACAACTATTTTCGTATCTTTTGGCGACTTTTTTATACCTAGTGAGTTAATCATAAACTGTTATATATTATAAAAAAATAAAATTTTCCATCATGCAATATGATTTAGAACCTGGTAATTATGTATTCAATCCCTCCGAGAAAAGTTGGGGAATTGGACAAGTACAGTCAATAATCAAAAATAAGGCAACTATCAACTTTCAAAATGCAGGAAAAAAAGTAATTAATCTAAATAATATAACCTTAGAAAAAGCAAAAAATGAACCAAAGTGAACTAAAAAACATAGCTGAAAAATTAATATTAACCACAGAAATTGCTGGTGAAAAATCTATAGAGCTTTACAAAAAAGGATTGAAAATAATTACAAAACCTGACAACTCTCCAGTGAGTAATGGTGATCTAGAGGTAAATAAAATTCTTACAGAAAAAATAAAAAAATTAACACCAAATATTCCAATAATTTCTGAGGAAACTGTAGATTTAAAAAAGAAAAATACTTTGAACACCTTTTGGCTTATTGACCCTATAGATGGAACAAGAGAATATATTTCTGGGCAGAGTGAATATACAACTAATGCTGCTCTTGTGATTGATTGTATTCCAACAATTGGTTTAGTTGGGGTTCCAAAAAAAAATAGATTGTTCTATTCTTATGGAAAAAATAATTCTTATATGATTGAAAATAAAAAAACTATTCAATTAGATTGTAAAAAGAAAACTCCCAAAGGCAAGATTGTAGCGGTTAGTGGAACTGGGAATCCATCTAGCCAAATATTAAATATTTTAAAAAATCACAAAGTATCCTCCTTTATTCCGATGCATAGTTCATATAAATTTTGTGTAATTGCTACTGGTGAATTTGATTTTTATGCAGCTAAAGAAAGAGCTTATGAATGGGATTATGCAGCCGGTCATGCCATTGCAGAAAATGCTGGAGCCATAATCACAACTTTAGAGAATCAGCCTTTTAAATATGGAAAAGGTGATTATAAAAACTTGAGTCTATTAATTAAACGTAGCAAAATTTTAGATGCTTAAAACAATAGGAATAATAATCTTGTCAGTAACATTATTTGGTGTGATTGTTTTTATTTTAGTTAAGAATTCAATGAAAAAAAGAATTGAATACTATTTAAAATTAAATGAAAAAAATAAAAAAACTAAATAAGTTTTATTAGTTTATTAAATTCCTTTAAATCCATAGATAGAATTTTTTTCGATATATCATACGAAAAACCAGATCTGGCCAAAATTCCCATATCTTTTTTATAAAATAGTTCTCTATTGCTTTGAGGCCTTATAGGACCTATTCTTCTCTTTTTGCAAATTTTCATTGCTGAAGCAAAATCAGGATCTTCTTTTTCATTTTTTATTTTTTCTAAACTTGATTTAATATTCTTGTCTTCTATACCTTTAATCCTGAGTGATTGACTAATTTTATTTAATGAATATCCTCTCTTTAGAAACATCCTGGCTTTTACATCTGAATAAAGTTCGTCATTTAATAATTTATTTTTTTCTAGATTTAATACGATAGAGTCTATTATTTCCGTTACTTCTTTCTTAACTTTAATTCCTTGAAATTTTTTCAAATATTTTTTTAATAAATAGGTTTTGATTTGTTGTTTTGACGGATTATACTTTTCTATATAGGAATAAGCTAAATCTCTTAAATTAGCAGTTAAATCTTCAAAATCTTTTTTATTGGATATTGGATCCATCGCTTTTATATTATACAAGTTTTATATGGCTGAAAATCTTATATCTTTTTTAACTTATGAAAATATTTACCATATTGCAAATATTGGTGTTATACCTTTTTGGTTGTTATTAATTTTCACCCCCAACCACTTTGTCACAAGTTTTCTTGTTAAATCTATCGTAGCACCAATGCTATTGTCGGCAGCATATTTGTTTGTCGCTTATCAGATTTATATTACCGATAATCTATTTGAAATTTTCAATCTTTATTTTGGTTTGGAAGAACTTTATGCAATTTTTTCAAATGAAGCTTTTTTATTAATATTTTGGCTACATTTTCTATCAATAAGCTTGTTTGTTGGAAACTGGATAGCAAGTGATTCGAGAACATATTCTGTTTCTAGATTTTTTGTTATTCTTGCTTTAATAATTACTTACTTCACCGGACCTGTTGGTCTAATATTTTATTGGATAGTAAGAATTATCTATTCAAAAAAAATAAACTATTATGACTAAATCTATAGATTTTTATTTCGATTTTTCTAGCCCATATTCATATATTGGTTTTAAAGAAATAAAAAAATTTGAAAAAAAAAATATAATTAAAATAAATTATATGCCAATTTTCCTAGGTGGGCTTCATAATTCTGCCGGTGTAACTCCTGCTGCTTTTATTTCTGTTAAGGCAAAGTATATGATAAGAGACACTAAACTAATTTGTGAGAAAAAAAATATTAAATTTAAATTCAACTCTTATTTTCCAATAAAAACTGTAAATTTTATGCGGGGTGTAATAATTTCTCATGAAGATAATTTTGAAAAAATTTATATTGAAAAAATTTTTAATTCTATATGGAAAGATGGTTTGAATATGAACGATCCAACAGTGATAAATAAAGTCATAAAAAATATGGGTCTAAATCCAGAAATATTCTTATCTAAAGCCACTGATCAGAAAATTAAAGATAGATTAAAAAAGTTAACCGATGATGCATTAAAAAAAGGAATATTTGGGGCACCAACTTTTTTGATTAACAAAAAAATTTTTTGGGGCCAAGATAGACTTTCTTATGCGATAGATGAGGCTAAGAAATAAAATGAGAGAAATCAAATCTAATAAAAAAAATCCTTTAACAAAAGTATTCATTAAGCTATGCAGAATATTTGGTTTTGAAGTTATAGATCAGAGTAATTTTACAATTCCAACATCAAATAAATCTATAAACGAGAGCATAAGTATTCCTGGAAAAAAATCTGTAACTTTACCGCTAGGGAAAATTGAAATAACAAGGCCAGTTAAGTCTCTAGATATCATACTAAGAACATGTATGTCAGTGAATATGCTAACTCAATCCAAAAAAAGGATGTTTGAGAAAAGTAAAGAAGAGTACACAAAACGAACTTTGATATCTATAACAAAAAGTGTAAATCACGCAAAAAATATATTTAAAAACATTAAGTTTAAAATTTATATAATTGATCATAATTCTGAAAAAAATCAGATTGATGAAATGAAAAATATATTAAAAAAATCAGATATAAATTTTGAAATTCAAAATTTAGAATTTAAAAAATTTTCAAGCTACATCAATTCAATTAATGAAGAAAATAAAGAAGTAACTCAAAACCAAATGTCAAATATGTCAAATATTCACCAATCTCTTTTGCTCTCTAAAGAAAAAAGTGAAGATTTAATTTATTTCGTTGAGGATGATTATATCCATGAAACAACTAGTTTATCTGAAATATTGTACACTTATGAAAGAATAGCATCTCTTACAAAACAAGAATTAATAATCTGTCCAACAGATTATCCTTATCTTTACACTAAAAGTGAAAATACAAGAATTTTTTTAGGAGAGAATAGACACTGGCGTCAGGTTGACCAAACATTATGCACATTTCTTACCAGTAAAAAAATAATTGATAAATATTGGACTGTATTAACTAGTATGTGCAAAGTTGAGCATTATCCTTTTGAGAAACCTCTGCATAATATATACAAAAAAGAATTATGCGTTTCTCCTATTCCTTCACTAGCTGTGCATTTTACAAATGTAAACTCAATTTATGGATTATCACCTAATGTTGATTGGAAAAAACTGTGGGATAAAAATGAAAATTAAACCAAAGAAAAAAGCTCCAAATTTTAAACTTGATTCTACGTCTCTTAAAACTTTTGAGTTATCAAAGCTAAAAAATGGCCTGATTATTTATTTTTATCCCAAAGATAATACTCCTGGATGTACTCTGGAAACTAAAGATTTCTCCAAACTATATAAGAAATTTAAAGGTCTAAAATACGAAGTTGTTGGTATTTCAAAAGACAATATAAGAAGTCATTTGGGTTTTAAAAAAAAATATAAAGTACCTTTCCAGCTTTTGTCAGATGAAAGAGTTCAAGTTCAGAAAAAATATGGCATCTGGGGAATGAAATCATTTATGGGCAAAAAATTCATGGGAACTATAAGGTCAACAATTGCTATTAATAAAGGAAAAATTTTAAAAGTTTGGCCAAATGTTAGGGTAAAAGGACACGCTGAAGAAGTTCTTAGGTTTATAAAATCTCTAAAATAAAAGGGCCCGATTTCTCGGGCCCAAATATTACCAACTAGGAGGGAAGGTAATTCTTTAATTAATCTCTTATACCGTAAGCGATTACACCAACTTCGGACTTATCAGTTCCAAGCCTTTCAGCTTCTTTACTGATTCTTATTCCAATAGTCATTTTCATAATTGACCATACGATGTATGAAACTACGAAAACGAAAACTACTACTGAAATCGTTCCTAGAAACTGTGAACCAAAACCTACTTCTGTATTTGTAAACGGAACTGCTAATGTACCCCATGCTCCAGCAACTAAGTGTGCAGGAATAGCACCAACAACATCATCTATTTTCATTTTGTATAATAGTTTTGTTGAGTAGTACATTAATATGCCAGCTATTGCTCCAATCACGATTGCAGCTAGTGGGCTTGGTGTTAAAGGTTCCGCTGTTATACCAACTAAACCAGCTATCGCACCATTAAGCATCATGACTACGTCGGTTTTACCACCAACAAGTCTAGATACTGTAGCAGCGGCTAATACACCACCAGCTGCAGCTAAGTTTGTATTAATATATATTGTTGCAACAGAGCTAACGTCTTCCAATGTTCCAGCAGCTAATTGTGAACCACCGTTAAATCCAAACCAACCTAACCAAAGTATAAATACTCCAAGAGTTGCTAATGGAATTGAAGAAGCTGCAAAAGGTGCCATAGCTTTTACGCCACCTTTTGAAGTAAATCTCCCAGTTCTAGCACCAAGTACTATCGCACCAGCAAGAGCAGCAGCTCCTCCAGCAGCATGTACCAATGTTGAGCCTGCAAAATCAGAGAAACCAGCAGATGATAACCAACCACCGCCCCACTGCCATCCCATTTCAATTGGATAAATAAATCCAGTTAAAATAGCAGCAAATAAGAAGAATGGCCAAATTTTAATTCTTTCGGCCAATGTTCCTGATACGATTGACATTGTTGTTGCACAGAATACCATTTGGAAAAACCAATCTGAACCATCAGAATAACCTGTTTCCAATGATGATGCGTCACTCCAAGATGAGAATGAACCTATCCATCCACCTTCAGGTATGCCGTAAGCTAAATTGTATCCAACTAACCAGAACATAATTCCAGCTATTGAATATAAACCTATATTTTTTGCACAGATTGCTGATACACTTTTTGACGTAACCAGCCCTGATTCCAGCATGGCAAAACCTGCTGCCATCCACATAACCAGAAAACCTGACATTAAAAATAATATTGTATTAAATATGTATTGTACTTCTGCGGATACTGTTGTTTCGGCGTAGCCTAAACCAGCGAACGCGAAATAAATTGCTGTACCTGCAAAGAAGTAACCTATGTATTTTTTCATTATTATACCTCCATTGATCCAACATTAGTTTATTGGGTGATTTTAAGAAGTGTTGTGTATGAAAATTAGCTATGAGTTTTAAGTATATGTGACAGTTTGTGCTTCAAACAATCCCTAAAATTTAAGTATTTCTAGGGATTGTTTAAATTCTAATTACTTATTAAACATGTCCTTCAAGCCTTTTGCAGGAAGAAACTTAACCTTTTGAGAAGCACTTATCTGTATTTGCTCTCCAGTTCTAGGATTTCTACCTACTCTAGCCTTCCTTTTTGCAACCTTATATGTACCAAAACCCGCTATTTTAACGGCCTCGTCATTTTTAAGGCAATCAAGGATTATTTGAGTAATAGTATCGAACATCCTCTCTGCATCAGCCTTACTTTGGCTCATTGTGGATGCGATCTTATTTACCAGTTGTTTTTTGTTCATTTTAGCCCCTTTTTTGTTGCTTTTTTCAATGTCTATAAAAATTCAACAAAATCAACGAAAATATGGTGTTTATATTATGTATTAACACAACATACAGTATACCTAAAAAGCCTTGATTTTATTGGTTTTTTTTAACTTTTAAACGGGTCTTTAAAATAAACCCCAGTCTTTCAAATCGTTAAAAGTAGTAAAAAACATAAGAGAAATAAGTAAAAATAAACCGATTCGGAAAAAACCCTCTTGCGTCTTTTGTGATAAAGGCCTTCCCAATATCTTTTCAAAAAGAAAAAACATTAGATGTCCTCCGTCAAGCAAAGGTATTGGAAAAAGATTTATTAAGCCCAAACTTACAGAAATATAAGCTACGGTACTAAAAAAGGCTAAAATACCAAATTCCAAAACTTGCCCTGAAATCTTTGCAATTTTGATCGGTCCTCCTAGTTGGGTTGTGTCAGCATTACCGTAAAAAATGGAAGCAACAAATTTCATTGTAGTTTTTATTACAAACCAAATTTCCTTAACAGAATAAAAGATTGCATTTACTGGGCCTAATTTTTTCTTGTTAAATTCTTGATTTGGAGGAGCAATCTTTATGCCAATAATTTTTTTATTGATTTTGTTGCCAAAAGCGTCTGTGCTTTCTGTTGTTATTGGTTTGGTTTTAAATAGAATTTCTCTCTGATTTCTTAATACCTCGATGTCAATCGCATCAGCTGATGCAGTATTAATAAGCGTTGAGACTTCCATAATACTTTCAACTTTATTTCCATCGATTGAAATAATAATATCATCTTTTTTTAACCCTGACTTATATGCTGGGCTGTCTAAAGTAACATCTGTAATTTTAGCTGGAGTAAAGTCTTTACCAACAAACATATAAATTAATGAAAAAATTAACATAGCTAATAAAAAATTAGCTAATGGACCCCCAAAAACAATTAAAGCTCTTTGGTATAAAGGTTTCATGGTAAATAGTTTGTCATGATCTTCTTTATTATACTTTTTTAAAATTTCATTTTGTTCTGCTTGACTAAAAACATTTCTATCACCAAAAAATTTTACATAACCACCAAGTGGAAAAAGGCAAAATTTCCATCTGGTTCCACTCTTATCATTAAAACCAAATATTTCTTTACCAAAACCGATTGAAAAATCGGTAACACCTACTCCATATTTTTTTGCAAAGTAATAGTGCCCATATTCATGTATAAAAACAACTATGGTAATTAAAATAATGAATGCAATTAGGTAATTCATTCTTCCCAAGGTCCTTTCTTAATTTTTTTGTTTTTAGGTTTGTAATGTTTTTTTGTATTTTTCTTATTAAAAAATAGTATCAAAATTATTCCTGAAATAAAACCACCGATATGTGCAGCATATGCTACCCCTCCTCCTGAAGAAGATGAGAGGAAAGAATTTATGAATTGTAGAATAAACCAAAAACCTAAAACATATAATGCTTTAATTTTTATTAATTGACTAAAGAAACCAAAAGGTATTAAAACTAAAACTTTTGTTTTTGGATAATTAATTAAATATGCACCAAGAACGCCTCCTATAGCACCACTAGCTCCTATCATTGGTATTTGTGAATTAATATCTACTAAAACTTGGGACATGGCCGCTCCAACGCCAGAAGCAAAGTAAAAAATAACAAAATTTAATGTCCCTAAATCATCCTCTATATTGTCTGCAAAAATCCACAAATATAACATGTTTCCTATTAGATGCATCCAGCCTCCATGCATAAACATGGATGTAAAAATTGTTCCGATTGGAGAAATTTTATTAATATCATTTGGCAACTGATCTATTCCCATAAGCACAGAAGGTATTAATCCATACGAATATGTGAAATCTCTTAATTCATTTTCACTTAAACTTAGCTGAGAAAGAAATATTAAAATGCAAAAACCTATAATTCCGTAACTAACTATTGGTTTACTGTTTATTGGATTATCGTCTTTTAATGGTATCATTTATTTCTTTTTACTGTATACGAGTAACTTCTTAATATCTTAAATGCTGTTTTTTGCCTAATTTATCTAATATTTTAATCAATTGATTTTATCAACTCATAATTGTAGACTTATCGCCATGAGTGAAAAAATTTCAGTATTGTTATCAGATGTTACTATTAAAGGAGACATTGTTGAGAAAGAAAAATTAATAACTGACTCTAAAATAGATGGTGATATAAGCGCGGATCGACTTGAAACTCATGAAAGTTCAAATATAACGGGTAATATTAGTTCTACTCATGCAACATTGGGAGGAGTAACTAAAGGAAATATTAACTCCGAAAAAATTAGAATAAGATCAACTGCTGATGTTGATGGAGTTTTGAACCAAAAGAATTTATCAATTGAAGATGGGGCAAAGCTTAAAATTAAAGCTGAAACCTATTAAATTAAAATTTCCACTCACTTACTTTACTAAATAAGAAATTTCTAAAAGCTTTTACTTTGGCTACATTCTTTAAAGATTGCGGGTAAACAAAGTGTGTTTCTGTTAGAGGCCCTTCCACGTCTGGAAGCACTTTAACAATATTTGGAACATTAACTGTAATGTAGTCTGGTAAAGCAGCTAGACCAACTCCGCTTTGAACTGCAAGTAATAAACCATAAACACTGTTTACTTTCATAACTGGTTTTCTTTTTTTATTATCTTTTGATCCAAGTTTTAAAGCCCAATCTGGATTAAAAACTGGTGATGGAGCTCCTCTGCCATAAGTTATAAATTTATGTTTGTCTAAGTCTCTAAGATTTTTCGGATGTCCGTTTTTCTCCAAATATTTATTTGAACCATAGATATGATAATGAAGATCAATCAATTTTTTTTGAATGTAATTAAGTTGTTTTGGTCTTCTCATAAAAATTCCAATGTCTGCTTGCCTTGTACTTAAATCCAACTCTTTATCATCAAATATAAGTTCAATTTCAATTTCAGGGTGAAGTGCCATAAATTCTTTTATTCGTGGGGTAAGCCAAGTCGTTCCAAAGCTAACAACAGTTGTGACTGTCAATTTTCCATGAAGTTTGTCTTTTTCATCGTTTAGAGTAGCTTCAACATCTTTTAATTTAGATATTACTTCATGGGCGGTTTTAAAGAGATATTCTCCATTGTCAGTTAAAACTAAACCTCTGGCATGTCTTTCAAACAAATGAATTTTTAGTTCGTTTTCTAAAGATTGGATTTGCCTACTTATAGCTGATTGACTTAAATTTAAAATAGTTGATGCTTTAGTAAAGCTTCCGGCTTCCGCCACTGTATGAAAAATCTTTAATTTATCCCAATCCATAATTATTTGTTTGGATTAATTACGGCTCTTCCAAAAAGCTCACCTTTTAACATTTTTGGATAAATCTTAATCAAATCTTCCAGTGAATGTTCTTTTGTTAAACTTTTTAATTTATTAAAATCTATTAAATTTTTTACCTCATTCCATGCAAATTCTCTGCGTTTAATACTTGAGGCTGAAGAATCTATTCCCCACAACTTAACTCCTCTAATTATAAACGGCATTACACTTGTGTTTAGCTTGATGCCACCAGCATTTCCGCACGCAGCAACAATTCCATTAGGTTTTGTTTGTGCTAAAATTTTAGTCAAAGATTCTCCACCTACGGTGTCTACGACGCCATCCCATATTCCTTTTTCTAATAATTTGCTCTCTCCTTGAAATTCTTTTCTGTCCAAAATGTTTTTTGCTCCAAGATTCTTTAGATAATCGTGTTTATCTTTTTTTCCGGTAACCGCATGAACATCATAACCCATCTTAGATAAAACCATTACTGCTATACTGCCTACACCACCAGTAGCTCCTGTGACAAGCACATCTTTTACTTTTTCTCCCATCAAAAGTTCTTCTCTAGCTTTTATTGCAAAAGAACATAAAAGCGCTGTGAATCCAGCGGTTCCCATCATCATTGTTTGTAAATTTGTCAGTTCCTTTGGGGCCTTAACTAAAAAAGATGAATTAACTCTTGCATAGCCTGCAAAGCCTCCAAAATAAACTTCTCCTACTCTAAAACCGGTCAAAATTATTCTATCACCTGCTTTAAATTTATTGTCTTCACTCTCTTCTACTGTTCCCGAAAAATCAATGCCTGGAATAAAAGGATATTTTTTTACAATTCGACCGCCATTATTTAGTATTAAAGCATCTTTGTAGTTTAACCCTGAATAATCAATCTTAACTAGAACATTTCCATCTTTAAGCTCTTCGGTACTTAACTCCTTTACTTGTCTAGTAAAATTTTCATTTTGATTATCGATAACGATAGCTTTAAATTTCTTGGACATCAGTAACTAATTTTTGTCAGCAATATATCTCAGGAATCTGTTTTGATAACTTAGATCACTTTTAAATTTACCCATAAAATAATTGGTTACAGTGGTAGCTTTTTCTTTTTTAATTCCTCTCATAGTCATGCATTGGTGTGTTGCATCGATTGTAACTGCAACGCCATATGCATCAAGACCTTTCATTAAAGTATTAGCAATTTGCATTGTTAGTCTTTCCTGTGTTTGAAGTCTTTTTGAAAAAACTTCTACAGTTCTTGCAAGTTTGCTTAGACCGACTATTTTCTTATTAGGTAAATAAGCAACATGGGCTACGCCAATAATGGGCGCCATATGATGTTCGCAATGACTTAATATAGATATATTTTTTTGTAATACCATATCATCATAACCTTCTACATCTCCAAATGTTTTTCTTAATTCCGAGGCATATTCTTGATTGTATCCTTGAAAATATTCCTTAAATGCTTTTACAACTCTTCGAGGAGTTTCAACCAACCCTTCTCTATTGGGATCCTCACCAATCCACTTAATAATTGTTTTAAATGCTTCCTCAGCTTCTTTGTCAGAAATCTTTGATCTATTTTCGGTAATTTTTTCTGTATTTTTAACAATTTTCATAGTTTGAACCCTTCATACACAACAAATTTTATTAATGCAAATTGCTATTCTACTATTTTTTCATTAATTTAATCAAATGTTTAAAAAAAGAGAAAATGTCGCTGCTATAGAAGAAGGAGAATTATTATCACCTAAATTTGATGAAGATGGCCTTATTCCAGTTATAACTACCGATTGCAAAACTCAAGAGGTATTGATGCACGGATATATGAACTCGGAGTCGCTACAAAAAACCATCGAAACTAAAGAAGCCTACTATTGGAGTAGATCAAGAAAAAAAGTTTGGCATAAAGGTGAGACAAGCGGTTTTGTTCAAAAAGTTGTTGAAATTAGGATTGACGATGATCAAGACTCAATTTGGATTAGTGTAGATATTGGAGATGGAGCAAGTTGCCATGTTGGATATAAATCTTGTTTTTATAGAGCTATTCCTTTAGGAAAAATAAAAGACTCCGAAAAAATAGAAATGAAATTTAAAGAAAAAAATAAAAAATTTGATCCTAAAAAAATATATAAAAATAAACCTAATCCAACCAAAATCTAAAATGAATGAAAAAGACCTTGATGAAGTATGTGAAGAATGTAATAAAAGTGAAGAAAGTGTGACACAAAATCTTATTAAGTATGGGTTTAAAGTTTGTGACAGTTGTAGGGTTTCTAAAACTATTTTTCCTATCTAAATATAAGTAAAATTAAAACTAATAAAATTGCTTGAACAAACCAACTTACAACAACGACTGCAAAAGCTTTCCACAAACTTTTGTATTCGAGCGCTTGTTTTACTGCTACTACCATACAAGCAAGCATCCAGAATGATGAGCCAATAAATGTTACTGTCATCAATTCAGGAGTAAAGCCAAATACTCTTATTAATCCAGGTGCACTTGAAAATCCTATAGTTCTAAGAAGTTCACCGTGATCACTTTTTGTATCTTTGTCAGGAAAAAGTTTGGTTCCTACTAAGTAAATTATCAATGCCCAAAAATACCAGCTAGCAAGAGATAATATTGGTCCAAGAATAAAATTTGATACTCCTAAGTGGATTGCACCCACCCCTGCAGCTAAACTTGATAAAACAACCACTGCAGCCGCTTGCATTGTTGCGCTTTTGTCATGTTCAACCTCCTCGTACAAATCTGGATCAATTTTAATTGCACGATAAATCCTATTAAAAAAATTTGATTTAGTTTTCATAACACATATGGTTCAGGTACTTTTTTGTTTTCTAACACTCTTTCAACAGCAAGACCACTTAAATCAATAGATTGGTATGATCCTGTAGTAATTAATTCGGTTAGAGCTCTGCCAACACCAGGGGCTTGCATTAAACCTCTTCCGGTAAAACCTGAGGCTATATATACATTTTCATATTTAGGGTGTTTTCCTATAACAGCATTATTGTCTAGTTTGTTACAATCGTAATACCCGGCCCAGCCACCAGTTAATTTTAATTTTTCAAAAATCGGAATTCTTTTAGCAAGAGCTGGCCAGACCAATTCTTCAAAATCATTCCATTCTGGTTCTAAATCTTTTGCATCAAATTTCGATATTGGAGAACCTGCTATATAATCTTTTCCCTCAGGCCTCCAATAAACTCCGGTGGTAAAATCGGACGTAAGAGGCATTTCTGGAATGTGTTTTGGGCAACTAACTCTGAAAACTGTGTGTTTTTGCGGAAACACCGGTATATCCTTTAATAATTCATTAGTACAATAACCTACAGCTGAAATAATAATTTTTGCCTTTACTTCTGATATATTTTTAATCTCTCCTTTTATAAACTCAGCACCCAATTCCATAGCTTTATTTTTAAGAGCAGCATGAAACATATGTGGATCCATCCAACCTTCCATTTCATTGTCTGTATAGGTTACAGTTTCAATTCCTTCATCATTAACATAGGGAAATATTTTTTTTAATTCACTTCCTTTAATATTTTTTGTACCAGCTTCACAGGCTTTGTGGTTTTTTAAGGCTTCGTACTGCTCAGGAGCATGTTTAGAACCAAATAAGAATAAGTATCCGTTTGGAACTACACTTGCCGTAGGCTTGGGGTTTTTCGTGGTTTTGAGTAGATCTGGTATTTGAAAAATAAATTCTCTAGCAAATTTGCCTAGTAAAATATTTTCCTTTTGAAAAAACTGCCTCCTAAAACCTCCAAGAGACAAAGGAAATGAAGCTTTTTTATAGGTAGGATCTCTCTCAACGACCTTAACTTTTCTTCCTTCCTTTGACAAAAAATAGGCTGAAGCTGCGCCTATTATTCCTCCACCAATTATAACTACATCATCCATAATCAATTTAAATAAAAAATAGTTGTATTAAGAATTAAAGCGTAAGAAGACCATAACAAATAAGGTGTCATTAGTAAAAAACTTATTTTACTAACTTGGTAATAAATTTTCATTAACCAAATGATAAAAATTAATATTATCCCTAGATCAATTAAGGCAATGAAGATTTGATGAAATCCAAAAAATATTACACTCCATATAGAATTAAAAAATAAATGAACAAAGTATATTTGTAAAATTTTTTTGTCTGATATTTTTTTCCAGGCAATCCATGCAGCAACCGACATAAATATATACAGTAAAGTCCAGACAGGGCCAAATACCCAACTTGGTGGATTAAAGGTTGGCAAAACAATTTGTGAATACCAAGGTTCTTTGAAAGAAGAAGTTACAAAACCTCCAATACCAGATGCCACGAATGTGACTAAAAGTATTAATGCTAAAGATATATATTTATTATTCATCATAATTATGAGATATAATTTATCATGTCAGAAAACCAGAAAAAAATTTGGATTACAGGTGCAAGCACTGGGATAGGCAAAGCGGTTGCTGAGAAATTTTCCAAAGAAGGATGGAAGGTTGCAATTTCTGCTAGAAGAGCAGAGTTGTTAAAAAATATTGCTCAAGATAATAATATTTTTGACTATCCTCTTGATGTAACCGATGAAAAAAAAGTTAGTGAGGTTTTTAAAAAAATATTAGAAGACTTCAAAAATATAGACTTGTGTATTTTTGGCGCTGGAACGTACGAGCCTAAGTTAGAAAAAGAAATAAGTCAGGAACAAATTAGAAAAACTATGGAAGTTAATTTTTTTGGTGTTGTTAATTGCATTAAAGCTGTTGAAGAATATTTTAAAAATATAAAAAATGGTCATATCTCAATTGTTTCATCTATAGCGGGATATCGTGGTCTTCCAAACTCAAGTGGTTATGGCCCTTCAAAGGCAGCTTTATCTAATTTAGCGGAAAGTTTATATTTTGATTTTAAAAAACATAATGTTAGAATTTCTTTAATATCTCCAGGGTTTATTAAAACTCCTATGACTGACAAAAATAAATTCCAAATGCCATTTATTAAATCTCCAGAGTTTGCTGCAGATAAAATGTATAATGGTTTAGTAAAAAGTAATGCTTTTGAGATAACTTTTCCAAAACAGTTAACTACAATATTTAAATTTTTTAGAATTCTACCTAACAAAATTTATTTATTTTTAATAAAAAAATTAGTGAAACGTTAGTCTTTAAAAAAAACAACAGTAAGTTCAGCAACTTTAAATCCAAACTTTGTCATTTTTGCTCTATTGATGGCGACTCTATCATCCTGCTTGAATATCCAATCATCGAAAGTAATTTTGATTTCTCTGCCCTTTACAGGAACTAATAAAACATATTCAAATTTAAATGCTGGACCATATGAATAACCTTTTGCCGTTCCAATTACGTCTGCCGCTGTACCTTCGTAATAATTATTATTCTTTTTAATAATTTTCCATTGACGTGTCTGAACTTCGCCGTCTGACCAATTAAATTTTTCATCTAAAATTAATTGTGACCCATCCCATTTCCCGTTCAGATCTGCGGAGAATTGTCTTGTTACTTTACCGCTTCTATTTTGTAAAATCCCATAAGCTTTAACGTTTCCTTTTAAAAATTCCTCAACAATCAACCTGGGTTTTTGATCTTTAAAGTCCTCTGGTTTCATACCTGCTACACAGTTTGTTAAAAAAAAAGTTATAAATAGAGTTAAAATATATCTCATATTTTATTTATTTCTAACAGAAAATTGAATTAAATCGATATTCTTAGAATTAAATCCAGCTTCACAATAAGAAAAGTAAAAGTTCCATATTTTTTTAAAAGAACTATCAAAACCTTGATCTGAGATTTGACTCCAAGAATCAGTAAAATTTTTTCTCCACCTACTCAATGTTTTAGAATAATGATTGCCATAAGAGTTGTAGCCTTTAACTACGAGTCCTGTTCTTTTAGAATAATTTTGTATCGATTGTAAAGATGGTAGAAAACCTCCTGGAAAAATATATTTTTGGATAAAATCCTGATTCTTTCTATATCTTTTAAATAGTTCATCTTTAATTATAATTGCTTGGATTGCCCCTACTCCATTAGGCTTCAGATTATTTTTTATTGTAGAGAAATATTTATTTAAATGTTTTTCTCCTACAGCTTCTATCATTTCAATAGAGGCTATAGCGTCATATTTATCTTTTAAATCTCTGTAGTCTAAAAATTTTACATTAACCTTGTTGTTTAAACCAAGACGATGCATTCTCTCTTTTGTATATTCATACTGTTTTTTTGAAATAGTAATACAGTCCAATTTAATATCATAATTTTTAGCAAGATGTTCGGCAAAACCTCCCCAGCCACATCCTATTTCTAAAATTTTATCACCTGATTTTGGTTCTATAAGTTTTATAAGTTTATTGTATTTATTTATTTGAGCGTTTTCTAATTCTTGATCAGGTTTTTCAAATATTCCGCAAGAATAAGTTAAAGTTTTATCGAGCCATATAGAAAAAAATTCGTTTCCTAAATCATAATGTTTAGAAATGTATTCCTCGCTTTTTTTTTTAGTATTAGAAAAAAAAAGTTTTCTAAAAATATTTTTTACACTTGAAATATTTAAAACTCCAGAAAACTCATGTGTAAGATTAATGTTTTTTGCTGTTAGCTCTATAAGAGAAGATAAATTTGAAGTTTCAAAATCATTTTTTATATAGCTTTCTGCTAAAGCTGAGCTTCCTCCTCTAATTATATTAAAATAAAATTTTGAATCATAAATTTTTATCTGAGACTTTAAATTGCTATTTTTATCTCCGAAATTATATAATTTTCCGTCATAATTATTTAAAGACAAACTTCCATTGCTAATAAGTCTAAGTTTTTTTAGAACAAAGTTTTCTGAAATTTTATAAGGATTTAAAATCATTTTTCTAAAGAAAAATTATTTTTCATTTTTCTATTTCTTTTTACCAATTTAACACCTTTTTTCCATAATCTTAGTGCTTCAAAATGTATCGCCATAATAATTTTAATTGTCATCATGGGATGTTTGAGGAAGTTAATTATTAATTGTTTTGTGGATACCTCTTCTTTCCTTCCCACCTGGCAAGCAGAAAGCAATATTCCGTCTGAATCCGTCTGTTTAATAAATATTCTTAATGTTTCTTTTGGTTCAGCTAATCTGAAATTATAATGTGTTTCCATTTCAATAAATGGTGAGACATAAAATTTTTTATTACAGTTTTGTGTAATAATTTCAGAATCTTTTTCTACTGGAAAAACATAAGTATGCTGTTCGTTAAAAGTGTTTTTGACTTCATAAAGAATTGCTTTTAACTCAGTATTTTCATTGTAGCAGTAAAAAATACTTAGCGGATTAAACACATAACCAAAAATTCTAGGAAAACACAGAAGTTTTATTTTTAAAATTTTAGAATTAATATTAAATTTTTTTAAAGTATTTTTAACCCATTCCTTTAAATCTCTTCCATCTCTATCGCCATGATCTTTGTTATAAAAACTAAATAAATTAAATTTATTGAGAGAGAATATTGAAACATTTTTCTCTAAATCTTTTAGTTCGTCTAGATCAAAGAAAATAGAAAAGGTTTTATAAGAAAAGAAATGCCTTTTTGGTTTAAATCTTCGATGCGTAACTATACCTTTGTATATGCAAGTCTCCATCTTTCCCTTCAAATTGTTTTAGCATTTCCAGGGAAGATTTTAATCCATCTTCATGAAATCCATAACCAAAATAACTCCCTGAAAACCATGTTCTTTTTTTACCCTGCAAACTGTTTAATCTTTTTTGCATTTCAAAGCTTTTAATATTCAAATAAGGATGAGTAAAATTAATTTTTTTTATAATTCTATTTTTTTTGATTTCACAAATTGGGTTCAGAGTTAAAAAATAATTTTCATTTGTTTCTAAATTCTGAAGCTTATTAAGCCAGTAAGTAACACAAGTCTGTGATAAATCTTCTTTGGATATAGAATTCCAGCTTGACCATGCATGTTTTTTATTTGGCATTAAGTTAGTGTCTGTGTGCAAATATGCAACGTTAGAAATATAAGTAAATTCTTTTAGGATTTCTTTTTCCTGAATAGTTGGTTTCTCAATAAGTTTTAAACTTTGATCGGCATGACACGATAATACAACATGGTCATAATCTCGATAATCTTCTGACGATTCAATGAAAATTCTAACATTATGTTCGCTTCTTACAATTTTTTTAATTTTGTAATTTTTTAAGTAATCTCCATTAATTTTTTCTAAAATTTTAGAAACATATGTTTTGCTTCTATTTGTAACGGTATACCACTGAGGTCTATTCTTGAGTTTAAACAAACCATGATTATTAAAAAAATTTAAAAAAAGTTCTAATGGTATATCTCTGGCTTTTGAAAATGGCATTGACCAAATCGCAGCAACCATTGGGATCATATGGTAATTTATAAAATACTTTGAAAGCTTGGAATTATCTAAATAATTTCCCAATGTTAAATTTTTTAAATTTTTTTTAAGCAAAATTGGAGCTGTTTTGTAAAAAGATATAATCTCATAAATCATTTTTATGAAATTTAAATTAAATAAATTATTCTTTTTTGCAAATAGAGAATTAAAACCTTTTCCTCCATATTCTATTTCTGAATTTTTTACCGAAACTGAAAAAGACATGTCGCTTTTTTCATATGGAACTTTTAATGTTTTAAAAAAGTTTATTAAATTTGGATAAGTTAACTTATTAAAAACTATAAAACCTAAATCAACAGAAATTTTTGTGTTAGTTGATGTTTCCTTTATATCGTAAGTATAAGAGTGTCCTCCGAAATGATCGTCTTTCTCGAATAAATCAACATGATATTTTTTTGACAAATGATAGGCTGCAGATAAACCTGAAATTCCAGAACCAATTACTGCAATTCTCATTAAGCTGCTGTTTCTTTATATTCGTCCATTGAAGGACAAGAACAGACGAGATTTTTATCTCCATAAACATTATCTACTCTAGCAACTGGGGGCCAGTACTTATAAGATTTTAAAATTGCAGAAGGGTATGCAGCGGTTTCTCTATCATATTTATGTTTCCATTCGTTGGCGGTAAGCTCCACATGAGTGTGGGGTGCATTCTTTAAAGGATTGTCAGTTTTATCAAATTCTCCTTTCTTTACTTTATTAATTTCTTCTTTAATTTTTATTAAGGTTTCACAAAAACGATTAATTTCGGATAAGCTTTCGCTTTCGGTTGGCTCTATCATCATTGTTCCTGGAACGGGCCAAGACATTGTAGGTGCGTGAAAACCAAAATCTATCAACCTTTTTGCAATATCCTCTTCTGTTATTCCTGTTTCACTTTTAATTTTTCTAATATCTATAATGCATTCGTGAGCTACATTTCCGTTTTTCCCTTTATATAAAATTGGAAAATGATCTTTAAGTTTATTTGCTATGTAATTAGCGTTCAAAATTGCATTTTGACTAGCAAGTTTCAAACCTTCGGAACCCATCATTTTAATGTACATCCAGGATATGGAAAGAATACTAGAGCTTCCCCAAGGGGCCGCTGAAACTGCTCCTATTCCAGTTTTTGGCCCACAGTCACTTATTATAGGGTGATTTGGTAAATAGGCTTCCAAATGTTTTTTACATGCGATTGGACCCATGCCTGGTCCTCCTCCGCCATGAGGTATGCAAAATGTTTTGTGTAAATTAATATGACAAACATCAGGTCCAAAATTTCCTGGTTTTGCAATACCAACTAATGCATTTAAATTTGCCCCATCCATATAAACTTGACCACCATGTTTGTGAATTAAATCACAAATATCAGTTATTTTTTCTTCAAAAACTCCATGAGTTGATGGGTAAGTTACCATTAATGCAGACAAAGTATTTGAGTATTCTTCTGTCTTTTTCTTTAAATCTTCATAATCTACATTTCCATATGAGTCACAATTAACAACAACAACTTTCATGCCAGCCATTTGTGCGCTAGCTGGATTAGTTCCATGTGCAGAACTTGGTATTAAGCAAACATTTCTATTTTTTTGACCATTTTTTTCGTGAAATTTTCTAATAACCATTAAACCGGCAAATTCTCCTTGAGCTCCGGCATTTGGCTGCAAAGAAACTCCAGAAAAACCCGTTATTGTTCTTAACCAATTTTTTAAGTCAGTGAATAATTCTCTGTAACCATCCATCTGTTCGATAGGAGAATATGGGTGTGGATATGAAAATTCTTTCCAAGTTACAGGCATCATTTCGGAAACTGAATTTAATTTCATTGTACATGAGCCTAAAGCTATCATTGACCTATTCAGCGCAATATCAGAATCTTCTAGTTTTTTTAAATATCTAAGCATTTCCGTCTCGGAATGATAACTATTAAAAACTGGATGATCTAAATAGGTTGAGGTTCTTAATAAAGTTTTTGGCAAATTAGATAAGCTTTTATTCGTCATTTCCTTAGTCGTTTCCTTAATCGTTTCTGAACAGTTAAAAATTTTTAACAACTGATTAGCTCTGTAAAGATTTTTTCTCTCATCAAAAGAAACTGCCAACATTTCCGAATTTACTTTTCTGATATTTACGTGTTGACGCAATGCATTTTTGTAAATTTTATCTGTTTTATCCAGTGTTTTTACAGTAACAGTATCAAAAAAATAATTTGAATAAAGTTCATAGCCAGAGTGTTTTAATTTATCCGCAAAATTTTTAGCCAATTGTGAAACAGTGTCTGCTATTTTTTTAATTCCTTTCGGACCATGATATACGGCGTAGGCAGCTGAAACTATTGCAAGCAAAGCCTGGGCAGTACAAATATTGCTTGTGGCTTTATCTCTTCTTATATGTTGTTCTCTTGTTTGCAGAGCCAATCTGTAAGCTTTGTTGCCATGTCTGTCTAATGAAACACCAACTATTCTTCCTGGCATTGACCGTTTGTATTCGTCTTTAGTGGCAAAGAAAGCGGCATGAGGCCCACCGTAACCCATTGGAATTCCAAAACGTTGGGCACTTCCTACTGCTATGTCGGCTCCTAATTCAGCAGGTGTTTTAATTTTAGCAAGGGCTAATAAATCGCAAACCAATACTGCTTTTCCATTCTGTTTATGTATTTTACTAATAGCTTCGCTAGGATCCTTTATATCTCCCAAAGTTCCTGGGTATTGTATAATTCCACAAACAATATTCTCATTAATATCTTTTCCTTCGTCTCCTACTATTATTTTTAGGCCCAATGGTTCAGCTCTTGTTTTAATCACATCAATGGTTTGAGGGTGACAATTTTTCGAGACAAAGACTTTTTTTGTGTCACTTTTACAAATTCTATAACTTAAACCCATAGCTTCGGCTGCAGCTGTACCCTCATCTAAAAGAGATGCATTTGCAATATCCATTCCTGTGAAATCAATTATCATTTGCTGAAAATTTAACAGCATCTCGAGCCTTCCCTGAGCCACTTCAGGTTGATACGGGGTATAAGAAGTATACCATCCTGGATTTTCCAAAATATTTCTTAGTATTACATAAGGAGTATAATTTCCGTAATATCCCATTCCTATAAAATTTGAATAAATTTTATTCTTCTGAGAGATGTCTCTTAATTTTCTAAGGGCCTTATATTCTGAATTGGGATCACCAATACTTAGGTCTTCCTTTGAAAGGATTTTTTTTGGGACTGTTTTGGCAATCAACTCCTCTAAGTTATTATAACCCAATTCTTTAAGCATAATTTTCTGTTCTTCTTTAGAAGGTCCTATATGCCTTTGGATAAAATCTTTCTGAGCGTTTTTTAGCATTTAATTTGGATTTTCCTTTGCAAATTTTTCATAATCTGTTTTGTTCATTAATTCATTCAGTTCTGATTTATTTTTTATTTTAATTTTAAAGAACCAAGATGTACCCTCTGGGTCTTTGTTCACTGCAGCAGGATCATCTACTATAGACTTGTTGGTTTCAGTAATTTCTCCAGTGACCGGAGTATAAACATCACTTGCTGCCTTTGTTGATTCTACTACTCCAGCCTGCCCTTCTTTTTCAACATTTTTTCCCTTATCAGGCAATTCGACAAAAACTATATCGCCTAAGAGGTTCGCGGCATGATTTGTAATACCAACTGTCGCAATATCTCCTTCAATAGAAACCCACTCATGTTTTTTTGAATATTTTTTCTCACTCATTTTTTACCTCACGTAGTTTTTTTTATAAAAGGGAAGTTCGGATATATTTGCTTCATGTTTTTTTCCTCTAACTTCCAGTAGAACTTTTGTACCGGGTTTTGAAAATTTTAATTTTACATAACCCATAGCAATAGGCTGGTTAACACTTGGGCCGAAAGTTCCACTTGTAACCAATCCAATCTCTTCGTTATCCTTGGAAAAAATCTTAACTCCTTCCCTTGCTATTATTTTTCCTTCAGGTTTAACCCCTATTCTTAGTCGTGTTAAACTCCCATTCATATCTGATTTAATTTTATTATAACCTGCGAACCCACCCTCTTCTCTTCTCCTCTTGGATATTGCCCATTTAAGATTGGCTTCTATTGGGCTTGTTGATTCATTAATATCATGACCATAAAGACATAATCCAGCTTCTAACCTTAAAGTATCTCTAGCTCCCAAACCAATTGGTTTCACTCCTTGGGTAACTAATCTTTTTGCAAAATCTTCAACAAGTTCATTTGGTATAGAAATCTCAAATCCATCTTCACCTGTATAACCAGATCTTGTTATATAAATATCTCTACCATTATAAGAAAATTTATTTCCATTCATAAATTTAAGAGAAGAAACTCCTCTTATTGTTTTTTCTAAAATTTCTGAAGATTTTGGTCCCTGTAAAGCAATTAAAGATAAATTGTCATATAGAGTTAGTTTAAATTTACTTCTAAGCGCATTCTTAATAATTTTTAAATCATTATTTTTACATGCTGCATTTAAAATAATGCTAAAGCCTTTTTCAACTTTGGTTATAATTAAGTCGTCATAAATGCCACCTTCTTTATTCATAAGAAAAGAATATTTAGATTGATTAAGTTTTATTTTTTTTAAATCTGTAGGAATAATTTTTTCTAGTTCTATTACTAAATTTTCATTTCCTTCAATTAATAACTGTCCCATATGGGAAACATCAAATAAACCTACTTTACTTCTTGTGGCTTTATGTTCTTCGACTATGCCAGAAGGATATTGAACGGGCATTTCATATCCTGCAAAAGGAACAAATTTTGCCCCAAGACTTTTATGGTAATTGTATAAAGCTGTTTTTTGTGTATCCATAATAACTCTTAGTAAACCCCATCTGTCTAGTTACCTGAGAGATTTGCTCCTTCGGTGAGGCTAAAGCCTGCTTTCCAGAGTTATTACGATAACGGTCCTTTTGCCTGAGAGTTTCCGGGAAGTTGCTCCTTCGGCGCCAAAAATTGGTCTCTCCCGTTATATGATAATTTTCTTTTAATTTAGGAACAAAGTCAATTGTAATTAACTTATAACTGCTTTGTTTTTTTCCAAACTTTTAAGAACAACTGCTGTAATTATCATTGCTCCAGCAATAAACACACTCATCGGTGGTAATTCGTTAAAAAATAGCCATCCCCAAGTAGGGCCAAATATACTTTCTGTTAACATTAACAATCCAACTGTAGCTGCTGGTGTTGTTCTAGAGCCAATGGTTGCAAAAATAAATCCGAAAGCCAATTGAGGTACGCCCATAAGAAATGAAAAACCTAAATCTTTATAAGATATGATTAAGTTCTCAGATAAAATAAAGCCATATATAGTACTTAAAATTCCTGCATAAAAAATTGCTGGTACCATATCCAAATTTGGATGTTTTCTTACTATTATTACTAGAATTGAGAAATTAATTGGCATCGAAAGGGCTGCTAAGTTACCAAGTAATGATCCTCTAGAAATAGAATCCCCTATCATCAGAATAGCGCCTGATATTGCCAAGGTAATTGCTATAAAACTTCTTAATGAAATTTTTTCTTTAAGAAAAAAATATCCAAAAACAGCTAAAAATAAAGTTTGAGTACTAATAATAAAAACTACATTAGCAATTGTAGTTTCTGACATAGCAAAAATATATCCGACAAAACTAGTTGATAAAAAAAAACCGCCAAGAATTCCAAAAAATCCAGATTTTTTTATTACGTTTAAAGCTTCTTTTCTGTAAGTTAGGACTAAAAATACAATCAGAGCCAACATAAAAAATACTGATCTCCAAAAAAGAATTTGCCAGGGACTAGCGCCTTCGAAAGATCTAAATAAAGCTCCGCCAAAACTTAAGCAAAAACCTGCGAGAAGGCATAAAATATATCCTGGGATTTTATAAACAAATTGCATTTAAAAATTATTAAAACTGGCAATGTAATCTTCAAATGCACTTTCTGCTATACTTAGATCGACCAATTTGAATTTTAAATTTAATCCTGTTGTTTTTTGAACCAATTTATCGTAGTCGGCCGAAATAACATTGGCTATTTTAGGATAACCTCCAATTGTTGGATGATCAGATAAAAGTACTATCGGTTGTCCGTCTCCTGGTATTTGAATTGAGCCTTTGGTAATGCCCTCTGATTTTATATTTTTACTTACCGTATTTTCTAGTTTTACTCCTTCTAATCTCATTCCCATACGATCAGTTAACCTGGTAACTTTATATTCCTTTGAAAAAAAATCTTCTTGGCTTTTTTTTGAAAAATAATCAAACTGCAATCCTTTCATTACTCTAATCGTATTGTCTGTGTCAAAATCAAATTCAATTTTTTTTGTTTTGACCGCTGAATTAGATTTATTAAAAAATATTTTGTCATCAGACTGTAATTTGTTACCATTGTTTGGACCAATTTTTGCTCTAACCAAAGTAGAAACACTTCCTTTTATTTCTTTTAATTTAAAACCTCCCAAAATTGAAAGGTAACCATAAACAGAATTTATTGTTGAGAGAATATCGATCTTGTCTCCATTGGAAACAACAAAGCTTTCGTTAGGTGTGCCCTGCTTTGTCTCACCATTTTTATTAATGACATTAAAATTAACTTTTCCTGAAACGGCTACCAATGCTGACTCCCCTACGAGTTCAAGTAATGGCCCTTGGTAAGCAAATTCTAAAGCTCCTTGTGAAACTTTATTCCCAACTAATTTATTTGAAATATAAAATAATAATTGATCCATACATCCGCTTGCTACAATTCCAAGATGTTGTAAACCAAATCTTCCTAAATCTTGAAATGTGGAGTTGATACCAGGTCTTAAAACTTTAAAATAATTACTCATTTTTAAAAGATGATAGATCCTTCTTTGTTATAGATTTAAATTTGACTGTATCTCCAGGCGACAATACACTTGTATTTTTTTTATTAATGTTAAATAAATCGAGAGGTGTTTTTCCAATGATATTCCAGCCGCCGGGGCTTTCAAAAGTATAAATGGTACAGAATTTTTCTACTATACCAACTGATCCTTTTTTAATTTTAACCCTAGGTGTATCTAGTCGATCATGGTACAGGCTTTTATTTAAATCTCCAAGGAAAGGTTGTCCAGGCACAAATCCTATCATGTAAACAAAAAAATCTGTATTGAGATGTTCGTTTACTATTTCTTTAAAACTTAATTTAGTTTTTTCTTCCAATCTTTTAATATCTAAAGCAAATTCCTCATCATAACAGATTGGTATTTCCACAATTTTATTTTTTTCAGATAAAGCAGTTTTGGAATAATCACTACCCTTGATAAATTCTATTATTTCTTTAGACTTTATTTTTCCTAACTCAAAATTAATAATGAGTTTGTTATAAGAAGGGGTGTAATTTAAAATTCCTTTGATTTTTTTATTATTTACAGATGTCTGTATAAAATTAAAAAGCTTAATTACTTCTTTATTTGTTTTTTTATTAACTTCATCACCAAAATCACACGTGATGCCACAGTCTCCGATATTGCTTATTTTTTTTAACATAATTTGTTATAATGGATATTATATAATGGTTTAAAATATGGAAATTAATATTAATTGTGATCTTGGAGAAAGTTCAAAGTTCTGTTCTACAGAAAATGACCCTTTATTGTTAGGTATAGTTAATTCAGCAAATGTTGCTTGCGGTTATCACGCTGGTGATGAAACTACCATGAAAAAAACGGTAGAGATTTCTAAAAAAAATGGTGTGAGTATTGGCGCTCATCCCTCCTTCAATGATCCAGAAAACTTTGGAAGAAAAAGGTTAAATTTGCCACCAAAAGAAATTACTAAGTTGATTATTGATCAAATTAATATTTTATCTAAAATTGCAGAAAAAAATTCTATGAAAGTAACTCATGTTAAACCTCATGGCGCGTTGAATAATATGGCATGTGAAAATTTTGAATTAGCCAATGTTATTGCAAAATCGATTCTTCAAGCAAACAAAAATTTAATTTTTTTAGTTCCAACAGGATCTGAAATGGAAAAAGCGGGGAAAAAACTTAAAATGAAAGTAGCCGCTGAAATATTTGCTGATAGAAATTACGAAGATGACGGCAATTTAGTTTCTAGATCTAAACCTAATGCGTTAATTACAGATCCTGAAGTTGCAAAAAATCATGTAATTAAAATGGTAAAAAACCAAGCTTTAAATTGTTTTTCTGGAAAACAAATACCCTGCGACATTGACTCCATTTGTGTACATGGTGATGGAAAAAGCGCAGTAGGAACTGCAAAAAAAATAAGAGAAGGCCTTGTAAAAACAGGTGTGACTCTTAAACCGTTGGATCGACTTAAAAAGTTTGCTTAAAGAATAAATGTTTAAAAAAATTTTTATTATATTGGTATCGGGATTTATCTTAGCTCAATATTTGGGAGTATCCTATGGTGCCAGCAGTGATAGTGGAAGTGGTGATAACTATTTAGATCTTTATTCTGATGCAAAAAAATTTGTATTAAGAGCGAAAAAACTAGAAGAAAAAAATAAAATAGATAGAGCTACAAAATTATATTCTAAAGCTCTGAAAAAATTAGAACAAGCTTATAAAACTGACAAAACTAATCCTGATATTTTAAATTATCTTGGTTTTACATTAAGAAAAACTGGTAAGTTAGAAGAGGCTGAAAAATACTATTTAGCAGGTTTAAAAATTAAACCAGACCATAACGGTATAAATGAGTATTTGGGTGAACTTTACGTAAAAACTGGTCGAATGGATTTAGCTAAAGAAAGACTGGATGTTTTAAAAAACTGTAATTGCGAAGAGTACACTGAATTAAAAGAAGTTATAGAAAAAAAATAAATGCACATAGTTGAAGTATTTGGAAGAATATTAATATCAGCTCTTTTTTTAGTAGAGGCAGTAAGAAAGTTTTTAAATCCAGATGAAAGCATGATGTATATGTCAGATCATGGTGTTCCTGAATTTCTTTTTTATCCATCTATAGCTTTTGAAATAATTCTGCCTTTAATTTTAATTGCAGGATATAAAACAAAAATTGTCGCTACATTATTAGCTTTGTTTGTTTTTGCAGTTACTTTAATCTTTCATACTCATCATATTTTAGGTGATGGCATGCAATTAACCATATTTTTAAAAAATATTTCTATAATTGGTGGATTATTAATTGTGATTGCAAACAAACCACAAATTTGTAGTTTTGATTATTATTTGCAGTCGAAAAAAGGTAATTAATTTTGCCAAAAGAAAAAGAGAAGATTCATAAATTATTTAAACCTCAATTAACTCCAAAAGAAATGTTAGACCTAGGTGTGTTTGGTGGCTCCTATTTTAATAAAAAACAAATAAAAGAATTTCCAAAGTCTTGGTTTCAAAAAGCAAAATTAAGTGAAAAGTTTGATGTTAAATTAAACCGATTTAAAGTTAAGTCTGGTTTGTCTAGACAAGAATGGATTAAAAAAGGATGGATTTTCAAAGAGGATCCGCTTGGATGGTTTCAGTGGTACTGTAGATATACCAATGGAAGACGAATACAAAATATTGATCAAATTCAAATACAGAGATGGATAAATTTTACACGGCATGTAAAAGCAATAAAGAAAAATTGTGAAGAAGGTGATTTATTTTGTAGAAGAAGACAGAGACAAGCGATACTTCAATGGGCCTACGATCCTTTTATTTAAGTGGCTGAATCATTTGTTCTGGTAGCCAAAGAGCTAATTGTGGAAAAGCTATAATTATAATTACAGCCAAGATCATTAAAAGAAAAAGTGGAAAAGCACTTCTTGCGATAAAACCCATGTCTCTTTTTGCCATTCCCTGTAAAACAAACAAGTTAAATCCAACTGGCGGTGTAATCTGAGCCATCTCAACAACTATAACTAAATAAACACCAAACCAGATCATGTCAAAACCTGCTTGACGTATCATGGGTTCGATTATTGCCATGGTTAAAACTACGGCTGATATCCCGTCTAAAAACATACCAAGAATTATATAGAAGAGCGTCAAAACTAGAAGCAGCATGTATGGTGACAACTGTAGTGTATCAATAAAGACTGCTAAATTTTTTGGAAGACCTGTGAAAGCCATTGCTAAGGTTAAAAAGGAAGATCCCGCTAATATAAAAGCAATCATGCAAGATGTTTTTGTTGCGCCTAATAATGATTTGGTAAAAGATTCTTTTGTTAAACTTTTTTGGAAATAAGACAATACCAATGCACCTAAAACACCCAGGGAAGCTGCTTCGGTAGCTGTAGCAATACCAGCGTAAATAGATCCAATTACTGCAAGTATTAAAAGTATAACAGGCAACAGTTGTCCAGATTGTTTTATTTTTTCTAAAAAAGAAAAATCTTCACTTATTGTAGGCATAATCTTTTTGTTTTTAAGAGACCAAGCAACAACATAAGTCATAAACAATATAGCTAATCCAATACCCGGAATAATGCCGGCAATAAAAAGTTTTGCTATAGATTCTTCAACGGTAACGCCATAGATAATCAAAATAATTGATGGTGGAATTAAAAGACCTAAAGTTCCCGATCCTGCTAACGTTCCTAGAAGAAACCTTTCAGGATAATTTCTTTTTCTGAGCTCAGGTATCGACATTTTTCCAACTGTTGCCACTGTAGCAGCTGAAGAACCAGAAATTGCCGCAAAAATAGCACAACCTAAAATATTAACGTGAATTAAACCTCCAGGCAATCTTGCAAGCCAAGGTGATAAACCTTTGAATAAATTCTCTGATAATCTTGTCCTAAATAAAATTTCACCCATCCAAACAAAAAGAGGTAGGGCTGTTAGTGACCAGGATGAACCCATGCTCCACATTGTTGTTGCCATTGCATCACCAACAGGTCTTGATGTGAACATCATCATTCCAATAGTTGAGACTCCAATCATGCTAATCCCAACCCAAACTCCTGATCCAAGGAAAATTAACAAAACACTGATAAAAAATATCGTTAAATAAACTTCAAGCATTTTGTTTAAAAAATAGTTTTAAAAAGTTATGTGAAATACAAATAAAAAATATTATGGAACCTATAGCAACTCCAGTTTGTGGTATCCAAAGCAAAATCTCATCTGCTCCTTGGCTTCTCTCGGCAAGCTGAATGGATACAATCCACATTTTAATAAAATAAAAAGCTAAAAAGCCTGAAAAGAAGGTAGAGACAGCTAAAGACCAAATAGTTAAAAATCTTAATAATTTTCCTCTGGCTCTCTCGAGAAATAAAGTTATTCTGATATGACCGTTCTCATTAAAGGTATAGGCAAGCGCTAAAAAAGAAGCAGTGGCCAAACTATAACCAGAATATTCTGTTAATCCACGAATATAAAATCCAAAAATTCTAGATGTTATTCCTATAACTATCGAAAGTAATATGAGAATTAAAAAAAAGGATGCAACGTATCCTGAGTATCTGTAAAGAGAATTTAAAAATTTATCTAATTTGCAAAGCATAAAGGCCGTATCCTATTATACGGCCTTTTTGCATAAATAAAATTTATTTATATGCTGATAAAACAGCTTGTCCTCTTGAACCGGCTCTATCTGCCCATTCTTTGGACATAGTAGCACCAACTTTTTCAAAATGTCTCTGTAAAGCTGCATTTACTTTTCCAACTTCCATACCAGCAGCAGCTAATGCTTTTTTGTCTGCAACATTACCTTTTTTAGATAAAGCCCAACCTTTTCTTTCAGCTGTAGCTGCTTGTCTCATAACAAGTTTTTGAGTTTTGCTATCAAGCTTGTTCCAAGCTTTTTTGTTTACAACAACCATGTTTTTTGGAAACCATGCTGCAATATCATAAAAATATTTAACACCGTTTTCCCAAATTTTACTGTTTTTACCAGTTGTTGGTGACGTAATCATGCTTTCAACCATTCCAGTTGAAAATGCTTGGCTGATTGCAACTGCTTCTAACTTAGTTGGTTTCATACCAGTCAATTCTGCAATTCTAATTGTTGCAGAGTTGTAAGCTCTAAATTTAAGTCCTTTAAGATCACTTACAGAATTAATAGCTTTTTTGCTATATAACCCTTGTGCTGGCCAAGGAACTGCGTAAAGGAAAACTAATCCCTTTTCATCAAGTCCTTTTACCAATTCTGGTTTTGAAGCCTTATAAAGTTTGGCCGCATCACTATAGCTTTGCGCAACAAATGGTAATGAATCAACTTCTAATAAAGGATCGAATTTTCCATGCGCAGACATAAATCTTTCTCCGATTTGTGTTTGGCCAGTTTGTACAGCTCTTAAAATAGCTCCTCCCTTAAATAAAGAACCACCTGGGTGAGTCTTAATTGTAAGTTTTCCACCTGACTTTTCAGTAACAGCTTTTGCAAATTCTGTAGCATTTGCTGAATGGAAATTACCTGCTCCGTAAGCTAAGGCCATATTCCATGTCTCCGCATGAGCAGCTCCCATACTGATAAGTAAAGAGGTTAGTATTATACTAATTTTTTTAATTATATTCATTTGTCCCCCGTTTAGTTAATAATCAGCTATTTCACATTCCTGATTAAGAAATTGCAAGAGATATTTTGCATAACAAACCCAATTTGATGAAATATTTCTTTATAGAATGACTATAAACTAATATAAATGCTATAGATAATGTTTGAGCAGTTTGTAATCCTAGTACAAATCATTTTTATTGATATTGTTATGGCGGCAGATAACGCCATCATCATTGGTATGGTTGCAGCAGGGTTTGCTCCAAAAAATAGAAAAAAAATAATTATTTGGGGAATTATTGGTGCATTCGTTTTTAGAATTATTTTTGCATTATCTGCAACATTTCTTTTACAAATCGCCTGGATTAAAATTGTTGGTGGAGCATTATTGCTTTGGATATGTAACAGTTTAAGACAAGATTTGTTTGATCCAAAAAAAATTAGGTCACCATCAACAGTTTCAAAAGAAAGCGAATCTTTTATGAGTGGGGTATACAAAGTTTTAATTACTGATATCTCGCTTAGTCTTGATAACGTTCTTGGTGTAGCTGGAGCTGCCAAAGATTATTATCATTTACTTGTAATAGGTTTAGTGCTTTCTGTAATGCTTATTGGTGCTGCCGCAACATTTTTTGCAGATTATATAAAGAAGCATCAATGGGTAGGCTATGTCGGTTTGATTGTAATTTTATTTGTTGCTGTTCAATTAATAATAGGTGGGATGGCAGATTATAATTGGATAGAAATCAAAGAACCTTTCGATAAATTTATTTAATTTTTTTCAACTTTTACAGCGCCATACGTTTCTAGGAATACTGTTTCATCAATTTCCCCATTAAAAGATATAGATCTTCTTTCTCCTTTTCCTTTAAATGGATAGACTAAATGCATTAAATAATGAGGAAAGACATAAAACTTACCCACTTGTGGTTTTACAAACATTTGTGCATTAGACAAAAACATTTTTGAACCATGAACAAATTCTATATGTCCATTTTTATTTACTTCTTTTACAGACTGATGTTGTTCTCCAAAACTTTCGGGTACTTTAAGATATCCAACTCCAGATAGGTGGCCTGAATGGTAATGGTTAGGGTTATATTCATTTTCATACTGTCTGACTACCCAACAGTCTCTGAGTTTAAAATTTTTAATTTTTTTTCTCGATGAACCAAGTATATAAGTTTCGACTGCTTTGAATAAGAAATCTTTAAAATGATTTTCATAAAAATCTTTTTCTAAAGAAATTTCCTGGGTCACTTGCCCCACTAATCCACTTCCCGCATCTAATTCTTTGGATTTTTTTTTGTCTTTTACGATTTTCTCAACATAGTTATTTACATTTTTTACTACATCTTGTGGCATATCCATTTCCATTATGGTAGGACCAAAAGGTCTGTATAATTTAACATTCGAATGATCTTGTTTGGACATTAATTATTAACTCCTCTTTATACTTGAGTAACCTTGCCAAGAAACTATTAGTATCGTAAATGCAAGTATGATTGCGGTCAAGGGTCTATCCCATAGAAAACTGAATGAGCCATCGCTGATTAATAATGATCTCCTTAAATTTTCCTCCATTAGCCCTCCAAGTACAAAAGCTAAAATTAAAGGTGGCATAGGAAACTTATAAAGTCTTAGGCCTGTTGCAACTACAGCAATTCCTATCATTAGAAAGATATCAAAAGTGTTAAAGGACATTAGATAGATTCCTGTCACTGAAAAAAATAAAATCATTGGAATTAAAAATGTTCTTGGCACAGCTAGTATTCTCGCAATGTATGGTATTAAAGGTAGGTTTAGTATTAAAAGTATAACCATTCCAATATACATAGACATAATCACAGACCAAAATATTTCAGGATTAGTCATGTACAATCGTGGTCCTGGCTGTATTCCAAATCCCAATAAAGCTCCAAGCATAACAGCTGTTGTTCCACTTCCTGGAATTCCTAAAGTTAATAAAGGTACAAAAGCTCCAGAGCATGCTGCATTATTTGCAGTTTCTGGTGCTGACAAACCATGTACACTTCCTTTTCCAAATTTTTGCTTTTCTTCGTCGTTAACATAATTTCTTTCCATCCCGTATGCTAAAAAAGAGGCAATAGTGGCGCCTGCTCCTGGTAAGACACCTATCAAAAATCCTAAAACCGAAGATCGAGGAATAGTTTTTAACATTTTTTTTGTTTCATCCTTATCAAGTTTAATTGAACCAAGTTGAGTAAGAGAAATAGCTTTTGAAGCTCGACTTGGATCTGTTCCTTTCAAAATAATTGTTAGAGCTTCACTCATTGCAAAAGTTGCCATAACAACTAAAACGAAACTTATTCCGTCAGATAAATTCATGTTATTAAAAACAAAACGAGGAATATCAGACAAAGTGTCTTGTCCTACTGAAGCTAACATTAATCCTAACACAACCATCATCATTGCTTTTAAAAATTGTCCTTTTGAAGAAAATGCAGACACAGCAGTTAAACCAAGAACCATCAAAGCAAAATAGTCCGGTGATCTAAAAGCTAAACTGACTTTTGACAAACTTGGAGCCGCGAATAATAAGAAGATGGCTGCAAGCGTTCCTCCAGCAAAAGAACTGTAAGCAGCAATGGCGAGAGCCTTGCCTGCTTTTCCTTGTTGAGCCATAGGATAACCGTCAAAAGAAGTTGCGACCGTTCCTGGAACTCCTGGAGCATTAATTAAAATTGAAGAAGTTGATCCACCAAAAACAGCTCCATAATAAACTCCTGCCATTAAAATTAATCCTGTTGCAGGATCAAAACCCCATGTTATTGGAATCATTAAAGCAATTGCAGTCATGGGACCTAAACCAGGAAGCATTCCTATAATGGTTCCAAAGAAACATCCCATAGCCACCATTAAAATATTTTTTAGTGATAAAGCCGTGTTTAAACCTATTAGAATACCTTCGATCATCCGATAATCCCCAATAATTTTAAAAATGGATCTCTAAGATAAATGTCCAAAATTCCATGAAGTAAAAAAACAAATAAAGCAACGAATGGAAAAGAAAATATGAGCATCAATTTCCATCTTCGCTCGCCAAGAAAATAATAAGCAAATAATAGAAAAAACGAAGTTGATAAAAAGAATCCAGCTCTAAGTATGGTTAAACCATAAAAAATCATGATAATGACTAGAAAAATTACCTTTTTATAATCTAAAACTGTGTGATCTACTTCTTCTTTAATTTTTTCTGGTAAAATAATTTTTAATCCAGAAAGAAACATTCCAACAAAACCAAGATAAATAGGAAATGTTTTAGCATTAAAAGGTGCGTTTTCATCAAAAGAGAAAACTTGTATTTGGTATGCTGTGTAAAGATAAAAAGCCGATAAAACAAAGAAGAGCAGCGAGATAATTTTAACTGAACTTATCTTCACCGCTCCTCCTTTAAATCCTAATGGATTAAATTACTCCTAGTTTTTTCATAAGAGCTGTCATTTCTTTAGTTTGTGTTTTTAAGAACTTAACAAACTTTTTGTCTGGATTATAAATATTAACCCAAGCATTTCTTTTTCTAACAGCTTCCCATTCAGGAGTTTTTTGAACATCGCCTAACATTTTAGCAATTTTCTTTTTATCTGCATTGCTCATGCCAGGAGGTCCGAAAAATCCTCTCCAGTTTACAAACTGAACGTCAAAACCTTGTTCTTTCAATGTTGGAACGTCAGGTGCATCTGAAACTCTTTTCGGTGCAGTAATACCAATAATATTTACTTGGTCTCTTGCTCCCATTACTTCTCCCAAACCAGTTGAAAGAATTTGAGTTTCTCCAGATAACAATCCTGCTAAAGCTTTTCCCCCAGCATCGTAAGGAACATAAACTACTTGATTTGGATCAGCTCCTGCTTCTTGAAACGCAAGTGCTCCAATTAAGTGGTCCATACTTCCTCTTACAGATCCACCAGCCATTTTCACAGATTTTGGGTCAGCTTTGTAAGCTGCAACAACATCTGAGAAATTTTTGAAAGGTGAGTTCTTTGCTACAGCGATTGCGCCGTAGTCACCAATTACTCCTGCTATTGGAACAACGTCTTTGTATGAAAGAACGCCACTACCTTTAACATAACCTTTGTGTCTAGTTATTGATCTTAAAACCAGAGGAGTAGATTGAACCAATACAGTTCCTGCGGGTTTAGTGTTTATTAAAAATGATAGTGCTTTACCTCCACCACCACCTGACATGTTTTCAAAAGATGCGCTTTTAAGCATGCCAGCTTTTGTTAATGCTTCTCCTGTTCCTCTAGCGGTACCATCCCAGCCACCACCAGCTCCACCACCGATTAGGAAATGAAGTTTGTCAATTGCAAATGATTGTGTTGAAATTGATGAGAAAAGAACAGCAGCAAATAATAAGCTAATAAATTTTCTTATATTTGTCATTTTATCCTCCCTTTTATTAATGCCCTATTAAATTTTGAATTAGTTAAAGAGTCAATTAGAAAATAGACTGCTTGTTTCTACTTTTTATTGATTTTCCTTTGACTTCAACATTAAGTTTACTGAGTTCGCCCGATTTGAGCTTTCTTAGATTTTGAACATCTTTTAAAAATCTTCCAGACTCTTTTGGTAAAATAATCCCTTTAGTTAAATTTTGAAATTTTTCTATATAGTTAGATCTCTCAAAAGGTCTGTTACCGCTTGGGTGTGCATCTGCAACAGATATTTCATCTTCAATTTTTGTACTATCTTTCATTTTGATAATAACTCTACCTCCAAAACATTTCTTATTAGGATCAGGATCGTGATACTTTTGAGTCCATTCCTTATCCTCGAAGGTTTTAATTTTTTGCCATAGCTCTACTGTGCTTTTTTTGTTTGCTCTTGAAGGGGTATATGAGTTTACGTGATGCCACTTTCCATCTTCTAATGCGACAGCAAAAATATACATAATTGAATGATCCAGTGTTTCTCTACTGGCTTTAGGATCCATTTTTTGTGGATCGTTTGCCCCTGTTCCTATTACATTATGAGTATGATGGCTAGTATGTATTTCAACAGACTCTATATTTGAAATACTGCCAACTTTTTTATTTAAACTCCTGGCCAAATCTATAAGAGCTTGTGACTGATATTCTGCTGAATGTTCTTTTGTATAAGTTTCTAAAATTGCTTTTTTTTCTTCGTTAATATCTGGAAGAGGAACGATGTATTCTGCATTAGGACCAGACAAAACATGTGCGATCACACTATCTTCTCCTTCATAAATAGGACTGGGTGCTCCTTCTCCTCTCATGCATCTATCGACGGCTTCGATAGCTAATTTACCTGCGTGTGATGGTGCAAAAGCTTTCCAGCTTGAGATTTCTCCTTTTCGAGATTGTCTAGTAGAAACAGTTGTGTGGAGAGCTTGTTGTATAGACTGGTAAATTATTTCTGTATTTAATTTTAGTAAAGAACCCAAGCCTGCTGCTACACTAGGACCTAGATGAGCAATGTGATCTATTTTGTGTTCGTGTAAACAAATGCCTTTTACAAGATTAACTTGAATTTCATAGCCTGTAATGATTCCTCTAATCAAATCTTTTCCTGACATTTTTTTTTGTTGAGCTACAGCTAAGATGGGAGGGATGTTGTCTCCTGGATGGCTATAATCAGCTGCTAAAAATGTATCGTGATAGTCTAACTCCCTAACTGCCGTACCATTTGCCCAGGCAGCCCATTCACAATCAAAATTTTTTTTTGAACTTATACCAAAAACAGTAGATCCATCTTTTCTTGGATGGGCTAAAGCCATCTCCCTTGCAGAAATTACAGGTTTTCTATTAAAAGAAGCTATGGCAACAGAAGCGTTATCTATAATTCTATTAATAACCATATCAGCTGCCTCCTCATTAATTATGGCCTTATCAGACGCGATCTCTGCTATTTTCCATGCAAGTTGCTCTTGTTTTTTTAATTTTAATGCTGACGGGTAAACTTTAACTTTGATATTTCTCATTTATTTAATTCAACATATTTCTTAGAACAAATTGAAGAATTCCTCCATTTTTATAATATTCAATCTCATTCTCAGTATCTATCCTAGATACAAGTTTTATAGTTTTGCTAGAACCATCAGGGTACTTAATCTCACAATTAACTTCTGCTCTTGGATTAATCCCTTTTTCTATATCAATAATAGTAAATAATTCAGTGCCTTTAATATTCAATTTTTTTCTATCAAAACCTTCTTTGAACTGTAACGGTAAAATTCCCATTCCTACTAGGTTTGACCTATGAATTCTCTCAAAACTTTCTGCAATAACTGATTTGATGCCTAATAATTTAGTTCCTTTTGCAGCCCAATCCCTGGAAGATCCTGTTCCATATTCTTTCCCAGCAATAACTATAAGATCATTGCCTCTTTTTTTATATTCCATAGCTGCATCGTAAACACTCATTTGTTTTCCATCTGGTTGTAAAATTGTGAATCCGCCCTCGGTTCCAGGAGCCATTTCATTTCTTATTCTTATGTTTCCAAATGTTCCTCTCAACATTACTTCGTGATTACCTCTTCTAGCTCCGTAAGAATTAAAATCTTTTTGTTGTATCTGATGTTTCATAAAATAATCGCCTGTGGGACTATCTTTTTTTATAGAACCAGCTGGTGAGATGTGATCAGTTGTCACTGTATCACCAAGTATCAAAAGCGGTCTTGCATCTTTAATTTTTTTAAATCCTTCAGGCTTGTCTGGTAAGTTATCAAAAAAAGGTGGTCTTTTTACATATGTAGAACTTTCTTCCCAATTATAAATGTTGCTCTGATCAGTCTTAATTGAACTCCATTCTTTTGGACCTTTAGAAACATTAGAGTAGCGCCTAACAAACATGTCTGCACTTATAGATTTTAATATTAGTTCTTCAATTTCCTTATTGGTTGGCCAAATATCTTTTAGAAATACATCTTTTCCTTTCTGATCTTTTCCTAAAGAAGCTTTGTATAAATCATGATGCATATTTCCAACTAAAGCATAAGCTACTACCAATGGTGGGGAAGCTAAATAATTTGCTTTCACATCTGGATTAATTCTTCCTTCAAAATTTCTATTACCTGATAAAACTGAAACTGCGTATAAATTTTCTTTGTGAATAGAGTCTGAAATTTCTTCATCTAAGGGTCCAGAATTTCCAATACAAGTTGTGCACCCGTATCCTACGAGATTAAAACCCAGTTGATCTAAATATTTATTTAATCCAGCTTTTTCTAAATAGTCTGTCACTACTTGAGAGCCTGGAGCTAAAGAAGTTTTCACCCACGGTTTAACTTTTAAACCTTTTTCAACAGCATTTTTTGCTAATAAACCTGCTCCTATCATTACGCTAGGATTTGAAGTATTCGTACAAGAAGTTATTGCAGCTATTACGATGTCTCCATCTTTTATTTTAAAATCTTTTTTTTCAACTTTTGCCTCTTTAGGAACTTTTCGTTTAGTATTTTCTTTAAAAACTTTATCAAAAGCTTTTGCTGCCTCGGTGAGTAAAACTTTGTCCTGAGGTCTTTTAGGCCCAGAAATACTAGGCACAACTGAATTCAAGTCTAATGAAATAGTATCTGTAAACTCTATATCTTCGCTCGACCATAAACCTTGTTCTTTAGAATATTTTTCTACTAGAGATATTGTTTTTTCATCTCTTCCAGAAAATTTTAAATATTTTATCGTTTCTTCATCGATGGGAAAAAAACCGCAAGTTGCCCCATACTCTGGAGCCATATTTGCTATTGTGGCTCTATCAGCTAAAGATAAATTTTTTAATCCTTTGCCATAAAATTCTACAAACTTACCTACAACACCTTTTTTTCTTAACATTTGTACAATTGTTAAAACTAAATCGCTAGCAGTCGTTCCTTCAGTAAGTTTTCCTTTTATTTCAAAACCAACCACTTCTGGTATCAACATTGAAATAGGTTGCCCCAGCATTGCAGCCTCGGCTTCTATACCGCCAACTCCCCAACCTAAAACTGATAAACCATTGACCATTGTTGTATGGCTATCTGTTCCTACTAATGTATCTGGGTAAGCATAAGTTTCCCCTTTACTTTCAGAAGACCAAACTACTTTTGATAAATATTCTAAATTTACTTGATGACAAATTCCTGTTCCTGGCGGAACAACTCTAAAATTATCAAAAGCATTTTGTCCCCATTTCAAAAAAGAATATCTCTCACTATTTCTGTCAAATTCTTTCTCAACATTTTTTGTGAAAGAATTTGTATTTGCATAATTATCAACCATTACAGAATGATCGATTACTAAATCTACTGTAGATAATGGATTGATTTTTTTGGGGTCTTTGTTTTTAGATTTTACCGCATCTCTCATTGCAGCTAGGTCTGCCACTGCTGGAATTCCTGTATAATCCTGCATCAAAACTCTAGCAGGTCTGTAGGCTATTTCCATATTAGATCTTTTTGTTTTTAACCAATTTCCAACAGCTTCGATTTGTTTTTTATTTACCGTTATACCATCCTCAAATCGTAATAAGTTTTCCAATAAAACTTTTAAAGATTTGGGTAATTTTTTAATATCTTTCAAGCCATTTTTTTCTGCCTTATTTAAATTATAAAAATGATATTTTTTGTCTAAAACTGTTAATTTATCTAATGATTGAAATGAATTTTTACTTTTAAATTCCATTCCCTATACATAAAACATAATTACACAAACGATAAGCAAAAAAGACATAATATAGTTAAAATTTCTTATAAATTTTTGACTTGTGGCAAAATTTCTTAAATACATTCCTAACAAACACCAGCTATTAATACTTAAAATGGCCATTATGAAAAAAAATGATATAACTATAATTGAATCTCTTAAATAATTAGGTCCTGAATCAATAAAAATTGAAACTGTTGTCATAGAAACTACTAAGCTTTTTGGATTAATAAATTGTAGAACAAAAGCTTTCCCAAAAGTTATTGGATTCTTAGCTAAAGCATCTACCGAGCTTTTGCTAAAGGAAATCAAGTAGGCTAAATAAACAAGAAATATTGAACCTAAAACTTTAATAATATCTTGAAGAAAAGGATATTGTCTAAAAATTAATATTAAACCTGTATCCATTAAAATTAATAATGATGGCCAACCAAAAATAACAGCCAATATTAAAGGCAGTGTTTTTCTGAAACCAAAATTAAATCCAGAATATGACGCGGTAATATTATTAGGGCCAGGTGTGAACGCTGTAGCAAAACCAAATATTATAAGGTTCAGTAAATCAGGATACATGGTTTATGCAATATCTAAACCATTTTCTGTTTTTTGAGAAGGATGCACGAGGACTACTTTGCCATCTTTTTCAATTGCTCCAAGAATTAAAACCTCAGAAACTACACCAGCAATATTTTTTTGAGGGAAATTGCAGACGCCAATAACTTGCTTTCCTACAAGGTTGTTCTCTGAATAATAGTGTGTAATCTGAGCAGAAGACTGTTTGACTCCTAACTCTTTTCCGAAATCAATCCTTAATACTAGAGAAGGTTTTCTAGCTTTTTTATTTTGATTTACACTCAAAACCGTGCCGATACGAATATCTATTTTTTCGTAATCGTTGAAGGTAATTTGTTCTTTCATAAATTTAACATATAATCTAATTTTGTGTGAAATTTCCATGCTTTTTATAGGCTTGAAGGCTATTATAGTAGTAGCTTCGGTCTTTTTACTTCAAAACACTAGTTAATTTAACCATTGAAAAAATAATTCAATAGTTAATACTTTAAAATTATTAATAATTGAATACAGGGAGGAAAAAATGAAAAAACTATTTATTGCTGCAATTATGTCTTTGTCGCTATTGGTGACAAATGCGTCTGCAGAAATTAAAATGGGTATAATTTTAGGATTTACTGGTCCTATTGAATCTCTAACTCCAGCTATGGCAGCTTCTGCGGAATTAGCTTTTAAAGAAGCTTCTGACTCAGGTTCGTTGCTTGGTGGAAAAAAAATTAAACCCCTAAGAGCAGATTCAACTTGTGTTGACTCAGCTGCAGCAACAACAGCTGCGGAAGGTTTAGTTTCTCAAGGTATAGTGGCAATTATGGGAGCAGATTGTTCTGGTGTTACTGGAGCAGTTGCATCTAACGTAGCGGTTCCTAACGGAATTACCATAATATCGCCTTCAGCAACATCTCCTGGTTTAACAACTTTGGATGATAAAGGTTTGTTTTTCCGTACAGCTCCATCGGATGCTCGTGGTGGACAAATTCTTGCTGACATTACAAAAGACAGAGGAATCAAAAGTGTTGCTGTTACATATACTAATAACGACTATGGTAAAGGTTTAGCTGATGTTTATTCAGAAGCAGTTAAAGCTCATGGTATAAAAGTTACAACCGTAACTGCGCACGAAGATGGTAAAGCCGACTATAGCGCAGAAGTTTCTACACTAGCATCAGCTGGTGGAGATGCAGTTGCTGTAATTGGATACCTTGACCAAGGTGGTAAAGGAATTATTCAAGGATCTTTAGATTCTGGTGCCTTTGATACATTTATATTATCGGATGGTATGATCGGTGACTCACTTACTGATACTTTTGGTAAAAGCTTAAACAAATCTTTTGGTTCTTTACCAGGTTCTTTAGGTAAAGGAGCAGGAGTATTTGGAAAAGTTGCTAAAGCAGCTGGAATTGATCCATCAGGTCCATATACCGGTGAATCTTACGATGCAGCAGCTTTAATCGTTCTTGCAATGCAAGCTGGCGGTTCTGCTGATCGTGGTTCAATTGCAAAAAATGTTATGTCTGTAGCTAATGCACCTGGAACGAAAATTTATCCAGGTCAACTTAAAAAAGGCTTAGATCTTTTAGCTAAAGGAAAAGCAATTGATTACGAAGGTGCTACTGCAGTTAAATTTACAGATGTTGGAGAACACGTTGGTAATTTCATAGAAAAAGAAATTAAGGGCGGTAAATTTAAAAACAAAAAACAAAGATAAAATTTAATCTTACAAACCTCAGCGGTGAAAACTGCTGAGGTTTTTTTTATATGTGTTTTATTTTCTCAGGTAAAATTCCTCGTGGCCTATAGCGCATAATTAATAATAAACCAACTCCCATCATTAAAAATCTAAAGTAAGGAATGCTATTAATTAAATGAACTCTAAAAGCATTAGTTTCTTCTAAACCGCTAGTAAAAAAATTAATTAAAAATAATGCGATAGGAGCAGCCTCAATCCATAAAAACCAAACAGCAAAACCTCCTAAAATTGCCCCAAAATTATTTCCGCTTCCTCCAACAATAACCATGACCCAAATTAAAAATGTATAACGCATTGGTCTATAACTTCCTGGTGTAAACAAACCATCATATGTAACCATCATAGCGCCTGCTATACCAACTATTGCAGAACCAAGAACAAAAATTAAAAGATGTTGCTTAACAACATTCTTTCCCATGGCATTAGCCGCTTCTTCATTATCTCTGATTGCTCTCATCATTCTTCCCCAAGGAGAATAAAGTGCTTTTTGAGTTATGATTAAAAGAATTATTACTACAACAGTAAAAAGTCCTGCGAAACATAATTTGACAAATACTGTTGAAGATTCAATGACTAACTGTTTTAATAATTCTTGTCTTTCTAAAGTATCAGTAATTAAGTTTAAAGCACCTTGGTTAAATTTCTCAACTAAATTGATAAACCATTCTTTAGTTTGTAAATCAACTTCATATGGAACTGGTCTTTTTAAACCAATCACATTTTTAACACCACGAGCTAACCAATCCTCATGCTTTATTACAGCAATAACAATTTCTGATATTAATAGTGTTGCTATAGCTAAGTAGTCTGCTCTAAGTCCTAAAGCAATTTTTCCTATAATGTATGCCAAAGCGCCGGCAAAAAAAGCACCTACTATCCAAGAAAATAATATTGGGAAACCCATTCCACCTAAAAAACCAGCAGTTGCTGGATTAACAGCTTCGATTGATTCTATCGCTGGTGCAGATATTAATCTTAAAAGAATTAATCCCACTATTATTATAGCGGCAATTCCATAATTTCTTTTGTTTGATTTATTATATCTTTTGATAATAAAACGAATGCTAAATACCATCAAGGCAATTAGAAATGCACACAGTATCATATTGAAACCACCAACTTGCCATGCTTCTTGTACCGGGGGAACTGAAACTAGAACAGCTGCTAAACCTCCAAGAGCTGTGTAACCCATTATTCCAAAATTTATCAATCCTGCATATCCCCATTGAATATTAGCTCCCATCGTCATTACTGCGGAGATTAAACAAAGACACAAAATTGATAATGCCATACTCCAAGATTGCAGAAATCCTACTAAAATTATCAGTGCCAACATTATTGAATAAGCGCTTATTACATCTAGGTTTTTTCTCATAAAATTTTTCCTTTAAAAATCCCTGAAGGTCTAAATAGTAAAACTATTACTAAAATTGAAAATGAAACTGCAAATTTATAATCAGTTGATAGCAATTGTAGTAGACTGTTAGGCTCTAAACTTTCTGGTAGAAGATAAACAAAAAACTTTTTGTATGCATATGTTATAAGTATTTCTGAAAAAGCAATAACATAACCTCCTAAAAAAGCCCCAAAAGGATTTCCAATACCTCCTACGATTGCTGCTGCGAATATTGGAAGCATATTGTTAAAGTAAGTAAATGGTTTAAAACTTTTATCTAAACCATAAAGAGCTCCACCAATCGTTGCTAGAATTGCAGCTATTACCCAAGTAATCATAACTACTTTCTTAGGATCTATTCCAGACAAAAGCGCTAAATCCTCATTGTCTGAATAAGCTCGCATACTTTTTCCAGTTTTTGTTTTATTTAAAAACCAAAATAAAATAGAAACAACAATAATTGTAACCAACAAAGTAATAACTTGTGTTGATTTTATTGTTAGCCCTTCATTCAAACCTGTCATTTCTTTAAACTCATTTGCTTTTAAAATAAATTTTTCCCCATCAAAAAATCTTCTATCAGATGGCCCAATAATTATTCTTACAATTGCTTGGGTAACAAACATTGTTCCTATACTTACCATCGCCAGCATAACGGGAGGGCTTTTTTTCGTTCGGTAATAACTGAAGACTAATTTATCCTTAACAAGAACATATAATACTGTAACAATAATCCCGAAAGGTATAGCAAGTAATGCTGTAGGAAGAAAACCTAGATTAATTCCAAAAGACTGGAAATACCATGTAAATAAAATTGTAAACATCGTACCAAACGACATGAGGTCTCCAGCTGTAAAATATGCAAATCTTAAGATTCCATAAATTAAAGAAACAAAAATGGCACCTAATGCCAGCTGAGAGCCATAAGATAAGGCAGGTACAAATAAATAATTTAAAAGTAAAACTATTGCATTTATAAAATCCATATCAGCCTCCTAAAAAAGAACTTCTTACTCTTTGATCGTTCAATAATTCTTTTCCTGTTCCAGAATATCTATTTTCCCCAGTAACTAAAACGTATCCTCTGTCTGATATGCTTAGCGCTTGTTTTGCATTCTGCTCAACCATTAAAATAGCTACATTCTTTTTTTTTACTTTTATAATATGATCAAAAAGTTCGTCCATGACGATTGGTGAAACTCCTGCTGTAGGTTCATCAAGCATTAAAACAGATGGTTTTATCATTAATGCTCTTCCCAATGCCACTTGCTGTCTTTGCCCACCAGACAACTCACCAACTAGCTGAGATTTTTTTTCTTTTAAAATAGGAAACAGTTCATAAATTTCATCAATAATTTTCTGAAAACTTTCATCTCTTAAAAAAGCGCCCATTTCTAAATTTTCCTCAACACTTAATCCAGCGAACACGTTTCGATTTTGTGGAACAAACGCTATGCCTTGCTTAACTCTATCCTGTGGACTCAGATGTGAAATATCTTTGCCGTCTATAATAACTTTACCTGATTTAAGATTTAGTAGTCCAAGCATGGCTTTCATGGCTGTAGATTTTCCAGCTCCATTTGGGCCAAGTATTGAAACTATTTCACCTTGATTAACATTTACCGAACAAGAAGAAATTATATCAGGACCACCACCATAACCGCCTGTCATTTTTATACCTTCAAAAAAAGCCATTAACTTCTGTCCTATGATTTTGATCCTCTTCCTAAATAACTTTCAATAACTTGTTCGTTCTTTTTAACTTCGTCAGAAGTTCCTTCAAATAAAACAGAGCCTTCTGACATTACAATTACCGGATTACACAATCGACTGATAAATTCCATATCGTGCTCTATCATACAAAATGTATATCCTTGCTCTTTATTTAATCTTAATATTGCGCTTCCTATATCTTTTAAGAGAGTTCTATTAACTCCTGCGCCAACTTCATCTAACAAAACCAACTTAGCATCAACCATCATAGTTCTGCCTAGCTCTAACAGTTTTTTTTGTCCTCCAGATAAATTTCCAGCAAGTTCATTTGAAAGGTTTTTTAAATTTAAAAAATCAATTACCTCTAAAGCTTTTTCTTTGACTCTGATTTCCTCTTTTTTAACAAGTCCAGGTTTAAATAAAGCATTTACTAAATTTTCACCAGACTGGTTTCCTGGAACCATCATTAGATTTTCCAAAACTGTAAGATTTGTAAATTCATGAGCAATCTGAAACGTTCTTAGGATACCTTTTGAAAATAATTCATAGGAAGGTACGTCAGTAATATCTTTGTCATTAAATAAAACTGTTCCTTTAGATGATTTTAAATTTCCTGCGATTAAATTAAATAATGTTGTTTTTCCTGATCCATTAGGACCAATAATTCCAGTGATGGAACCTTTTTTGATTTTTAATGAACAGTCTGATACTGCTGCTAAACCTCCAAAATATTTGTAAAGTTTATTAACTTGCAAAATATTTGTATCTTGCTGCATAAAAATTACTTTTTGTTTAATCTTTTTAAAATATTATTAATAGATTTCTCTAAAGATTTATAATAACCAGACTTTCTAAGTTCATTAACTCCTTGCCAATTAAGTCCTCCCGGGGTTTGAGATTCAGAAACAAAATGTTTTAAATTTTTTTTTGATTCTGTTGCTGCAAGCTCTGCTAAGGCAGAATATAAAAAAGTAATATATTGCTGTGCGTGAATTCTTTTCAGGCCTTTTCTAACTAACCAATCAGATAAAACCTTTAGGAGTTCATAAAAAGAAGCCATTGTTCCTGAAACTGCCCAAAAATTATTTGATAATTTTTCACTTCGAATTTCTATAGTTGTTCCAATTTTATTGAAAAAATTTTTAACCTTTTTGTCTGGAGGAAAAATAGCCACTGGACCTTTTCCTAATGAAATTGGTGGCATCGGTATGGCTCGAACAACTTTTGCTTTTTTTTTGACTATTTTTTTTAATTGGGAATAACGAATTGTAGAAATAAAACTAACAATTGTCTGGTTGGACCTATAATTTAATTTAGGCAATATTTTTTCACCAACCTCTGGTAATACACCTAGGAAAATCCAATCGCATTTATCAACAATTTCTTGATTAGTCTTTGCAATAATAACTTTTCTAAATCTTTTTTTTAATTTTTGAGCTATATTTCTGTTTCTTGGTGAAACAATAATTTTTTGAAAGGAAATTTTAGATTTGCAAATTCCAGTAACAACGGCAGATGTAATGTTTCCTGTTCCAATAAATCCTAATTTCATTAATCATGCAGAATAACCAAGCAATTCCATTTAATAAAGAAAATTTTAAGCAGATCTTATCCAAAGAATTTGCATGGGTTATAATTGTGTCAATTCCTGGCGCCCTTATTGCTGATTATTTTAATATTCCCCTAGCCTGGTTTTTGGGCCCTATGTTAATTACATCAATCATATCTCTAAGAGGAATTAAGACAAAAATGCCTAGATTAGTTCTTAGTGCAGTTTTAATTTTTTTAGGCTTATATATAGGAAGCTACATAGATAAAAATCTTTTCTCTCAAATACATCAATGGATTTGGACTTCTTTGATAATGTTAGCCTATATAATTGTTAGTGTATTATTAGTTTCGAAATACTTACAAAAATTTTCAGGATATGGAAAAAAAACCTCAATATTTTCAGCAGCGCCTGGCGCCCTAGGGCCATTGTTAATTTTAGCTGAAGATGAAAAATCTGATTTAAGTCAGGTTGCAACTTCACATCTAATAAGACTAATAATTATTATTACAGTTTTTCCTTTTATTGTTGATAGTTTTCATAATACAGAAAACATTAAGTTGGCTGAAAAAATAACAGAAAGTCAGAACGTTGGTCATTTGTTAATTCTTGTTGTTTTGTCATTAATTTTGATTGTTGTTTTTGATAAATTAAAAATTCCTGCAGCATTATTAACTGGAACTTTAGTTGCTAGTGGTTTTTTACAAATAACAGAAATCGCATCTTATAAACTTCCAGACAATATAATTAATTACTGCCTATTAATACTGGGGTCATCCGTTGGATGTAGATTTGCTGATAAAACCTTTAACGATATAGCAAAAAATGCTCTTCATAGTTTTGTGGCTACATTTCTTTTAGTCCTGCTAGGTTTGTTGGCTGCTTTTGTTGCTGGACTTGTAATTGACAAAAATTTTTTTACTTTATTGCTCTCCTATTGTCCAGGTGGAATTTATGAGGTTGCGGTAATAGCAATTTTTTTTGATCTTGATCCAGAGTTTGTTGCCTTTCACCATATTATGAGATTATTATTAATACTATTTTTTGTTCCTATTATTTTACGTTTAATTAGGAAAAAAGGATCCGCGAATACGTAAAAGTTCTCTGCTCAAATTAACATCTTTTTTGAATGGTTTCCTGCCATGTAACCAAAAATAATTGTTAGAAAAAATTGTCGATCCAGGTTTAACAGGTAAACTTAATTTGTTTTTACTTTCCTCGAGAGCATCTGATAACTTTTGTAAAAATAATCCTTGTTCCATATTTTTAGGTTCAGGAAATTGGTCAATATAAGAAATAATTGGTTTTCCATTTTTATCATTAGAAAATACTGGATGTTCAACTTTATAATCAACGTTTTTGCTTTTTGGAGAACCCCAAACAAAGTTTTGTTTTCCTACTGGATTTGAACTGAATTCATTACAATGCTCCCAATCATCTAAATGAAGTAAAACACTCTCTCCTCCTTTAACATTAATTTCTTCCATTTTCGTCATGAGTAACCAGTCTGTCTTTTCTTTTACATAAGTTCCATCCGTATGAAGATCCATATTTGTATATGCTTTTCTTAAATAAGAGTCGCTTGAATCTGAATGTTTAACATGAAAACGTGCATAATATTTATCTGTCATTGAATCAAAGTTAGGTAGTCCAACCAAATAGGCTAATCCGGTAGATAATTTTACGAGAAAGTCTTTATCAAACTTTGAATTTTTAATATCAGGTTCAATAATTACTGTACCAGTATTTCTATCTTTCAAAGTTGTGTTTAAAACTTTGCTTAATTCTACAGAAAAAACATCGTCAACACTTTTGGCTAAAGAGAATCTTGAAAATGGTTTGTATTCTAGAGACTGGATAGTGTGTTTATTAAAAGGAAAAATTAATTTATCTAGTTCCTGTTCTTTTATTTTAATTAATTTAATTCTTTTTGATGTTGGATGATTTGATATTTCTATTTTCATACAAATTTAATTAAAACTGTTAAAAGTATAGCAGATAGTACTGTAGGGTAGATAAGGTTTCTTTTTGTAATAAAAAATACGCCCACACATACAAAAACCACTATAAATCTGATTAAATTGTTTGCTTCTACAAGATCTCCTGCTGGAAAAACTACAACCTTAGAAATTAAAGCTGCTAAAGTGGAATAAGCTATACAGTCAAATAATCTAAATATTTTAGAATTCTCATCAATTCTTTCTGAAAATAAAACACCTAAAGACCTTGAAAGATAAGTTGCAATTGATGTGACAGCTATAACTAAAATAATACTTGAAGATAAATCAGTCATTAAACTCTCCTACTAAAAATGCGATTATACCTGCAGTTACTCCACCGTATAAAATGCACCATTCAGGTGACACTAAATAAAAAACAGGACCAAGGATTGTTCCTAAAACAACGGATGTTCCAATAACAATATTCTTCATCGAACCTAACAACATGCAAAAAAAATAAACAGGGTTTACAATAGCAAGTCCAATCATCATGTCTTTGCTTAAATAGTCAGAAACTAAAAATCCCAAAACTGTTGAAGCAATAGCAATAGACCAAGTTGCTGTTCCAATCCCCATCCAAAAATCTATTCGGTAATTTTCATGGATAGTTCTGTAATCCTTTTTCATTATTAACCAAGAAGAAACAGCAAGGAAATGACAGGATAAATAATATTTCCATTTAGGTTGATTCTTGTGTTTGAGTAAAGGAAACATGGAAATTGCCATCGGAAATAAACGTGCATTAACTAACCAAACTCCAATGAAAATGTTTATTAATGATGCTCCTATCAAGAAAGACTCTGCCATAACAAGTTGGCCGGGTAGTGCGTAGGTAAAGAAAGTAGAAAAAAAACTTTGTTGAAAGTTAAAGCCAATATTTTTTAATAAAGCTCCTATGGCAAGAAAACTGCACCCTAATGCAATAGCTGGACTGTTTGCAGATCGAACTGATTTAAAACCTTTAAGAAAATATCCCGAACTTATCATTAACCGCCAAGAAATAATCTTCCTACGTCAGGATTTTTTAACAGGTCATTTCCTTTTCCTACGATTGCAGTTTGACCAGAAACTAATACGTAACCAATATCTGCAAACTCAAGACCCTTTTTTGCGTTTTGTTCGACCATAATAATTGTTTTCTTTTCATTTTTCTGGAGATCATCCAAAATTTCAAAAACCATATCAATATATTTTGGTTCTAGTCCTATTGAAGGCTCGTCTACTAAAAGAATTGTGGGTTTCATAACTAAAGCTCTTGAAATTTCAAGAAGTCTTCTTTCTCCGCCTGATAAAACTTTTGCTGGCTGAGTTTTTCTTTTGTTTAATCTTTCATACTTTTCCAAAACTCTTTTAGCTTCAGCGTATGACTCTTCAGTTTTATCTTTGATGTAGCCTCCCATTAACAAATTTTCTTCAACCGTCATATCTGGAAATACAGAATTATCTTGAAGAATATAAGCTATCCCACAGCTTTTTAATTTTTGAGCCGGGGTAAGTGTGGTAATCTCATTTCCATCAATTTCAATTTGTCCTGAAAAAATATTTGTGAAACCATAAATAGAATGAAGTATTGTAGATTTTCCTGCACCGTTGGGCCCAATGAGACATAAAGATTGAGCTTTATCTACAAGCAAATTAAAATTATGAAGTATTTCCATCTTTCCGTAACCAGCTGATAAATTTTTAATTTGTAAATGCAAGTTAGATCCTGAAAGTTTTTGTAAATCTTCAACGCCTGGAGCTTTTCCTAAAACTTCATATTGATTTGCCATTATTGAGCTCCTAAATAAGCATCCACAACTCGCTTATCATTTTTAATTTGATCTGGTGAGCCTTCCGCTAAAAGTTTTCCATGAGCCAAACAAAAAATACTTTGAGCTAAACTCATTATAACTTTCATATTGTGTTCTATTACTAACAGAGTAATTCCATAGTCTTTATTAATTTTTATTAGTCTATCTATAATTCCATTAATCAACGTTGGATTAATTCCAGCTGTTGGCTCGTCTAATAACAACATTTTTGGCTCATTCATTAATGCCATTGCTAATTCTAAAAGTTTTTGCTGGCCAAATGATAAATCTCCTGCTCTTAAATTTCTTTTTTGATAGAGTCCTACAAAGTTTAAAAGATTTTCTGCTTTTTCAGTAAGCTCTGTAGGTATTTTTGCAAATATAAAGCCTGAGTCACTAGCCTTGTGGCTAATTAACATATTTTCTACGCAATTAAGTTTAGAATAAATTCTTGTTTGCTGAAATGTTCTTAATAATCCCAGTTTAGCTATTGCAGGGACAGGCATTTCTGAAACTTCAGTATTATTAAAAACGATAGACCCTTGGTCAATAGGATGGGTTCCAACGATTGAATTAAATAAAGTTGTTTTGCCAGAACCGTTTGGTCCGATTAAACCAACTATTGATCCCTGCTCCACAGAAACAGAAATATCTACATTGGCTTTCACACCTCCAAAAGATTTGCTTACATTTTTTACTTCTAAAAGACTCATTTTAATTCCACCTGTGATTTACGATCTTTTTCATCTATAACTTCTCCAAATCTTTCAGGGTATTTTTCTCTTAACCAACCCATTAATCCCTCTGGGAAATAAATTACAATTACAACAATCAAAACTCCTAACGCAACATATTGCCAACCTAATATAAAAGTCCAAAGACCTTCTTTGAAGAAATGGAATAAAGTTGCACCAATAATTGGCCCCCACAAAGTTCCTTTTCCACCAAGTATTGCCATTAAGACCATAAACACTCCCATCTCTCTTCCATCAAATGCAACATCCGTTGAGTCTATATATCCAATTAATCCACCCATAATTCCACCGGCCAGACCACAGAAAAATGCAGATACCATCCAACCAACAATTTTATATTTCATTGTTTGAATACCCATTGCTTCTGCTTTATCTTCGTTATCTCTTATGGCATTTAAAATTAATCTAAATCTAGAGCCGTAAATATATTTTACAAAAACAAAAGCTAGAACTAATACAAAAAAACTTAAAAAATAGAAAAACTTCCCTCTGGCCTCAACGTCAACTATTTCTGCTGGAAATGGTGGTGTGGTAAAGCCTTGACCAGCTCCAATTATTTCTATGCCTCCAGCGATTTCACCTGCCGCAATACCAAGACCTAAAGTGCAAATAGCAAAATAATGACCTCTTAAACCTAAAATAGCATAACCTATGGCGCCTGCGACTATAGCTGGAATAATAGCTGAAACTAATAACCCTACACCTATTCCTTGAAAATATTGTGTTGTAGTATGCACGAATGTTTTTTCTCCACCGCTTTCTGTCCATTCTGCTAATGGAAAAAACATACCTACTTGAACTGATGCAGTTAAGTACATTCCAAGACCATAGAAAAGGATATTTCCAAAACTATTGTAGCCCATTTCTCCACCTTGTAAATTCCAAGTCATCGCCAAAACGATCAAGACACAAAGATATGTAAGCTGAACTTTAAAAGCAGAAAATAAATAAGGAGCTGCTAAACCTAAGATAATTAGGCCAGAATATAATATTAAATCTTTTTGTTTTACTTTTTCCATTTATTTTAAATATTCCCTTTTCTTTGAAAGTTTGAATCTTCTGTAAACTAATATGAAGACTAGCAGCATAAACACTGCGCCAATTCTAAATTCTGTTCCTAAAATATAATCTGCGAACTCTTCAAATAATCCTAATCCCATTCCTGAAATTGCTACCGCCGGTAAATTACCAAGACCTGCTACAATAACTATCATGAAGGATCTAACTGTATAAGGAAGTCCTACATACGGATGAAGAGTAAGAGTGATTGAAATAAGAGCTCCCGCAATCCCACATAACGCAGCATTAATGCCAAAAGTTGCAGCATAAACTTTTTCAGTATCTACACCAAGAATTTTTGCAGCTCTAGCATTTTGTGCTGTTGCTCTTATAGCCCGTCCGAGTTTAGATTTTTTCATGTAAACAACCAAAGCTATTGCATATACTAGGCTTATAACAGCAGAGAATATTTTTGAATTTGGTAGGGTAACTGAATTATCAAATAACATTGTTGTTCCATATTCGGACTGTGCCACAACTACGTCTGCACCAAAAATAAAATTCATTAACTGTTGAAATACAATTGCGATACCGAAAGTTGCTAAAATTGAAATAAATAAGTCTCGATCCACAACTTTATTAATTACTAATTTATAAAGTGCCCAGCCAACAAAATACATTATAATTGGAGAAACAATAACTCCCCAAGCTGGATGAATTCCAGCAAGATACATTGTGTAAGCAATGTATCCTCCTAAAATAACTAAATCGCCTTGGGCAATATTGATTATGTTCATCACTCCCCATTGAAGAGCCATCCCATATGCGATTAAAGCAAATAAAATTCCTAATAGAATTCCGTCCAAGGAAGCTTGGACCATTAACATTGGAGCTTGAAAAATCAAAAAATCCATAAAAAAAATGCCCCCTAAATTATTAATTTAGGGGACATAATTAAAAAAGTTTAACCTCTTTCAGACCAAGGTGGAATTGGGTGGAAGAATTTGTCTGAAGCCCATTTTGTTGGAGCAACAACTTTATTCTCACACGTATCACCTTTACATCTTACTTGGAACAAGATCATTGGCTTAGCAGTGTTTTGACCGCCAGGACCAAATTTAATGTTTCCATAGAAAGTTTGCATCTCTGTAGCTTTTAAAGCATCTCTAACTTTATCTCTGTCAAAAGAGTTTGCTCTTTCGAACGCATCTTTAAACACTAATAAAGCAGCAGATGACTCAGCTGATTGGTAAGGTGGAGCATAACCAAATTCTTTTTTAAAGTCTTTGTCATACTTCTTACCAGTTCCAAAGAATTTATCTTTGTAGCTTAAGTTTTTATGCCACTGAGAAGCACACAATGCATATTCTGCTTTCTTTCCATGTTGTTTAGAAAGTTTTGCAGCATCACAGTGTGTCATCGCTAACATTGGTACATCAACTTTCATCTCAGCAATTTGTCTGATTGCAGTTAATGCGCCTTTTGTATGTCCTGATACAACAAGTACATCTGGCTTAGTTGCTTTAACTTTTGCCAATGTAGCAGCCATATCGTTTAGCTCTTTTGGTAACTTGTCATCAATGATGATTTTAGATCCAGTTCTTTTTGCAGCATCTAAGATACCAAGTCTCACGTCTTGTGAGAAAGCATCTTGTTCAAATGCTTGTGCAATTTTAACTGGCTTACCACCATTTTTTTCAACCGCAAGATCGATCGCTACTTCAAGGTATTGGTTAGCTGGTGATAACACAGCGAACAAATATTTGTATCCTTTAGTAAATAAAGATCTTGATGCACCATTTGCTTCAACCATAGGAATTTTATATTTCTCGGTTACTGGTGCGATAGCTTTCGTTAAACCTGAACTGTAAGGCCCAAGCATATAATGAACGCCATCTTGTTTAATTAGTCTTTCAGCTAGCTGAGCAGCTCTTTTAGGATTTGATTCATCATCGTAATAAATGATCTCAAATTTATAACTTTTTCCGCCAACTTTTACGCCACCCATTGAATTAATTCGGTCAACCGCTAAGTTATAACCGTTTTGAGTATGCACTCCATTAGAAGAATATTTCCCTGTAAGAGATATCGCAGAACCTAACACTATGTATTCGCCTTCAACTTTTGCAAAAGATGAAGAGAAACTTACTAGTGCCATAGCAATAGCTGAAATAAATGTAATAAATAGTTTAGCTATTTTATTCATTTTTTCCCCCTTTAATTAATTAATTAATTTAAATTTATTAAAGCAACTTTTGGCTTTTTTAACAACAGGTTATAAAATAATTTTTTTTAAGTTTTAAGGGCAACTATGATTGCAATTATAATAAGTACACACGCTGAGATTGTATTTAAAAATCTAGGATTTCCTTTTAACCAATTTGCGATTTTACCTGCAGCAAAACCGTAAACCATTAAACTTGAAAAATCTAAAATTACCCAAGTGAGTGTCAAAATTAAAAATTGAGCAAATACATTTTCATTAAAATTTATGAACTGAATAAAGATAGTAGCAAAAACAAGTAAAGCTTTGGGGCTTAGTCCTGCTACTAAAAATCCATCACGGAAAAATGAAAATACACTCTTAGATGTTTTATTTTCTGCGCCTATGCTTTTTGTTTTTAGTGTGAATGTTTCGTATGCAAGATACAAAATATATAAAATTCCAATCCATTTCAAATATGTAAAAAACTCAGGGTTTTCAATTAACAAAGATCCAATAACAAAAGTAACCAAAGTTGCTTGAAGAGCGTTAGCCGAAACATCTCCTACAGCTGTCCATACAGATCTTTTTAAACCATAATTTATAGTGTGCGAAACAATTACAACTCTAGGAGGTCCTGGTGTGATAAATAGAAACAGCAACAACTGGACATATATAAAGTAGTTTTCTGGAAACATATAAAGATTATATATTTTTTAATGAAGAAAAAAAGTCTAATTCCTGAAACGAGAGTTAAAAATCCTGAGCCTAAAAAAAAGGATAACAGTTGGATTATTTGGGCAGCATGGGCAGATAGAATTACCTTTGAAGAAATACAAAAGAAAATAGGAAAAAATGAATCTGAAGTAATTAAGATTATGCGTAGAAATCTAAAACCTAGTTCATTCAGGCTTTGGAGAAAAAGAGTTCACAACACTAGCATAAAACATAGAAAAAAGTTTAAACTTTCCAGAAAAAAAATGGGAGAAAAAATTAGAATAAGTGATATATATTAATTATGAAAAAAGTTGTCATGTATACTGGAAACCCATGTCCGTACTGTGTGTATGCAAAAGCATTGCTCGACTCAAAAAATATACCTTACGAAGAAATTAATATTTGGGAAAATGATATTAAAAGACAAGAAATGTTGAAAAAAAGTGGTGGAGCAACATCTGTACCTCAAATTTTTATTGGTGATCATCACGTTGGTGGAAATGCAGAACTCCAAGCAGCAAATAAAAACGGCGAATTAGATAAATTAATTAAAAGTTAGATGAGAAGAAATTTTCTAAAAGTTTTAGGTTTTTCTTTTTTTTCTGTTCTGATTATACCTTTCGGCATACTTCACTCAGCAGCAAAGAAAATTATAAATAAAAATTTAACTAATGAACAAAAAAGTATCATGTTTGAAGAAGGTACTGAACGACCTTTTTCGAGTCCTTTGAACCATGAAAAAAGAGAAGGCTTTTATCACTGTGCGAACTGTGGGGCTAAACTTTTTGCTTCTAATTCTAAATTTGATAGTGGAACAGGATGGCCCTCTTTTTCTGAAGCCTTACCAGGGGCTTTCAAAACCAAGATAGATTATTCATTTGGAATGGAGAGAACAGAGTATCATTGTGCAAAATGTGGTGTTCACCATGGTCATGTATTTAATGACGGACCGGGTAAAAATGGTAAGAGATTTTGTAATAACGGTCTTTGTTTAATATTTAAACCAAAAAATTAAATTTTATCCAATATTACCTAAAAAAGGCAATGCTTCGAGCAGGAAGTAACCTATGATTTGTAATGTGTTTGTTATAATTAAAATTCCTGTGATTAACAAAATAATTCCGCCTGAAATGGAAATTAGACGAATATTTTTTTTAAAATTTTTAGAAAATTCTAAAAATTTTGAAATTCCATAACCTGACAACACAAAAGGTATCGCTAAACCTAATGAATAAAAACTTAAAAGTAAAATTCCTTTTCCTATACTGCTTTCTGTTGCGGCAAGAGCTAATATTGATCCTAGCACAGGTCCTATGCAAGGTGTCCAACCAAAACCAAAAGCGGCACCAACAGGAAAAAGATT
>CACIZC010000003.1 GCA_902591045.1 uncultured Pelagibacteraceae bacterium | reverse complement strand
AAAAAGAAATTTTAAAAGCTGTGAGTGGAATAAGTTCTGTTTTTCCAAAAATTAGTTTGATGCACGTAGTAGTTGGTAAGAGCTTTCAATATTTAAGAGAATTAAGAAATAAATTAAAAAAAACTAAAATAAAAAATAAATTATACGTACAAACAAAAAATATGGCAAAGATTCTATCATCAGTTAACCTAGCTGTTTTGTCTGGGGGAACAGTTACTTGGGAAAAATGTACTTTGGGTGTTCCAAGTTTAGTGACAATTCAGTCAAATAATCAGGTAAAAAATTCTTACGCATTAGAAAAAAAAGGTGCCCATATAGTTATTGGAAAATCAGAAAGAGTAACTTCTAAAAATTACACAAATAAAATACAAGCTTTGAGTCCAAAAAAAATTAATTCCATGAGTCGGATCAGTAGTAAAATTTGTGATGGCAAGGGAATTGCAAGAGTTGTAAAAAAATTATTATCTTAAAAGTGACATTTAAATCAATCATAAATTTTTTAATTATAAAATTTAAGGATTTTATAAGACATATTTTGTTTAACTTTAGAAATTTTATATTTAACTTTATTTTTAATTACAAAGTTTATTCATCGAAAAATATTAATCATGATGGAAGAAAATTTGAAATCAAAGGTCTTGGTTTCTTTTTTTCTATCAAATACAAAAAATTAAAAGGAGATATTGTTTCTGCCACATTAATATCGAGCGACAAAAAATATTTTCTAAAAATCGAATTTGTAAAAAACAAAAGTGCTAAAAATTCTTTAGAAGAAGAGACGCAAATTTTAAAAATGCTAAACTTTAAAAATTGTCAGTCAGCTCCAAAAATAATAAACTCAGGTAAATTAAACATAAATCAATTAAATTTTTTAGACGAAAGTATATTAAAATTATTAAAAAATAAAAATTTACATGAAGTACCTTATATACTGCTTGAGTACATTCCAAATATTGATAGAAAAATTAATTTTGTAGATGTTTTATTTTCTATTTTAGAACAGAAAGGATTGGGAGTATTTCATGGAAATATTAAACCAGGGAATCTTAAATTTGATAAAGAAAAAAATCTTTGTATCCTTACAAATTATAGCCACGCCACAACATTAGATCGTGATGTAAGTTTAATGTCCCCTAAAAATTTTATAAAATGGTGTGATAATTTTGATCAAACACAAAATAAAACAAAAGATAGAAACTTTCTAAGAAATTTAAATTTTTTTTTTAGAAGCCTGAATTTAAGTAGTTTACTTTATGGTGAGGCTTTTAAATTACTCAATACTACTCTTTACAGGAAACAAGTTACAACACATACTAAAGACGGAATTTACCACTCAATTGACAATAATATATTTTATATTTCCGGAATCAGAGGATTAGAAAAAAGAAATCAATTACTAGATAAAATAAAATTTATGCCTAAAGAAAAAGTTTTAGACGTAGGCTGTAACGCGGGTCTTCTTTGCCACTATTTATACAAAAGAGGATGTGATGTTACTGGTGCCGAAATGGATAAACCCATAGTTCATGCAGCTACAATGATCGCAAATGGATTAAGCATGCCAATCAAATTTATTCATATGGATTTAGACGAACAAAAAAGATTACCTGAGTATGATACCATTTGTTTATTTTCAGTAATACATCACACCAAAGATTTAAAGGAGAACGGAAAGAAAGTAGCCAATTCATGTAAAAGAATAATTATTGAGTGCAAGGAAATAGAAAAAGGTAGCAAGCCAGTTCAAAATGGACAAAAAGAAAAAAATTCTTCTTGGATTAAAAATTCATATTGGATGAAAACTTCAAGCTGGAGTTATAAAAATGAAAAAGAACTTTTAAATGGACTTCAATCTCTTTTTCCAGGTTTTAATAATATTCAAAAAATTGGAGCAGCTGATAGATCTCGCTCTATGTATGAATTAAGAAAATGATAGCAGAAAAAGATTATAATATTGTTAATATTATGGGCGTTCCTAAAAATGGAAAGTCATTACTAAGCAGTTTACTAGATAATCATGAAGAAGTTGCGAGTTTCCCTTTAGAAATTAAGTTTGTGGATCATTATATGAATACACTTAAAAATAAAAAATTCGATGACATTTTGGATTTCTTTCTCAGTAAAAGTAAAATTTATTATTTAGACAAAAAAAGTTTTCAATCTGACATAGGAAAAAAGTTTTTAACTGACAATATTTATAGTCCTGAGTTTAATTTAAATAAATACAAAGAAATTATCAGGGAAAATTTAAAAAATTTTGATAAATCAAATTCAGTATTAAAAGATATAATAGTTTTATTACACAATTCTTTAGATAATTTTTTTAAAAGAAAAACAAAAAAAACCATAGTAATTCAAGATGGATGTTATGGTTTGAGATACATTGAGGAACAAAAAAAAATTTTTCAAAACACTAAATTTATAATTGTAGTAAGAAATCCATTGGATGTTTACTGTGATTTAAAAAAAATAAGAGAAAAATTTAAGAGATTTAGAAGAAATATTCATGATATCTGTCATGTAGAAAATTTAAAAACTAATGTTAAAAATTTAAATTATTTTAAGTTAAACGAAGTTTACGAGAGTTATAAAAATGAAAATAATTTTTTTTTTATAAAGTATGAGGAATTAGTAAATGAGCCAAAAAAAATAATGGAAAATCTGTCATCTTTTTTAGGGATTGCTTATAGTGATTCCTTGCTGCAACCAACTGTTCTAGGTAAAGCATGGCTTGATAATTCAGCTGATTTTAAGAGAAATAAAAATATTTCAAACGATCAAGTAGATAAATATAAAAGTGTTTTAAATGAAAACGAAATTATTTATATAACTTATTTTAATCAAAAATTTTATAAAAATTTTAATTATAAAAATTATGTTAAAAATTTCAAAAAATTGAAAATTCTTTCAATTATTTTTAAAATTTATATTCAAAACATAATAGAGGTAAGGTTAAACATTAAACGAGACAAGCTCTATATCTTAAAGTACTTATATTTTTTCGTTTACTCTAACAACAAATTTCTTTTAAAAAGTCTAAACTATTTTTTTTTTAAAACATGAAACTTTTAAAATCTTTCAAAATTCGAGACAAAATTATTTCCGACAAAAGTCCTTCATATATTATTGCAGAAGTTGGTGTAAATCATGGAGGGTCTGTTTCTAAATGTGCCAGGTTAATTAAAGAAGCTCATAAAAGTGGAGCTGATGCAGTCAAATTACAAATTGCAAATCCTTTTCATAGTTATTCTGAAAATCATCCATCGTTTGGAGAGTTTAAAAACAAATTTTTAAGTAATGAAAGTTTGGAAAAATTAATAAAATATTCCAATAAGCTTGGTCTCGCAATGTTTGCAACGCCTGGTGACCTTTACAGTTTAGATAGGGTAGCCAAGCTAAAAATGCCAGCTATAAAAATTTCATCCGGATTGTTAACAAATTTACCTTTAATAAAAGAAGCATCTAAAAAAAAAGTACCGTTAATAATTTCAACCGGAATGTCATATTTAAAAGAGATAAAAGATGCAATAAACATTTGTAAAAAACATCAAAATAAAATTGCTATACTAAAATGCACTTCTATTTATCCTGCACCAATTCAAACATTAAATTTGAGTTCCATTGGTGAATTAAAGAAAATTTTTAAAATACCAATCGGTTATTCAGATCATGCTATGGGAATCAATGCTGCTACTTTTTCTATAGGTTTAGGGGCCACAATTCTTGAAAAGCATTTTACTTTAGATAAATCTTTAAAGGGAGCAGATCATAAAATATCTATTGAACCAAAAGAATTTAAGAAAATGGTAGAAAATATAAGAGACCTGGAAGTCATGTCTGGAAGTAAAAGTTTGAAACCAACCAAAGATGAAATGAAAAATAGAAAATTTGCTTATAGAAAACTAGTATCTTTATTAAATATAGATAGTGGAGAAAAAATATCATTGAACAATGTTGGCTTCAAAAGAATCATTTCTAAACAAAAAGGAATTTTGCCAAAATTCTTTTTTAAAATTGAAAAAAAAAGGGCCAGAAGAAATATTAGACGCAACGAGATATTATCTTTGAAAGATTTTAAATAAGGTATTTTGATGAGCAGAAAAGCAAATGTTCTAATTACTTGTATTGGCGGAAGGTACACCTACGATCTTGTTAGAGCGATCGAAGCAATTAAAAATTTTAGTATAGGTATTTTTGGCGCAGATTCTAATCCAAAATCTAATATTCCTTATATAAAAAAAATTTACAAAATTCCTAGAACCAATAGGGAGAAAGTTTATATAAAAAAAATTTTTAGCATTTGCAAAAAAAAAAAAATAAATATCATTTTTCCTGGATCAGAAAATGAGTCAATTTTATTCTCAAAAAATAAAAAGATTTTTGAAAAAAAGAAAATCAGAATACTTATCAGTAATTATAAAATAGTTTCTCAACTTAATGACAAGGGAAAAATGTTAGAATTTTTAGAAAAAAAAAATATTAATGTAGGCAAGTGGAAGACTATTAGTTCTCCTGCAGAATTAAAAAAAGCTTTACAATTTATAGGATACCCCCAAAAAAAAGTTGTATTGAAACAAAGAAAAGGTTCAGGTTCAAGAGGAGTAATTATTTTAGATAAAAACATAAAAAAATTTAAACTTCTTTTACCAAACAGATTTTGTGGAACTGGAAATATTAATTCTGTAAGAAAAGAATTTAAAAAAAGGAAAATTAAATTTACTAACTTAATATGTATGCCCTACTATGGAGGCGATACTTATGATGTTGACTGTTTAGCTTTTAATGGCGTCCCAAATGTTGTGATACCTAGACTCAGAAAGTATGAAAATCCACTTTCACCATTTAACGAGGGATGTATTTTGGAAAATAATTACACAATTATTAATTATGTAAAAAAAATTATTAGAGCTTTTAAAATCCATGGAGCATGTGATTTTGATGTTGTTCTAGATAATGGAAAAAAACCTAAAATTCTTGACAGTTCAAATAGAATGAGCGGATCCGTAGGAGCATCTTTTGTTGCTGGTTACAATCTTCCAGAACAAATTATCAAGTACTCTATGGGATTGAAGACAAAAAAGGTTTTCCCTTCCAAAAAAAATAGGTTATTTCCAGTAAATAAGTTTGTATTAATTTAATTATTATGACTAAAAAAGTATTACTTATTGGTTGTGGTTCAGAGATTGGTTCAATGCTGTTATCAATGAACAGTTTAAGTAGAGATGGCTATTTAATTGATACAGTTATTACAAATCCAATCCAAGGAGCAAAAAATAACATAAGGGAAAATTTAGATGCGATGCAAGCTAGATTAATATTATCTAACCCTCAAATTATTGACAGAGCAAACGTAGATTACAAAAAACAAACTATTAAAATTGGAAATAGAAATATCAAATTCTTTTTTGGCAATATTAAAAATTTTAAATTGTCAAAATTAAATAAAAAATTTGAAGCTACTATTGTTGCTACATCTAAAAAACATATATCTAATAAAAATTTAATGAAAAAATTTTTGAAAATTTCAAAATTTGTTTTTGGTGTAGCAGAATCGAAAAATCTACCTTCAATCTATCCAAATTTAATTAATATTAAATCTGAAATTTTTGGGGCAAATCCTAAATTTATAAAAGATTTTAAGTATAAAATATTTGCTCTAGGATCTTGCCAAAGTAACGGATGGCAAGCTCAATTAAGAGGACTTGTAGAAGTGTTTAAAAACAAGAATTTAAAATCCTTCAAAATGCTTGGTACAGAATTAGATATTGTTCATCCCGACACACCACAAGGTCGTCTTGGAACGAAAAGTGACAAGCCTAGAGAGCAAGATGCAAGAAATAATTTTAGACCTAGTTTCTCCCAGGCAAATATATCTATGGATAAAATTTTCCCTAAAATACATAAAATTCATACTGTTTCCTTAAGGACATTAATTTCTCCACCGGGTTACCAAATATGTAGATTTAATTTTAAGTATGAATTAAAAAAAGGAAAAAGGCTTAACAAAGAAATTTTTATTGAAGAATTAAAAAAATTTTCAAAAAAATCACCAGATGTGTTTAGAATTTCAAAAGGAACCCTAGGAAGCAGAGCTTATGAGATGCTGGAAACAGCTGCTATCGTTTTAGCTGACAGCCAATATTTTCATTTAAAAGAAGATCCATTTTATTTAAACAGAAGTTCTAATAATTCAAAGAATATCTGTCATATAATAATGCAAGCATACGTTCATAATACAAGAGGATATTGTAGAAGCGTTTTAAACTGTTTGAAGAAAGTACTAACAAGCCCAAAAAGCCAGAAAACTGTTCATTGCTGGGTATAAAAAACTCATCTCAGGCACAATAAGTGAAAATATTAAAAAATTCTGAAAAATTTTCAGTATTTAAAATAAAAGATAGACGCTACAAAAATGTAGTAGTTAAAATTGCTCTTAAAGATCCTAAAAAAATTTTTAGAGAAATACAGTTAATTAAAAAATTAACTAACAGCTCAAGTTTTTTTAAAAAATGTACACCTTTAATATTTGAGCATGGTTATTACAAAAAAGGTTTATTTAAAAATAAAGGGTTTTACAAACAACAGTTTATACCTGGCCCAACTTTGTCACAAATAATTCAACAAAAAAAAATTTCCAAAAAAAAATTAAATTATATTTTGAAAATTTTAATAAAAAATTTTCTTATACCAATTAGGAACAGTAAATTTACAAAAACCAATAAACAAATACAATTCATTTATGGTCTTTTAACAAATGAGTATAAGAAAATAACAAGCAGACATTTGCTTTTAAATTTTGAAAAATCAAAAAAAATTCATATTAATGGAAAAAGCTATAATAATATTAAGTTTTATCTAAATAAAATTTTTAGATCAAAAACAATCAAAAGATTAGAGAAAGAATCATCTTTTTTATCAAGCCTTGGTCATTGGAATTTTCACGGTGGAAATATAATTTTTCCAAATAAAAAAAACTACAATAAATTTTATATAATTGATCCTGACGCAACATGGAATTTAAATGACCCTTTTTTTTCACTAGCCAGATTTATTTACACTTATCCTCATGATACTATGGAGTATAACAAGTATTCAATTTATTCTGATACTTTTAAAAAAACGAATAAGAACAATAGAATTAATTTTAGAACAAATATTTTGTGGAAAAAAACAATAGACAAAAAGTATAAAAACGTTTTTTCTCAATTTTATTCAAAAAGTTTAAAAAAAAATATTCTTTTACAAAGTTTAAATAAAAATGAATATTTAAGATTTAATCTATCTTTAATTTTATGTTTTATAAGAGGAATAAATTCAAATTTTGAACCAAGAATTAATTTTATTGATAAAAAAACTTTAGTATTTCAGAACAAAAGTATTTATTTATATTTACTCTCGTTAGTGATGCTGGAACGATTTGTTAAACATCTAGACTTCTTAAATGGAAAATAATTTGGTTACCACATCAATTAAAGAAACTTTTTCTGAAAAAGATAACAATGTAATTTTGGGTGATTGGTGCAATCCTTATATATCGCAGACAGTAGACTCGAAATTTAAATTTAAGAAAAACAAATTTCACTGGGATGACGAAGAAAAAAAAGTCAAAGATTATGATTATTTACAAAAGTTTTATTATAAAACTTTAGATAGTTTAGTTGATAGTCTGAATTTTTACCATTCCACAAAAAAATCGAAAAGATATTGGCACATAATTGTTGGATCATTTCTGACTAGAATCTTACCTATTTTGTGGGACAGATGGGAAAACATAAGATTTGTATTTGAAAATGAGAATATCAATAAAACTAAAATAATCGAGATAGACGATAGAGATTTAATATTTTTTGATTATAAAGATCTATATAAAATTGGTCTCGAAGATAGATGGAATCATTATATTTATTCTCAAATAATAAATTTTCTTAAGCCTAAAAATTTAAATATAATCAATGTTAAAAAAGTAAACTTTAAAAAAAATAATTATTCAAAAAAAAATAATTTTTTTAATATATTAAAAAACTCAGCAGACTTTGTATTAGGAAAAATCTATAACAATGATAAATTTATTTTCTATAAAACCTATATAGAAAAAAAAAATTTTATTAGATTGTCGCTAGGCTTGAAGCAATTACCAAGACTTTATTCTAGTCTAGATAAAAGCTTCAAAAATATTCCAAATTTAAAAAGAGAAAAATTTAAAATAGACATTAATCCAGATAATGATTTTGAAAAATTTTTTGAAAAAATCTTAATAAAAGTGCTTCCAGTTACATATCTAGAAAACTATAGCCAGGCTATTTCCGAAGCTAAAAAAATAAAATTGAAACCAAAAGTTATAGTAACCTCAGTTGCACATTTTACTGATGACTTCTTCAAAATTTGGACAGCAGAACAAGTAGAAAAAGGATCAAAATTTGTTATCACTGATCATGGCGGCTATATAGACAACAAAAGAAATTTTGATGCATTTTTGAATTTTTCAGATTTATATCTAAAATGGAATTTTAACAATGATAAAAACTCCAAGCAAATGCCTCCAAGTATTTTTTTTAAAAAATATAATTTTTCTAAAAAAAAGTATAATAAAATTTTATTTTTATCTGATACAGTTCCGATATATCCATTTAAAATTGATACAGGTCCGATCTCCGGACAAATAGTTAAAAGCGTAAAATCTTGGGAAAATTTCTACGAAAATTTAGAAGGAAATAAAAAATCTTTTTTTAAATTTAGAGGTCATCCATCAGATTATTGGGGAATCCAAAAGTATTTTCAAAATAAATATGGACAAGATTTCTTTTCAAAAAAGAAAAATTTTAAGGATGATTTAGAAACTTCGGGAATAGCTATAAACACTTCATTTTCATCAACTTTTTTTGAAACTATGTATTCAGGAAGACCAAATATTTTGTTATTCGATGGGACTATATTCTCATTAAATCATGAGACTAGAAAATTGGTAGAGTACTTTAAAGAAAATCAAATATTATTTGATGATAGCAGTGAAGCTGCCAGACATGTTAGTAAAATTTTAGAAGAACCTTACGAATGGTGGCATAGTAAAAAAATTTTAGATATCAGAAATAAATTTAATTATCTTTGTTTTTTAAAAAAAAGCGATGACCTGAAATACTGGAAAGAGATCTTCAAATCTTTATTGTAAATCACAAAATGAGCATCTTTTTTAAACTTTATAATTTTTTAAATTCTAATCAGAAAAAATATATAATTTATTTTGTTTTATTACTTCTATTAGCAACTGCTTTAGAAGTAATTTCTATCTCTCTGATTTTTCCTGCCTTGGCATTTATTATAGAATCCAATGATCAATATCGATTTGGATTTTTGTTAAACATTTTTCCTTTTTTGAAGAATCTATCTAGTATTGAATTGTTGTTAGGTTTTTTATTAATTTTTTCACTTATAAACTTAATCAAGGCTTTTTATTTAATCTTTTTTTCTTGGTGGAGAAATAATTTTATTTATAACTTAGATCGAAATATAAATTATAATTTATATAAGCTATATTTAAGTTCATCACTTGCTTCATTTAATGTAAGCAGCTCAGCAGAATTTACAAAAAATATTATAAACGAAAGTAAAAAAGTTAGAGTGAGTATAGACTCTTCTTTAAAATTAATAACAGAAATTTTGATGGTTGTATCAATACTTTCAGTATTAGTTTTTTTTCAACCGATTCCAAGTTTAATAACCATTAGTGTTTTTGGAATAGTAGGAATAATTATAAATAAAATTTTAAAAAATAAGTTGTACAGATATGGATTACAAAATGTAGTTGAAATGACCAAGGTCTTTCAAAATTTAAAAGATGGTTTTGGATCTTTTAAAGATATTAAAATTAGAAATAACGAGAAATTTTTCCTTAATAGATTTTTTTCTTTTGTTTCTGGAGCTTTTACAGCAATAAAATATCAATCAATAATTTCTGAGTCTGTAAAAATAATAATAGAACTAATAGCAATTTTATTTTTCTGTTTTCTTATTTACTTTTTGATTAATTCAAATGTTGAAACAAAAGATTTAATACCAACTCTAGCTTTGTTTGCAGCTGCAGCTTATAGATTTTTACCCGGTATAAATAAAATAATTACTTACACTCAGTCTTTACAAAATAACAGTGCTGCTATTAACACACTTTATAAAGATTTAATTAAAGAAAAAAATAATCCAAAAGTTAATCAAAAAGATAAAATTTCTTTTAAAAAAGAAATTAAATTTGAAAATGTTTCTTTTAAATTTTCAGGATCATCAAATTATATAATTAAAAATTTAAATTTTAGAATAAGTAAAAATGATTTTCTTTGTATTTTTGGACCAAGCGGTGAAGGAAAAACTACTTTCATAGATCTTCTTTCAGGACTTCTAAAACCTAACACTGGAAAAATTTCCGTAGACGATGAAGACATTAATTTAGAAAAAAAATCATGGACTAAAAACGTTGGTTATGTACAGCAAAAAGTCTATTTATTAAACGACACAATAAAAAAAAATATAATTTTTGATGAAGACAATGAGATTGATAGTAAAAAATTAAAATATGCCATTGAGTCGGCTCAGTTAGATACTTTTATAAATTCAAAAAAAGAAGGTATTAATTTTGAGGTGGGTGATAATGGATCTAAATTATCTGGAGGTCAAATTCAGAGAGTAGGAATAGCCAGAAGTCTTTATGTTCTTCCTGATATTTTGATTTGCGATGAATTTTCATCATCTTTAGATAAAGAAACAGAGAGTAAATTAATCGAGTCTCTAATGAAATTGAGAGGAAAATTGACTATAATTTTCATAACTCATAGGCCAGATGTTTTTAGAGAAAGTTTTATAAAAAAATATGAACTTTCCACAAATGAAAATTCTGACACTGAACTAAAAAAGATTAATTAATAATGAAAAATATAATTAAAATAGTTTTAAATTTTTTTATAAATACTATTATTTCTATTTTGTCAAAATTTAATATAGGCAGATATATACTTGAAAAGTTTCTAAACGGTATTTTAAAAAAAAAAACAAAGATTATGTATAAAAATTTAGAATTAGAATTTCACGACCCAAATAGATTGATTCATTATAGAATAAAAAGCTTTTCATCTAAGGAGCCAGAAACACTAAATTGGATAGATAGTTTTGAGGACAAATCTGTTTTTTATGATGTGGGAGCAAATATAGGATTGTATTCAATTTATGCAGCTAAAAAAAAAAATTGCCAAACTTTTTCTTTTGAACCTTCTCCATTTAATTTAGGAGTATTAGTAAAAAATATTTTTTTAAATAATTTGGAAGACAATATCAAATTAATCTCAATGCCCCTATCAGACAAAACCCAAAGTAATATGATGAAGATGTCAAATATTGAATTAGGTGGTGCCCTTTCAAATTTTGGTAATAAAAGTTCAAAAATTCCAAGTGTTTTAAAATACTCAACTGTTTCCTTGTCTTTGGATGAAGCAAGAAGGATTTTTAATTTTCCGCAGCCTCAATATATTAAAATTGATGTTGACGGAATAGAGTCATTAATTTTATCAGGAGGAAAAGAGGTAATAAAAAACACAAAAAGTATTTTAGTTGAAATAAACGAAAATAATTCTAAGGATATGGAAAGTATAAAAAACTATTTTGATCTTGCGGGATTTAAATTTTATAAAAAAACACCACTAAATGTAAAAAACGAAATGTTCTTTAACTATATATGGAAAAAAAATTAAATTTTTTTGACCCTGAAATATCTCACAAAAAAAAACTTGTATCTGAGAAGTTTCAGTATGTTCCTGGAACTGAAATACCATTACCTTCTGAGGTTGAAATTAGCGAATCTGGCACGTGTAATAGATCTTGTTCTTTTTGTCCAAGAAGCGATCCAAATTATAAAGACATTAAAGAATTCATTAAAACTTCTTTGTATAAAAAATTGTGCAATGAATTAGCCGCTGTAAATTTTACAGGCACTATACGTTTTTCAGGATTTATTGAGCCGCTTTTAGATAGGAATATTTATAATTTATTAAAACTCACAAGAAATATATTAAAAAAAACTAATATTGCAATGGTCACGAACGGAGATGTTCTAGATGTAGATAGGTTAAAAAAACTTTTTAAATCGGGTTTAGATAAATTATTTATAAGTGTTTATGACGGATCAGAAGATATGAAAAAGTTTAAAAATCTTAGACTAAAAGCAAATTTGTCAGAAGAACAAGTGGTAATTAGAGATAGATCATTGTCATCAGAAAAAGATTTTGGTTTAACAATTAGCAACAGAGCAGGCATGTTAGAAAATGCAGAGCATAAAATTTTGCCTTTAAAAGAAAAACTACAGCATCCTTGTTATTATCCTAGTTATACTTTTTTCATGGATTATAATGGCGATGTTTTGATGTGCGCTCACGATTGGGGAAAAAAAAGAATTCTAGGCAATTTAAATAAAAGCTCTTTTATGGAAATTTGGACCTCTAAAATGGCAAATATATCAAGAAAAAAATTAAATAGTGGAGACAGAGGTTTTTCACCTTGTGATGTTTGCGATGTACACGGAACTTTGATAGGAGAAAAACATAGCAAAGCATGGAACAAATATTATGAAAAATAAATATAAATTAGGGTCGTGGATTTTAACGTATAACCCAGCGGGAACAGATGTGATGTCAAAATCAGGATTTGATTGGATCTGTATTGATTTAGAACATTCTTCAATTACTTTTCAAGAATTAGACAACCTCTTGTCTATACTTGAAAAAAATAAAGTAGAGTCTTTTGTCCGTGTTAGTTCGAATAATAAATCAGAAATTAAAAAAGCGTTAGATTTAGGAGCAAGAGGTATAATTGTGCCTATGGTGAACACTGGAAATGAAGCTCAAAAAGCTTTGAGATATGCAAGTTATCCTCCACGAGGTGAGAGAGGTTTTGCAATAGCAAAAGCACAAGGATATGGATACGGTTTAAAAAACTATGAAAAAATTTCCAAAAAAATAAAAGTTGTAGTTCAAATAGAAACAATACAAGGAATAAACAATTTAGAACAAATTTTGAAAGTCAAAGGTTTATATTCAACCTTTGTAGGCCCTATGGACCTTTCTGGTTCAATTGGAAAACCTGGAGATTATAAAAATAAAAAATTCTTAAATGCTTTAAAGAAATATGAACAATTATCGAAAAAAAACAAAATATCCATGGGTATTCATGTTGCATATCCGAATGTTAACGAAGTAAAAAGCTTTATCAAAAAAGGTTATAAATTCATTGCCATGGGAACAGATATGACACTTCTTGGTAATGCCTGTTTAGATAGTATTAAAAAAATAAAAAAATAAATGAAAATTTACGGTTTTATTCCCGCAAGAATGGCGTCAACTCGACTTCCAGGCAAGCCATTAAAATATATTCAAGGTAAACCAATGTTAGAGCATGTTTATGAAAGAGCTAGTTTTTATAAGCATTGGACTAAACTTTCTATAGCCACATGCGATCAAGAGATAAAAGATTTTTGTATATCTAAAAACTATAATTATGTAATGACCTCAAAAAAACACAAAGAGTGTACGGACAGAGTTTACGAAGCAGTTAAAAGAGATTGTAAAAAAATTAAAGCAAACGATCTGATAGTTTGCATCCAAGGAGATGAGCCAATGCTTCATCCAAATATGATCAAAGCAGTCGTCGATTCTTTAAAAAAAAATAAAAAAGCAGGAATGACTATTCTCGGAATGAATATTATAAGTAATTCTCAATTTGAAAACCCAAACATTGTAAAGATTGTAAATAGTCCAGAAGGAGAAGTTTTATACTGCTCAAGGTCACCCATTCCTTATTCCAAAAAATTTAATAAAAAAATAGGGGCTAAAAGAATCTACGCAATTTTTGCTTTTCGATATTATTTTTTAAAAAAATATAATCAACTAAACTTATCAAAATTAGAAAAAATTGAATCTTGCGGACAAAATAGAGCATGTGAATACACTAAAGAAATGTACGTTGCACCATATAAATATGTTCCATCTTTTTCTGTAGATACGAATTCTGATTTAAAGTTAGTAAATAGAGTGATTTTAAAAGATCCTTTTACTAGAAAATATTTGTGAAAATCATATGAAGATGAACTTTAGAAATAAAACTATAATTATAACAGGCGGTGAAGGCGGGTTGGGAAAATCAATTACAAAAGATTTCTTAAAAATGGGAGGAACAGTTTTTGTGACCACAACCAAAAAACAACTATTAAAGAAAAATAATAAAAGAAAAAAATATATGTATTTAGATTTTAACAACAAGGTTAGCGTTAGAAAATTTTTAGAAGATTTAAAAAAAATAAAAAAAATTGATGTACTGATAAATAATGCTGGAGTTAGCAAGATATCAGCAATTAACGAAGTAGACGAAAAATTTTTGGAGGAAATTTATAAAATAAATTTAAAAGGCCCAATTCTTCTAACTAAAGAAATATCAAAAATTATGATGAAGAAAAAAAGTGGAAAAATAATTAATATCTCATCAATTTTTGGTGTAGTCAGTAAACAAGGAAGATCCTTGTATTCAACAACAAAATTTGGATTAATTGGATTGACAAAATCTAGCGCATTAGATTTAGCAAAATATAACATCCTAGTAAATTCTGTTTCCCCTGGCGTGATCAATATTGGTATGACCAAAAAAGTTTTAAATTCTGTTCAAGCTAAAAAAATAAAACAAGATATTCCGCTTAATAGATTGGGTAAGGCATCAGACGTTTCTAATATTATTTGTTTTTTATGCAGCAATCTAAATAATTATATTACTGGCCAAAATTTTGTAATTGATGGCGGCTATACATCAAAATAAAAAATCATGAACATCAATATTAAATCTAGTAAAGGAGACTATAAAGTAGTCGACTTTAACTTATCAAAAGCAAATTTAAAAAATAATGATAATTATTATATTATTGATAAGGCTGTCTATAAAAAAAATAAAGTTTTAAAAAAAATAAAAAATAAATCAATTTTAATTACTGCTAATGAAAATACAAAAAGCTACGATAATATTTCAAAAATAATAAACAAACTTTTAAATTTAAAAATTAAAAGAAATTCTATACTTGTTGGTATAGGTGGAGGAATTACTCAGGATATAACAGGATTTGTCGCTTCTATTATTTTTCGAGGAATAAAATGGAATTTTATTCCAACAACAATTTTAGCACAATGCGATAGTTGTATTGGAGGAAAGACATCAATTAATTTTAAAAAAACAAAAAATCAAATTGGAAATTTTTATCCTCCTAAAAAAATTTACTTAGATATAAATTTTCTAAAAACTTTAAAGTTTAAAGATATTAAATCTGGCGTAGGTGAGATGGCGCACTATTTTTTAGTTTCGAATTTAAAAGATTGGGTATTATTTAAGAAGAATTTAAATCGTTTACTTAATAAAAATTTTGATAAAAAAACTCTCAAAAATATGATTTCAAGATCTTTACTTATTAAAAAGAAGTTTATTGAAATTGATGAATTTGACAAAAAAGAAAGACTAATACTTAATTACGGTCATACATTTGGACACGCTTTAGAAAAGATAACAAAGTATAAAATTCCTCACGGTTTAGCGGTTGCGCATGGTATTGATATTGCAAATTTTATTTCGATGAAAAAGAAATATATAAGCATCAATATTTACCAAGATATAAAAAAAGAAATGAAAAAAATCACAAAACTCAATGAAATTAAAAACATAAATGTTAAAAACTTTTTTGAGGCTATCAAAAGCGATAAAAAAAATAAAAAAAATGAGATTAGAGTAATATTGACTAAAGGATACGGAAAAATGTTTATAAAAGGTTTTAAACAAAATCTGGCACTTTATTCATTGTTAAAACAGTATATAAGATCAATTTGAATCAGAAACATGGGTAAAATAAAAAAAATTGCAAAAAAAACAAAAAATATTAGAGATTTTTCTTCTCGTTATTTTAATTATCTTTCTTCAGTTTTCAAAAAAATAAAAGGAAATGATCTAGACAATTTAGTTTTGGAGTTAGATGAACTGAGAAAAAGAAAAGGAACTTTGTTTGTTATAGGAAATGGGGGAGGTGCTGCAAATGCTACAACTATGGCAAATGATCTTGGTTTTGATATTTTAAAAAAAACCAAAACAAAAAATACTTTCAGAATTGTATCTTTAACAGATAATAATGCAGTCATTACCGCAATAGCAAATGATACTGGTTACAATAATATTTTTGTAAATCAATTAAAAATTCATTTTAAAAGAAATGATAAACTTCTAATTTTTTCAGCATCAGGAAATTCACCAAATCTTATTAAAGCTGCAGAATGGGTAAAAAAAAGATCGGGAAAAGTTTTAGGTTTTTATGGTTTCAATGGAGGAAAATTGAAAAAAATTAGTGATTGCTCTATTCATATAAAAACTGAAAAAGGCGATTATGGTCCAGTAGAGGACATACAACTTATGCTTAACCATATTTTAGCACACTGGTATCAGGAAAAAATTAAAGACTAGCTTATGAAAAATAAAAAAATTTTTATACTTGGAGCAAGTTCAGATATCGGTCTGAGTATCATGAAAATATATTTAGAGAACGATTATGAAATAATTGCTCATTACAATAGAGGTTCAAAAAGTTTTTTTGATGTTGTTGATCAAAATGACAATGTAAAGAAAATTAAATTTAATTTTTCCACAAATTTGAAAAAAATTGATAAATTTTTGAAAAGTTCTGATTTTAAAAATTGTGATGTTTTTGTAAATGCAGCTGCAGTTTTAAAAGATATTAAGTATGAAAAATTTTCTTTAAAAAATTTATATGAAACAATAAAGATTAATTTATTTCCTGGAGTTATGCTTACTAAACTATTGGGTGAAAGAATGTTTAAAAATAAATGGGGAAGAATAGTGCATCTAAGCTCTATCGGCTCAAAATTTGGTGGAGGACAATCAACTTTTTGTTATTCTCTATCAAAATATGGACTAGAATTTTTTCCTAGTAAAATAAAAACTTGGGCCAAAAACGATGTTCTAGTAAATACCATTCGAGTTGGTTTAACTGATACAAAACTTCACAAAAATTTAATCACAAGAAGAACTAACTCTGGTATGAAAAAAAGAATTAAAATGGTTCCTATGAATAGAATGGCAACCACTGATGAAATATCTAAACTAGTTTATAATTTAGGTTCAGAAGAGAATACTTATATTACAGGCCAAGTAATTACTATTGCTGGCGGTGAATAGTTTATTTTAAGAAAATATTTAAATATGAAAGTTGTAATATTAGCCGGAGGTTATGGTACTAGACTTTCGGAGTATACCAAAACCATCCCGAAACCAATGATCAACGTAGGAGGAAAACCTATAATTTTTCATATTATGAAACATTATTCAAACTATGGATTTAAAGATTTTTATATAGCACTTGGTTATAAAGGGGAAATTATAAAAAAATTCTTTAAAAAAAATTTTTTCAACTGGAATGTAAATCTTATCGATACTGGAACAAAAACTATGACGGGTGGTAGATTGAAAAGAATGCAAAAACATATAGGAAACGAAACTTTCATGATGACCTATGGCGATGGATTATCCGATGTAAATATTAAAAAATTATTAAGATTTCACAAAAAAAATAAAAGACTTGTTACTTTGACAGCAGTAAGACCTCCAGCAAGATTTGGGGCAATAAAATTTTTTGGTAACAAAGTTAAGTATTTTAAGGAAAAATCAAAATTAGATGAAAGTTGGATAAATGGAGGTTTCTTTGTTATGGAACCAAGTTTTTTTAAGTTTATCAAAAACGATAAAACTTATCTTGAAAGAGAACCTTTAGAAAAGATAACAAAAAAAAAGCAGCTACTTGCTTTTAAGCACAAAGGTTTTTGGCAATGCATGGATACCAAAAGAGATAAAGATTATTTAAACTCAATTCTTAAAAGTAAAAAAATAAAATTTTGAGCTCAAAAAAAAATATCTTGATTGTCGGGGGAACCGGGTTTATTGGTTATCATCTTGCAAAAAAGTCATTGTCAAAAGGTTTAAAAGTTACAAGTATTTCCACAAGCCCACCAAAAAAAATAAGATATTTATCTAGGGTCAAATATATTTTTTGTGACATTTGCAACAAAAAAAAACTAGAAAAAAATATAAAAAAAAAATTCGAATACGTAGTTAATTTAGGTGGATATGTTGATCATTCAAAAAAACAAAAAACCTTTAAAAGCCATTACCTTGGTTGTAAAAATCTAGCTGAAATTTTTTTAAAAAAACCTCCCTCAGCTTTTATTCAAATGGGCAGCAGTATTGAGTATGGACACTTTAGATCTCCACATAGAGAAAATTTTTTTTGTAAACCTAAATTTGTAAAATCGGTTTATGGCAAAGCAAAGCTTTTATCTACCATTTATCTTATTAAACTTTTTAAAAAAAAAAGATTTCCCGCCACAATTTTGAGATTATATCTTTCTTACGGCCCCAAACAAGACGAAAATCGTTTTTTACCAATTATTATAAAAAGCTGTATCAAAGATAAAACTTTTGCTTGTTCAGAAGGAAATCAATTGAGAGATTTTGTTCATGTTAATGATGTGGTTGATGCAATAATGAAATCCATCAAAATTAAAAAAGCCAGAGGTGAAATAATAAATATTGGTTCAGGAAAACCTTTAAAATTAAAAAAAATTATAAATTATGTCAGCACAACTTTAAATGGTGGAAAACCTGAATTTGGAAAAATTAAATTAAGAAAAGATGAAATATTAAAAATGTATCCGAACATAAAAAAAGCAAGAAAAAAGATTCAGTGGAAACCAAAAATATTATTTAAAAAAGGTATTTTGCAAACAATTCGTTATTATAAAAATGACAGTCGGTGATATTCAATTAAAATTAATTGAAAAAGGAAAGGAATATCTCAAAGCTAACAGCGAGAGCAATATCAATGTTTATAACAGCGGCAGATGTTTTTTATGTTCTTGGACCTTAAGTCCTGGATACATAATACTTAAATCTTGGCATGGAAAATTTAAAAATATATTTAAATCTGTAAAGATTGTTATAAAAGATGTGATTTCTATTTCCACATTGCATAATTATATTTTGATTAATAAGTCAAAATTTATTGATAAATATGATAAAATTATTGTGTCATGGGGCGTAAAAGACGGATTTAATTCTGATGGTTCGTATACCGATAGATATTTTAAAATAAATTCTAAAGAAACAGAAGGAACTCTTTGGTTTTTAATTTGTACAGAAGATATATTTCCAGAAAAAGTAAATAGCAATGTATTAGTTTTTACAAAATCAAAAACAAAATCAAAATATAATTTTTTTTATTTATTAAAAAATTTAACATTAGAAATTCTTAGAGCCCGTTTTTCTCTAAGGAAAATATTTCATAATATTACTCAAGCAACCATTTTTTCAAATTTAGTATTTATAGAGCTTAAAAATTTTATTTCAAATAAAACTAAAAAAATTATTATGCCTTATGAGGGACAACCTTTCCAAAATAAAATTTTTAAAGAGACTAAAAAAATAAACAAAAAAATAAAAACAATAGGTTATGTGCATGCCTTTCCAGTTGGTCTTCCAACAAATTATATTTTTAGAGATGGATCACCAGATAAACTAATAATTAATGGAAATGATCAACTCCATTGCTTCAAAAAACATTTAAATTGGAGAGAAGATTGTTTAAATATTTTACCATCAACCAGATACTCAAAAAATGCAGCGAATATGTCCGGACGTATTTATTTGCCTTTTTCTTTATATTCATCTGAAACTATCTTTAATTCTTTAAAAAAATTTTTTGAAAAAAATAAAGACAAATACTCATTAAATCTTGTAGTAAAAAATCATGCATTACAGAAAAATTCTAAAGAACATTTGAAATTAAAAAATAAAATTAATAATATTTTGCTTCAATATAAAGATTCTCAAAAAAATAATAATAGCAACCTTTCAATTTTTATTGGATCAACATCAGGACCTATAGAAGCTTTAGAAAGAGGTTCCGAAGTCGTACATGTTTGCGACGATCCTGTTTTTCAAAGTTATTCAAGTGCTTTATGGCCCAGTCTCAAAGTGGAAAGATTAAATGAAAATGCATTTAAATATACTCTGTCTAAAAAAGGAAATTTAATATTGCTTTCGGAAAGCAATAAAATTTTTGAAGAAAAATACATCACATAGATAATTTTATTTTTTATTAATGCAAAAAAACAATCCTTTAGTAAGTGTGGTGATGAATTGTCACAATGGCGAAACTTATCTGCATAATGCAATTGAAAGCGTTATTGATCAAACTTATAAAAATTGGGAACTCATTTTTTGGGATAACAATTCTACAGATAATAGCAAAAAAATTCTTAATAAATTTACAGATAAAAGAATTAAATATTTCAAAAGTGATAAGTTTTTAAATCTTTATGACGCAAGAAATCATGCTATCAGTAAAGCCACAGGAAAATTTGTATGTTTTTTAGACACAGATGATTGGTGGATAAAAGAAAAATTAGAAAAGCAAATTAATTTAATTTTAAGCAAGGAAAACTTAGCTTTAGTTTATTCTAATCATTTTATTTTTGATGATAATACAAAAAAAAAAAAATTTTTTTCAAAGAAAAAATTACCTTCAGGAAAAACAACTCAACATTTACTCGATTTTTACTCTATAGGAATATTGACTGTTTTAATAAGAAGAGAAATTTTCGAAAAACAACTTTTTGATAAGGAATACGAAATCATAGGAGACTTTGATTTTTTTTTAAATTTAAGTTTAAGATATAACTTTGAATGCAACCAAGAACCTTTAGCATATTATAGATTACACAAAAAAAATTTATCAATTAGAAAAATTGATCTTCAAATTAAAGAAATAGAAAATTGGTTAAAAAAGATAAGAAAATTAAACAAGTTTTCAAGTTATTCTATAAAAGGAGTGATTTATAATTTACAAACTTTAAAAATTAAGCAAAATTTATTTAATAACAATAAATTTCTTGCTTTAAAGGAGATATTGAAACCCCCATTCAATATTAAAAAATATAAATTTATCTTGTTTTTATTATTTAAAATTAAATAGAAGCCAGAGAAAAACTATGAAAAATTTAATAATAATTAATAATGAAAAATGTACAAAGATAAATGGAGAAATTTTTTGTGAAAACATTGAGATAAAGTCATTATCACAAATGTTTAGAAATGATTTAAAAGTTAATTTTATATTACGAGAGTCAAAAATTGAGCCAATTCATAAAATTCAAAGTAAAAATGTATCTCTCTCTTCAAACATTTTTTTATTTTTAAGGAGCGTTTTAAGATCTATATTTAAAAATAAATCAGACTATTTGATAGTCTCAGTTACACCATATACTTTTCTATCTTTTATTATTTTATTTTTGTTTAGAAGAAAAATTTTTCTTTATCTTAGAAGCGATGTTAAAAAAGAAACAACACAAATTCTTGGTAAGCCAGCGTCATTTATATTTAAAATATTAGAGTTAATAATGATGAGCTTTTCTGAGGTTATTGCTGTAAATAAGACAATTATTAAAAAAAAGCACTATCATTTAGTTACACCGTCTCAACTAGACAATAAATGGTTTGAGAATACTTCTTATCCTAAATTTGATAAAATTAAACTTTTATATATTGGTCGAGTTAAAATTGAAAAAGGAATTTTTTCATTAATAGAAATATTCAAAAAAATTTATGATAAAAAATCTCTCTCTCTCACTATTATTGGAAAAGGAAAAAAAATAAATAATTTTAGTAATAATATAAGTTTTTTAAGGTCTATTTCAGAAAAAGAAGATTTAATTAAAAAATATGATGAACATGCCATACTTATTCTGCCATCTTATACAGAGGGGTATCCCCAAGTTCTAATTGAAAGCCTGGCAAGAAGAAGACCTGTTATCATTTTTAATGAAATTGAACATGTAAAAAAAAATTATAAAGGTGTATTTATATCAAACCGAGATCCTGAAAATCTACTTATATTGATAAATAAAATAATTTCTAATTATTCTTCAATTTTTGATGATATGGGAAAAAATAATCTTCCAACCAGATCAGATTTTGAAAAACAATTAAATAAGATTTTTAGGAATTAATTTTTTTTAGTATTAAATTAATATTAAGAAACAAACCAATTAGAAAGAAAATAAATGCAGCACTATAAGTTGAAAAAAAACTTCCCGAGCTTCTTATTGGAAACATTTCTAAAAAAAAAGTAAGATATATTCCATAAAAAATCAAATTATCTGTATATCTTATTTTTAAACGAACATGATCCCAAAATTTTTTAATAGTAAGATAAATTATTACAACCATCATTAAAAATGTTCCTATCAAACCACCATCATTTAATAGATCTAAATAATAATTATGTGGATGACTTTGGCACGTACGATTGGGAAGATGTGATTTATGCAAACAAGTTATTCTGAAAGATTTTATTCCATTTCCAATTATTGGTTTGTCTAACCAAGTGTCTATTGCAGTAATAAAAATTATCGAGTGCCCACTTCCAAAGGGTATCAACTCATAATTTTCTCCTAAAAACTCCCCTCTATATTTTAAAGAATAAAATTTTTTTTCAAACTCTTTCCTATCTTTTTCAACATCGAACATTTTAATTTTTTCTTCAAGCTCGGGATAAGGACCTCTTAAAAGTTCATCTTTTACATATCCAAATACAGCCAAACCATTTCCATAAAAACTTCCATAGTGCATTTTATAATTTTCGTTTGTATTCAAAACAGTATAAAAAACTGAAGAGATTATTAATAAAGTAGCAATAAGGTGATATCTTAATTCTTTGATTAATATTATTGCTAACACGAGAAAAACTAACATCAATAATAAAGACATTCTATTTCCCGAAAGCATTACACCGGAAATTATTAAAGACGAAATCAAAACAAAACCGGTTGAGGATTTTATGTTTTTTTCTTTAAGAAAAAATATTGCAGCAAAAAAAATACCCATAATTCCAAATTTTTGAATGTAACCTCCACTGATAAGTTCATTTCCAAATATACTTGAGTTATGAAAGGTTGATGACGGAAAGCCTAAAATATTTTTTCCAACAATATATTGGAAGACAACATCAAAAGAAATGATTGCTGTTAGAATTAAACAGGATAGAAATAAAGTTTTAAAGTTAATGTGATTTTTTTTAACCGCACAACTCAACACCATTGCAAAAATTAAGTATCTAGAAAATAAAATAGATTTAAGAAAATTTTCATTTAAATTTATTAGCGTAGATAAAATGATTGCCACAAAAAATAAAATTAATATTTTTAAAGTTAAATTATTTTTAAGATCGAATATATCTTTTTTGTAAAGAAATAATCCTAATATAGAAATTAAAACAATTTCTAAATTTATAAATAAGTTTCCAAAAACAAAAGATAAAGGAAATAAAAAAACTAAATAATTTAAATATTTATGATTTAAGTTGGAAATTTTTTTTAATTGCATTTAATATACTTTACACAATCTTATAGTAGTTAGCATAAGCCCTAGATAATTTAAACTTATTTTTTAAAACATTAAAACCATTTTTTGATATTTTATTCGATAGTTTTTTATTTTTTGCCAAAAAAGAAATGTATTTAATTAATTGATCGTCATTTTTGTAAAGTATTATATCTTTATTTCCAATTAAGTTTTTAGGATCAGATTTTTTATTAACAACAGCTGGCAACGCATAACTCATGTAGGTGAATATCTTATTTTGAACCCCTGTTGAATTTTTCAGATTACATATGCCACAAATACTATTTTTTACAATATTATCAAGTTTGTCAACAGGACCATGAACTTTAACATTTTCGAAAAAACTCATAAAAAATTTGTCTATAAAATTTATTTTTCCAACAATATTAAATTCAGCTTTAGGTAATTTAGAATTCAATTTAGGTAAAATATTTTTTGAAAAATTGTAACAAGCAATTTTGTTTGGAAAATAACCAATATTACCAACAAACAATATTTTGTAATTATTTGATTTGAATTTGAAAACTTTTTTTTTAACTTCATACATGTTTCCTATGCATACAATTTTATTTTTATTTAATATTTTTTTTGCTAAAAAAAATTCTTTTTTTGATATAAAAACAACCTTATCGAAAAGGTTTGAAACTTCTTTTTCATACTTTTTTAATAAAATGTTTTCCAGAAAGTAAATATATTTCATTGGATTTAACAACGATAATTCATTGATTGTCATTTCATAATTGTATGACCCAAGATCTGTCATTTCCAAAATTTTTTTTCCTGTATAGTCATCAGGAAGATATTGTGCTGACCTTATTAAATGGAAAATGATTGTGTCATAATGATTATGATTTTCTAAAACGAAGCTCTTCATGTCTTTGGAAAAAAAGAATCCAAGTTGAGCAGGTTTTAAATTTAAAACAGAAATTAATGTATTTAAAATTCTATTAATAAAATTAATTTTGAAAACTCTAATTTCATTAAGAAAACTTAAGTCACCACTTTTTTTTATTTGATCATTACCAGCACATACAAAATCTATTTTATTTTTTTTAGACAAAAATCTTGCAATGTCAAAAATTCTTTTTTCTCCACCATCAAACTTTTTTGATGATAAACCTTTAGATGAGACAATTAGTATTTTTTGCATGAAGATAGTATGTTATATCAAATAATTGTTAAAAAAAAACAATTTGAAATTGGGCGTGTAGTTCAATGGTAGAACGCTACGTTGACATCGTAGAGGCCATAAGTTCGATTCTTATCACGCCCACCACAGTATGATTGTGAAGAATTACAATCTATTTCAGCTAAATATTGTAGTTTTTTCCTACATGAGGTAACAATAGAAAATTAATTATAATATATAAATTTATGGGAATTAAGGTTTTATTTATTTATCCAAATACTTACGGCATGAACATGCTTCCGCCTGCGATAGCTATCTTTTCTTCTTTACTAAAATCAAAAGGAAATCAAATCCAGGTATTTGACACTACTTATTATGCAGTTGATTTTGGTATTGATGCTGATGGAGCAAAAATGGACAGACTAAATGTTGTTCCTTTTAGCATGGGCTCAAGAGACATAAGAATTAAAAATACAGATTGGAAAGAAGATTTAAAAAAACAATTAAATGATTTTAAACCAGATTTAATAGCCATGTCTTCCACAGAGGACATGTGGGAACTTGGTGTAAAAATATTAAAACAAGCAAAAGAATATAAAGTTAAAAATGATGTTCCAGTTGTTGTTGGAGGTGTATTCCCTACATTTGCTCCAGAAATCTGCTCCAAAGAAGAATTAGTTGATCTAGTTTGCGTCGGTGAAGGTGAGAATGCTCTAATTGATTTATGTGAAAAAATTGAAAAGAAAGAAGATTATTTAAATGTAACAAATCTTTGGGTTAAAAAAGATGGAAAGGTCATAAGAAAAAATTCGATTTCAAAACCAGTAGATATAAATAGTTCTCCAAAAATTGATATTAGTATATTCGAAGAGAACAGACTTTATCGACCCATGATGGGAAAAGTCTATAAAATGTTCCCAGTTGAAACAATAAGAGGATGTCCATATACATGTACTTTTTGTAATTCACCAGATCAAATGAACCTCTATAAAAAAAATACCAAAGGAGGTTATTTCAGAAAAAAATCCATGGATTTAGTTTATAAAGAGCTTAAATATTTTAAGGAAAATCACGGAGTTGAATATAATTATTTTTGGGCAGATACATTTTTAGCAATGAACGCAAAGGAATTTGATGAATTCTGCGAAATGTACTCTGATATAAAATTACCTTTTTGGATGCAAACTAGACCCGAGACAGTAACTGATTATAATATGAAAAAATTAGCAGAAGTTGGTTTGCATAGAATATCTTTTGGAATAGAGCATGGTAATGAGGAGTTTAGAAAAAAAATTCTTGATAGAAGATGGAAGAACAAAGATATAATTGCAAAACTAAAAATTCCACACAAGTATGGCATCTCTTTTAGTTGTAATAACATTACAGGATTTCCTACCGAAACTAGAAAACTTGCATTTGATACTATTGAACTCAATAGAGAATTAAACGCAGACAACGCAACCATAAATGCATTTATGCCTTTTCACGGTACTCCACTTCGTAAAATGTGTGAAGACTTAGGTTTAATAACACCTGATAAAATTACCAAGTGTATTACAGGGGAATCGATATTGGACATGCCTTATTATCCTCGACATGAGATAGAAGCGGTAAAAAAATGTTTTTCTATGTACATAAAATTTCCAAAAAATAGATGGAAGGAAATCGAAAGAGCAGAGCAAACTGATAAAGAGGGAATTAAAATTTTTAATGAATTAAAAAAAGAATTTTTAGAAAAGTTTATGCCTAAGCCAGACGCAGATCCTCATGGTGGTATAGAAGCTTTTCAAGATTTAGATAACAACAAAAGTGTTGCCGACGAAATGCATTAATTACTTTAAATTTCTTTTGTCAGCTTTGTAAATTTTTTCAACCATTTTCATTACCATAACAGCATCGTAAATATTTCCAGTTTTAACTGGAATATTTTTTTTAATGATGTTCGCGAATTCATCTATTTCTTCTTTCCAAGAATTATCTTTATTATAATAATATTCTTTTTTGATTTTGGAACCTCGAATAGATTTTGGTAATCTTTCCGTAATTCTTAGCGACTCTTTTCCGTAGCTTTTTGTTCTTGAGAGTATACCTTTAAGTTCAATCAAAGCATATCTTAGGGCAATTTCTATTCTAAATTTGTGCGTCCACTGAGTCGCTGTTGAATGAATAGATGCAATAACACCTTTTTTATCTCTCATAAGGGCAAAAGCATTGTCTTCGATATCATAATTCCAAAATTTATTAGAAATAAAGCTTTTGTATTCATGGAAGTCGCCATTAAAAAATCTTAGTAAATCTAAAAGGTGAATACCTTGATCCAACAAAATACCACCACCAGACAATTTTCTTCTAGATCTCCAGTCGTCTTTAGTGCCCGTAAATCTATTATCATACGGAGTTATGATTCTGCTTTTACCGTACAAACATCTTAGATTTAATATTTCACCGTATTTTTTGCTTTTAATAATTTGCTTAGCCAGTTTTACTGATGAGTGATATCTATGATTAAAGCCATATTTTATTTTCAAATTCCGTTTTTTTTTGGAAGCTAAAAAAACTTTGTTTATTTCAGCAACACTTTTTGCAGGTGGTTTTTCGCAGAATACATGAACCCCTTTTTTGATAAATTTTAGCGTTACTGTTGCCGCAAGGTAAGTGGGTAATGTAATAAATACAACATCAATATCTTTTTTAAGTATATTTTTATAATTTTTAAAGAATATTATGGACTTGCTTTTAATTGTCTTTTTAAACTTTGTATCAGCAACATAAAGAAGATTATAACTTTTATTTTGTTCTATAAATAATTTCCTTTTTTTTCCTACAACACCATAACCAATAATTGCTGTTTTTAAAGTTTTGTTCATTATTTTTTACTTATAATGTCATTAAATGCTGTTTACAACATCAGGAAAAAATAATATAAAGTTTTGCCTGGTGATTATTGCGAAGGGGTCATACCCGATCCCATTCCGAACTCGGAAGTCAAGCCCTTCAGCGCCGATGGTACTTTGTCTTAAGATATGGGAGAGTAGGACGTTGCCAGGCTTAAAAAATTTATTATGAGAATAGCTAGTTCGTTAAAATCATTAAAAAAAAGAGACCTTGATTCCAAATTGGTAAAAAGAAGAGGAAAGGTTTATGTGATAAATAAAAAAAAACCTAAATTTAAAGCTCGGCAAGGCTAAATTTTTTAATGAACGTAGGGTCAACAAAAGAAAAAAATCCAGAAAAAAGAATATCTATTACGCCTGATACTTCAAAAAGTCTAAAAGACTTAGGGTTAAATATTTTTTTGGAAAAAGGATACGGAGAAAGCCTCGGTTTTAGTGATAAAGAATATAAAGATAAAGGCGTTGAAATTTTAAATGATCCAAAAGATATATTATCCAGATCAAATTTGGTATGTAAAGTAAACTTACCTAACGAAGAAGAGTTTAAAAATATTAAAGAAAATTCAAACTTAATTGTATCTAATTATAATTATGAAAAAGACAAAAACTTTCACCAAAGTTTTTATTTAAAAAGTAAAATTAATATTTTTGCCTTAAATTTTTTACCAAGAATAACAAGAGCACAATCTATGGATGTTCTTTCATCCCAAGCAAACCTTGCGGGATATAGAGCGGTTATAGAGTCGATCTATGAATTTGAAAAAGCAGTACCAATGATGATGACTGCTGCAGGGACTATTCCCGCAGCTAAAGTATTGGTGGTTGGGGCAGGTGTTGCAGGCTTACAAGCTATCGCAACTGCTAAGAGATTAGGCGCAATAGTTTCAGCAACCGATGTTAGAATGTCAGCCAAGGAACAAGTTGAAAGTTTAGGAGGAAAGTTTTTAACAGTTGAAGGTTCAGAAAATTTAGAAACAAAAGGTGGTTATGCCAAGGAAGCTGGAGAAGACTTTAAAAGGAAACAGGAACAAATGTTAGAAAATGCTGCTTTGAAGAGTGACATTATTATTTGTACGGCACTAATCCCTGGAAAGCCTGCACCTAGAATCATTAGTGAAAAAATGATTGATAATATGAAGTCAGGTTCAGTTATTTTTGATCTAGCTGTAACACAAGGAGGGAACGCAGCTTACTCTGAAACAGATAAAATAGTGGTTAAAAAAGGGGTTAAAATAATTGGAATAGGAAACGTTATGAACAAATTACCTCTTACTGCATCAAATCTATATGCTAAAAATATATTTAGCTTTGTTAGAAATCTATACAGCAAAGAAAAAAAACAATTTATTATTAATATGGAAGACGAAATTATCAAAAATACTTTAATAAAGGAAAATAATTAATATGGAAATTGATCCATTTATATTTAGGTTTAGCATTTTTATTTTAGCAATATTTGTTGGATATTATGTTGTTTGGAGTGTCACCCCATCTTTGCATACTCCCTTAATGTCAGTAACTAATGCAATATCTTCAGTAATTATTGTTGGCGCTATAATTGCAGCGCTAGCGAGCTCATCAAACAATATCTTTGAAATATCAAATATTTTTGGTTTTTTAGCAATTGTCTTGGCTGCTGTTAATATATTTGGGGGATTTTTAGTTACTCAAAGAATGCTTCAAATGTACAAAAAAAAGAAAAAAGATAAAAAATGATATCAGCTAATTTATCAGCAATATTTTATTTAATTTCAGGAATACTTTTTATTCTTGCACTAAGAGGTTTATCTTCTCCGGAAACATCCAGACAGGGAAATTTCTTTGGAATTTTAGGAATGATAATTGCTATTGCCGTTACATTTTTAACAGTTGGTAATTTTTCAGCTGCAATGAATTATGTATTATTATTTTTAGTCATTGGAGGAGCTATAGGTGCTTTTATTGCATTTAAAATACCAATGACAGCAATGCCAGAGTTAGTAGCTGGTTTTCACAGCCTTGTAGGTCTCGCCGCAGTTTTTGTAGCTATATCAGCTTTTTTAAATCCACAAGCTTTTAACCTTGGTTCACCAGGGGATATTAAACTTGCTAGTTTGATTGAAATGTCAATTGGTGCTGCAATAGGAGCAATTACTTTTTCAGGATCAATAATAGCTTTCTTGAAACTTCGGGGAATAATGTCAGGTTCACCAATCACTTTTAAGGGACAGCATTTTCTCAACTTAATATTAGGTATATCCATCATCGTATTAATTTATTTTCTGTGCACAACACAGTCAGAAAGTTTTTTTTGGAGAATGATTGGAATATCCTTCTTAATTGGAGTTTTATTAATTATTCCAATTGGTGGCGCAGATATGCCTGTAGTTATTTCGATGCTGAATTCATATTCAGGTTGGGCAGCCGCTGGAATTGGATTTACTTTAGAAAACACTGCGTTAATTATAACAGGGGCTTTAGTTGGGTCTTCGGGAGCAATATTGTCATACATAATGTGTAAAGGTATGAATAGATCTTTCTTCAGTGTTATCTTGGGTGGATTTGGAGGAGATTCGACCATTGGCAAAGAAAAGAAAAAAGATCAAAAACCAGTTAAGAGCGGTAACGCCGAAGATGCAGCTTTCCTACTTAAAAATGCTTCATCAGTAATTATAGTTCCTGGATATGGTATGGCTGTTGCACAAGCACAGCATGCATTGAGAGAAATGGTTGACGCTTTGAAGAAAAACGACATTAAAGTTTCCTATGCAGTACATCCTGTAGCTGGAAGAATGCCTGGACACATGAATGTTTTATTAGCCGAGGCAAACGTTCCTTATGATGAAGTCTTTGAATTAGATGACATTAATAATGATTTTGCAAATACCGATGTTGCATTTGTAATAGGCGCCAACGATGTAACAAATCCTGTAGCTAAAACTGACCCTCAAAGCCCTATTTATGGAATGCCAGTTTTAGATGTAGAAAAATGTAAATCGGTTTTATTCGTTAAAAGAAGTTTGTCACCAGGGTATGCAGGGGTTGATAATGAACTTTTTTATAGAGATAATACTCTTATGTTATTTGCTGATGCAAAAAAAATGACAGAAGATATTGTGAAAAATATTTAGATATGCCTAAAACAAAAATATTTTGTGATATTGCCGATAGCAAAACAATAAAAGAGTTTAATAAAAAATCAATTGTTGACGGTTTCACCACAAATCCAAGTTTAATGCGAAAAGCAGGAGCAAAGAGTTATGAAAAATATTCAAAACTTCTTTTAAAAATTTGTAGAAAAAAACCAATTTCGTTAGAAGTCTTCGCAGACAATTTTGCTGAAATGGAAAAACAAGCTTTAAAAATAAACTCTTGGGGAAAAAATATTTATGTTAAAATTCCAGTGATTAACAGCAAAGGAAAGTTTACCGGACAATTAATAAATAAATTAAATAAAAAGAAAATTAAGCTTAATATTACAGCGGTTTATACAGTTGCTCAGGTGAAGAAAATTAATAGATGTCTTGATAATAAAACCAAATCTATAATTTCAATTTTTTCAGGTCGAATGGCTGATGTGGGTAAAGATCCTGTTCCAATTGTTAAAAAAGCAGTTCAAATGACAAAAAGAAAAACTAAAGTTGAAATTCTGTGGGCTAGCACAAGAGAGCCTTATAATTACATACAGGCCAAGCAAATTGAATGTCAAATTATTACTATGCCACCAAAGGTGATTGAAAAAGTTTCTAATTTCGGAAAATCGTTTGATCAACTAACTAAAGATACAGTCAAGGCTTTTCTACAAGATAGCAAAAAATCGAGATTTAAAATTTAAATAAAGTCTAAGTTTATTTTTCCTAAAGTCTTAAAATTAACTTTAATTTTATCACCTTTATTTATCTTAATCGGCTGAATTATTGATCCAGTCATAAACCAGTCTCCCTTTTTAAAAATGACAGGATTATCTTTAAATTCATTGATAATACATTTAATAGCCTCAGTTGGATGAGCTCTTTTTTCCCAAGCACCAGTTATTTTGCCATTCAAATCAACCTCAACCTCTACTAAATTTAAGTTAACACTATTAAGATTTTGAATTTTATCTCCAATAACAATAGCTCCGGCCCCACCATTATCTGCAACACCTAAAAACATTAGTTCTAGACTATTTAAATTTTTTTTAGAATTAGGATTAATACGTGTCGAGACTAATTCTAAAGAAATGTAGATTTCATAATTACCCTTTTTGTTTTCGGCACCCGGAACCATTTTAGTATCTTCTGAAAATTTTAAAGCAAACTCACATTCCAAAATACAGTGAGGTACTTTACTATACTGAATTTTTAGTGGGTTAATTAAAACAGTTTCATCTATAATTCTTCCAATCATAGGTCCATCAACTTTTGCACCATCTTGTAAATTCTTAGTCACCATACCTATTTTCCAGCCTACAGTTTTTTTCTTTAGAACTTTATGAAATTGTTCTTGTATCAAATGTGAGTCTTTTCTGTTTTTTGGAAAATCTTCAGATTTAACATCTATTAAATCTTTTTTTGTCCATGCATTCGCTAATTTTTCTGCCAATGTAGTCATAGTTGTTTTAAATTTGGTTGCGGGGGTAGGATTTGAACCTACGACCTTCAGGTTATGAGCCTGACGCATGTACCTTTCTGCCCATAAAATTAACATAACACATCAAAAAAGCTAGATAAAATTTTCAGATTTACTTAACGTTGTGTCAGGGATGTGTCAGTAGACATCGCAGAAAAAAAGTGAGAAAATTGTGTCAATGAAAAAAGTCTTAGCGATCGTGGTTCTGGGTTTGTTGTTGAGCGGGAATGCTTATGCTGATCCTATATCTGCAGCAAGACATATATCAGATCCTGCAGCTAAACTATACAAAGTTAAAGGAAAACATTTAGGTACAGTAATGATTGATTCCATGAATCTTTGCAAGAGAAAGAGTTTTTATGCAAAAGCGGATCCAGATGGATGTTTGGTAGATTGGATAGCAGATACTTCGGAGGGATGGCAAAGGTCTATGTGGGAAGGTTCTGTTGAATGGTATAAAGATTTTAAAAATCCAAATAAAAAAAATGTTGAGACAGACAATAAAAAACCTAAAAAAATTCCTGACGACGATAAAATACTTGCTGCAGCATCAGGCACAGGGTTCTTTGTAACAAAAGATGGTCATATGGTTACCAATCATCACGTTATAGAGGGATGCAATGCAGTAAAAGCCAATATCAAAGGAAAAGAAATACCAGCAGATATTATTGCAACAGATAAGAAAAATGATCTTGCAATTATCAAAGCTAACATGAGTCCAAACAAAGTTTTTTCAGTGTCTAATGAAGATGTTTCTTTATTAGAAAATGTAATTGTTGCAGGGTTTCCACTTGGAAAAAAAGTTAGCGCTGCAATTAAAACGCACAAAGGAAGTGTAACTGCTCTTGCTGGATTTGGAGACAATTATTCAAACTTTCAAACAGATGCAACTATCAACGAAGGTAACAGCGGTGGACCAATAATAAATCAAAAAGGAAATGTCGTTGGTGTTGCTGTGGCTCTTTTACCAGCAGAAAAGGCGCAGAATATTTTTTTCGGTGTTAAATCTTCAACACTTAAAACATTTGCAAAATCCAACAACATAAACTTCTTACCACCTAATTATAGAGACATGTCTAATCGTGATCTTGGAACATTGATCACAGGAGGAACAGTATTTCTAGAATGTTGGATGACAGTTGCAAAAATTAAACAGATGATTGCGCAAGCAGAAAACAGGAAAGCTTTTTACAGCGAACATAAATAATTCACCTCACTTTGTGTCAGGCGTGTGTCAGGAAAACTTTCTTTACGTATCTTAAAATAAAAAAGTGTTGGTATTGTTGGTTGCGGGGGTAGGATTTGAACCTACGACCTTCAGGTTATGAGCCTGACGAGCTACCAGACTGCTCCACCCCGCGATAATTTTAAGTTCGTTTTAAATTAACAGCTTTTAACTTACCTTTTTCTTCTTTTATTTCAAATTGAATTTTTTGATTCTCTTTAAGAACTCTTAACTTAGACTCTTCGAGAGCAGAAACATGTAAAAAAACATCTTTTTCACTTTCGTCATCAGTTATGAAGCCATATCCTTTCTTAGCATTAAACCACTTTACCTTTCCTGAAGGCATACTCACTCCTGTTTATTATTTATTTAAAACTAGATTCTATTTTTTAGACGTTGGAATTTTTTAACTCTTTTTATGTTTTCAAGTTTAATTCTCTTTTTTTTTTCAGACGGTTTCTCATAATTGCTTCTCATTTTCATAATTTTAAAAAAACCTTCTTTTTGAAGCCTTCTTTTAAGAACTCTAATTGCCTGTTCTACGTTGTTATCTTTTACGTCTATTTTAATAAATCCTCCTTGATTTTATTGCGGTAGTTAACATGAAGAAAAGGAATTGTCTATAAATGTTTTAATAAGGTCTTTTTGGAATTTTGCTTTCGAATTCGGATCTATATTTTTTTAGTTTTTGTCTAATTTTTGGATATTTAAGACTTAAAATGGCAACAGCAAATAGTGCTGAATTTTTGGCTCCTGCCTTCCCAATGGCCAAAGTTGCTACTGGAACACCGGCTGGCATTTGTACAGTCGATAGAAGGCTGTCTATACCATCTGTTACACTAGGCATTGGTACACCTAGAACAGGTATAGTTGTTAAAGCAGCTGTTACACCTGCTAAATGTGCTGCTCCACCAGCAGCTGCAATAATTACTTCGTAATTTTTTTTTTCAGCCTCAGAAATAAATTTTTCTAATCTTTTAGGTGTTCTGTGTGCAGATATTACTCTTACGTCAAACTTTATCTTAAAAATTTTAAAGGTATCACAAGTATTTTTCATTACTTCCCAGTCGGATTTACTACCCATTATTATACCTACAGTGGGTTCTTTAATTGACTTCATCTGTTTTCTCTGTTGTTTCTTCTTTTTCCTTTAACTTCTGTTCCTTTTCTTTTAATTTTTTCTCTCTTTTAATTCTTCTGTCAGCTTTTTCCACTGCCTTTTCAAATTGTAGTTGACTACAAAGACCCAGTATAACAGGATCTTTAGCAACTAAATTAGAAAAGTTCCAAAAACTTCTATTTCTTATAAGAGCAACGGTTCCTTTAGTGCTCCCCACTAATTTTGCTATTTGCCCATCAGAAAGTTTAGAAAAATTTTTTATTAACCATAGTATTGAGTCAGGTCTATCTTTTCTTTTAGATAAAGGAGTATACTTAACTTTTTTTCTTTCCTTAGATACTACAACTTCTTCATTTTTTTTGGTTAATTTTAGTATTTTATTATGATCTTTTGAGCATACATCAATTTCTTCTCTAGTTAATTGACCTGCTAAAATAGGATTATAAGCTTTAATTCCTTTTGCAACATCGCCATCAGCAATACCTTTGACCTCTAATTCATGTAGATTACAAAAATTTGCAATTTGTTTAAAACTTAACGTAGTGTTTTCTACAAGCCAAACAGCCGTTGCTTTTGGCATAAAGGGTGCGTTTGACATAATTTTAATTTTTTTGTTTTCTCAGGTTACTAAATTTTTTGTTATATTTGCTTACTCTTCCTTTATCCAAAACTTTCTGAGCACCACCGGTCCAAGCAGAGTGAGATTTTGGATCAATATCAAGTTTTAAAGTATCACCTTCCTTACCCCAAGTTGACATAGTTTCAAAATTTGAACCATCTGTCATAACTACCTTGATTTTGTGGTAATTTGGGTGAATTTTTTTTTTCATCTGAAGACTTTTATAGGAATATCTTTAATTGCTCAATAAATTTTTATAGTAAATTACTTAATTTTTCGTAAATTCTTGAATTTGTGGCTACAATATCTAATTTATCATCAATGAAAGTGTCTCCTCTAAGATTTTTTATAAATCCACCTGACTCCTTAACCAAAATAATTCCTGCAGCAACATCCCAATAATTTAATCCTCTTTGCCAGTAACCGTCAAATCTACCTGCAGCAACGTATGCTAGATCTAATGCCGCACTTCCTGATTTTTTAATTGGTGATATTACCTCTTCAGAAATTTTTTGATATTCTTTAAATACAAAATCTTTTTTTTTATCGAAATAATTAGGTCCCCCTGTAACTAAACAAGTATTTTTAAAATCAGATTTTTTTGAAACCCTAATTCTTGTATTGTTAAGATAGGCACCTTCACCCTTATTAGCAAAGAACATTTCATTCTTTATAGGATCAAATATAATTCCTGAAATTATTTCTCCATTTTCCTCATATCCAATTGATATCGCAAAATGAGGCAAGCCATTTAAAAAATTAAAGGTTCCATCTATCGGATCAATGATCCATCTTTTTTCCTTATTTTTACCCTCGATTACACCAGCTTCTTCACTAAGAATTGAATATTCTGATTTTGATAATTCTTGAATTATGATTTTTTCTACTTTTTTATCTGAAGCTGTAACAAAATCTCCAGGACCTTTTTCTGAAATTTGTAGTTTTTCAATTTCTCCAAAGTCTCTGATTAGAACTTTGGAGGCCTTCATGCACGCTCTGTTCATTACATTCAGTTGTGGCGAATTTATTTTCATTAGTTTATTTTTTTAACGTATTCTAAAGTTCTGCTATCTAAAATAATTTTATCTCCTTCTTCTATAAAAGGAGGAACCATTAAATCTATTCCATTATTTAGTTTAGCAGGCTTGTATGACGAGGCCGCAGTTTGTCCTTTAACAATACCTTCTGTAGTTTCAATTGTGCATTCAATATTATTAGGTAGTTCAATAGTAAGAGGTTTTTCATCGAGAAAAGATATTGTTACCTTCAGGTTTTCACTTAAAAGATTTAGCTTTTCTCCCAATAATTCTTTTTTAAGAGAAATTTGTTCAAAGCTTTCAGGCTCCATGAAAAAACATCCACTATCATCAGAATATAAAAAATTAAACTCCTTTTCTTCAAGTTGGGCTCGTTCAACATTTTCACTAGACCTAAATCTTTGATTAAGTTTTGTTCCTTTTGTAAGACTTTTTAGTTCCACCTGATTAAAAGCACCACCTTTACCAGGTTTAACATGTTGTGCTTTAAGAACCGTCCAGTGATCATTATTAAGTTCAATGATCATTCCAGGTTTGATTTCATTTCCTTGTATTTTCATTTTAATTAAATTTTCCAATAGCTTTTTTTGGTTTTAAGCGTGGGTTATTCCAAATATAACTTGATATTGCAAGATAATTTACTCCAAATTTCATTAAACTTTTGTAGTTTCTATTATTAATTCCACCAATAGCAACAATAGGCAAACTGGTTCTTTGTTTAGACCACTTTACTAAATTTTTTTGAGCTTTTTTTGCTCGAGGTTTTAAATTGGATTTAAAAAATGATCCCAGGGCTATATAATTAGGCTTTTCTTTTATAGCATTTAAAATTAATTTTTTTGAACCATGGCATGTTATCCCAATGATTTTATTTTTCTTTAATAAATTTCTTGCATTTTTTATCGATCCATCAGATTGACCTAGATGACATCCGTCTGCATTAATTTTTTTTGCCAATATAGCAGAATCATTAATTATCAGCTTAACCTTATATTTTTTTGTAATAGCTTTAACTTTTCTTGCAATTTTAAGTAGTTTTGAATTTGAATATCTTTTTAGTCTTAATTGAAAGTATTCTACTTTTCTTGAAGAAAGAACTTCTTCTAAATCTTGATAGAAGTTTTGTTTAATTGTGTTAGGCGATATTAGATATAAAAATCTTCTCAATTTTAAGCTGCAAAACTTTGCTCAAGCTTTTCATTCCATTTAGCTTCTGTAGAGGCGCCATTCATTTTAGCTCTATGATCAAAAACTTTTTGGATCTTATTCGTATCTTGCATTGATTTTGCCCAAGTTTTCAAAGCTGACTGCTGTAAAGCTCTACCGTAAGAGAATGTAAAATGAAAAGAAGTATCGTTAATTTTATTAATAGCATTCAAGTTTTTTGTTGCTTCTACTTCACTTTGACCGCCAGAGAGAAAAGCAACTCCAGGAACTTCCTTTGGCATATTTTTTTTAAGACATTCTAATGTTTTCTTAGCTATCTCTTCTGCGGTAGCTTTTTGTTTGCAATTTGCACCTGGAAGTACCATGTTTGGCTTAAGAACAGTACCTCTAAGATTAACATTGTGAATTGCAAGCTCTTTATAACATTCTTCTAAAACTCTACTGGTAACGTCATAGCATTTATCAATCGTATGGTCTCCATCCATTAAAACTTCAGGTTCTACTATTGGAACCATTTTTGCTTCTTGTACTAATGCAGCATATCTTGCTAAAGCGTGTGCATTAGATTTTATACATTGTTCACTTGGGTGTTTAGAACCAATTGAATAGACAGCACGCCATTTAGCAAATTTTGCCCCCAACTTGTAGTACTCTTCCATTCTTTCTCTTAAACCATCCAAACCTTCTGTGACTTTTTCTTTGTCTGATCCAGCTAAAAGTTTCGCTCCTTTGTCAACTTTAATTCCAGGAATGGACCCACTTTTTTTTATTAATTCTGGAATAGATATCCCGCTACTTGAAGTTTGTCTTAGAGTTTCATCAAACAATATCACGCCACTTATGCAGGTTTTCATTGAACCGGATGAAAACAAAGTTTCTCTAAAATGAAGTCTGTTTTTTTCAGTACATTCAACATTGACACTTTTTAATCTTTTTTCCATTGTGCCAGTACTTTCATCGGCAGCAAGTATTCCCTTACCTTTAACCACCATTTGTTTTGCTATTTCTTCTATACTCATAAATCCTAATTCTTTTTTAATACTTTTATACCAGGCAGCTCCTTACCTTCAAGAGATTCTAAGAATGCACCACCAGCTGTTGATAAATGTGTAAAAACGTTTTCTAATCCAGTATTTTTAATTGCAGCAACAGTATCTCCACCACCGACAATTGATATTAAGGACTTTGATTTTGTGTTTTCAGCAATTTTTTTTGCTATGGATAGAGATCCAGTTGAAAAATTTTTATTCTCATAATATCCAGCTGGTCCATTCCAAAATACAGTATTGGAGCTGTCTATAGTTTTATTTATTAAATCCATCGTATTTTTACCAATGTCTAAAATCATATCTTTCGAACCCATATCCTTTAAAGATTTATAGACTGGATCCCCATCAACATTAGAAGAAGTGTTGCAGTCTATAGGAATGATAAGGTTACATTTATTTTTTTCAGCTAATGTATTTATATTTTTTACTGTATTTTCTGATCCTTTTTCAATAAGAGATGCACCGACATTTACACCTTTAAATTTAAGAAAGTTATTTGCCATAGCTCCTACAATTATAAGATTGTCTGCGTTTTCTAATAGACTTGATAAAATATTTATTTTAGTCGATACCTTCGAGCCCCCAATTATGCAAGTTACTGGTTTTTTTTTATTTTTTATTATTAAATTAATTGATCGAATCTCTTTTTCTAAAATAGGACCTCCATAACTATCTATAAATTTAGTTATTTTGTGTATCGACGCTTGTTTTCTGTGTGAACAAGAAAAAGCTTCGTTTATATAAATATCACCGAGCTTTGAAAGATTTTTTGCAAAAGTTTCTTCATCGCTTTCCTCTTCTTTAAAAAAACGAATATTTTCAATAAGCAAAATTTCACCAGGTTTTAGTTTCTTAGAAGTTTCTATTGCTTTAGAATCAATTTTTTCTTGATAAAAATACATTTTTACATTCATTTTTTTTTCTAAGTAATTAAATATTGGCTTCAGAGATAGTTCCGAAACCACTCTTCCTTTTGGTCTTCCAAGATGTGTTAGCAAAATAATTTTAGCTTTATTTTCTATTAATTTATTTATAAAAGGTTCAATAATTTTAATTCTAGTACTATCCTCTATTTTTGAATTATTAATTGGTACGTTAAGATCCAGCCTGACAATAACACGCTTACCATTGACAGGAATATCGTTAGAAAAAATTTTTAAACCAGACTCCAATTACTTTCCGCCTCTTTCAACTATTTTAACAATCTCATCACTTGTTAAATTAAAAAGTTTGTAAATGTCTTTATAAGGAGCACTTTTTCCAAATGTCGTAAGCCCCAGAGTCGTTCCATTATGTCCAACAGTACTTTTCCAGCCAGATTGGCTAGACGCTTCAATTGAAATTTTTATTGTACTAGATCCAAGAACTTCGTCTTGATAAGATTGAGGTTGATTTTTAAAAATATCAAGACAAGGAACAGAGACAACTCTAGTATCTATATTTTTAACTTTGAGTTTTTCCTGTGCTTCTAAAGCAATTTCCACCTCAGATCCTGAAGCGATTAGTACGGGATCATGATCCCGATAACTACCAGCAGAATTTTTTAAAATATATCCACCTTTAGAACATCTATTTTCTCCAGATTTGTGTTCACTTACATAAGGAAGTTTTTGTCTAGATAAAGCTATTGCACTTGGATTGTTTTTACTTTTTAAAGCAATCTGCCAGCATTCAAGAGTTTCATTAATGTCAGCAGGTCTAAAAACATTCAAATTTGGTATTGCTCTTAGACTTTCTAAATGTTCTATAGGTTGATGGGTTGGACCATCTTCTCCCAAACCAATAGAGTCATGAGAAAAAATATAAATAACTCTTAACTTCATAAGAGCTGATAGTCTCAATGAAGGTTTTAGATAATCAGAAAAAATAAGAAAAGTTCCACCAAATGGAATTAGTCCGCCGTATAAAGCTATTCCATTCATAGCTGCTCCCATAGCATGCTCTCTAACACCATAATGGATATAATTTCCTGAAAAATTTTTTGAATTAATAACCTTTGAATTTTCAGTTTTGGTATTATTTGATCCGCTAAGATCTGCAGATCCACCAATTAATTCTGGTAAAATATTTGATATGGCGCTTATAACAGAAGAAGAGCATTGTCTCGTTGCCATTTTTGGTTTTGCTTGAAAAAACTTTAATTTTTCATCTCCCAATATTTTATCCAGACTTATAGGAAGCTCTCCTTTGTCCAATCTTTCAAATTCCTCTTTAATTTTGTTATCTTTTTTATTCAAAATATCATTCCATTTTTTTTCAAGTTCCTCTCCTTTTTCACCTATTTCTCTCCAAGAATTCATTATATTTTCAGGAATTTCAAAAGGGTCATGTTTCCATCCAAGTTTTTTTCTTACCAATTTTATTTCATCATCTCCTAAAGGAGCACCATGAGACGATGCTTTTCCAGATTTATTTGGGGAGCCGTATCCTATAATAGTTTTACAAGAAATTATTGATGGTTTTTTTGATCTAGTAGCTTTTTTAATTGCATTGGAAATTTGTTTAAAATTATGACCATTAATCTCTTGAAAGGACCATCCATAACCTTCAAATCTTTTTTTATAATTGTCAGAAACGCTTAAAGATGTTGATCCATCTATTGAAATTTTATTATTATCAAAAAAAACAATTAAATTTTTTAAATTTAGATGACCAGCTAAACTCATGGTTTCATGGCTAATTCCCTCCATTAAATCACCATCGCTAGCAATTACATAAGTTTTATTATTAATTATATTAGAGCCGAATTTTTTTTGAAATATTTCCTGAGCAATTGCCATTCCAACCGAATTACCTAAACCTTGACCTAAGGGTCCAGTAGTTGTTTCGATTCCAGAATTTTTTTCATATTCAGGATGACCTGCACAAATTGAATCTAATTGTCTAAAATTTTTTATGTCGTTTAATTTAATTTTTTTATAGCCTGTAAGATAAAGAAGTGAATACAAAAGCATTGACCCATGTCCCGCAGATAAAATAAATCTGTCTCTATTAATCCAGCTAGGATTTTTTGGATTAAACCGCAGGTAGTATTTAAATAGAACGGTAGCAACATCTGCCATACCCATAGGCATCCCCGGATGTCCAGAGTTAGCTTTTTGCACAGCATCAATCGATAAAAACCTTATAGCGTTTGATAAATCTTTTAATTTTGGATCCACTGATAAATTACCTATATAGACTTCAATTCATGATTTCAATAATATGATATAAATAAAAACAAGATGGAAACTTTATATAATAAAGAAAAGAAACTTGAAATAGTTTTGGAAAGACTAATTAATTTAAGCAAGTCTCCAAAAAACAATGTGGATGATTTAGAGGGACTTTATAGAGAAAAAAATCAATTACAAAGCGAAAAAAATGAAATCGAAATGAAATATAACAATCTTCTCGCACAACACGATGATTTAAAAAGGAAATTAGAAAAAATTGAAAAAGAAGACTTAAAACACAGAAAATTTCAGGATCAATTCAATCAAGACATAGACGAGCTTGGCCAAGAAACAGAGTCTTTAGTGGAGGAAATAGAAAAGTGGCAAACGTAAACATTAAATTTAACAATAAAGATTATCTACTATCTTGTGACGATGGACAGGAAGAAGATTTAGTACAACTTACAAAGTTTTTAGATAAAAAATATTCTTCATTGAAAGATAAGCTTGGGAATATTGGAGAAAATAAACTGTTGTTAATTACAACAATCCAGGTAATTGATGAATACTTTGACCTCAAAAAAAAGGTAATGTCTCAAAAAGCTAATTTTGAAAATTTATCTGAAAAGTTCAAGGAAATGAAATCTCTGGCAATAAACTATAAGGAAGGCAAAGAAACAGAGATATCAGGTCTTAATTCTGAGCTTAGTAAATTTAAAAAAATGGTTGAAGATAGCCAGAGTATTTATGAGACAATGCTTGATAAAACCACTAAATCCTTAGAAGAAATTATTGAGAATACTGAAAATAGCTCTAAGATTCAGTAAATGCTTTTAAAAGAAAAACTTAGAAAGAAATTTCTCTTAAAAAGAAAAAAAAAATATTTTTCCGTAAAAGAAAAGTTTTTTAAACCCATTATTAAACTGATAAATAAGGAAAAAAAAAAGAATATATCAATTTATTATCCATCTAATTACGAGGTAGACACGCTTAGTCTTTTTGAAACTCTTAAAAATAAAAAAAAAATTACTACATCACTTCCTATTATCTTATCTAACCGAACCATGAGATTCGTTAAATGGAGAGCTTTTGAGCCTCTAAAGGTAAATCAGTACGGTTTTGTTGAACCTTTGAATATTCACAATATTGCTCGCCCAGATTTGGTAATTGTTCCACTTGTGGCATACGACAAGTTTTGTAACAGACTAGGCTATGGTGGAGGGTACTATGATAAATTTTTAAGCAAATATTTGAAAAAAAACAAAAAAACCTTAACAATTGGTATTGCTTTTTCTTTTCAAAAATATAAAAAAATCCCAACTTCAAAATTTGATATTAAATTAAACTACATCTTAAATGAGAAAGGAATTTTAAGTTACAAATGAATATACTAGTTTTAGGTGACATTTTTGGTCCGTCAGGCATAAAGGCAGTTACAGAAAAATTACCTGAAATTATAAAAGAAAAAAAAATAGATTTTGTGATTGTAAATGGGGAAAATGCTGCTGATAGCGGAGTAGGCATAACAAAAAAAAATACGGAAGATCTTTTTAATGCTGGAACTGATGTTATTACATCTGGCAACCATATATGGGACGAGCAAGGTACAATGGAGTTTATAGGTAAAGAAAAAAGATTATTAAGACCAGAAAACTTGATCAAACCATCGCCAGGTGAAGGTTTTGGAATTTTTAATTCAAAAAATAACAAAAAAGTTGCTGTAATAAATCTTATGGGAAATATTTTCATGAAAAAAAGCGAGGATGTTTTTCAAGCAGCAAAAAAATTTTTACAAAATGTTAAGCTCAAAAAAGATGCCGATTTTATAATTGTTGATATGCATGGAGAGATAACTAGTGAAAAAATGGCAATGGGCTATTTGTTTGATGGTAAAGCAACAATGGTAGTTGGTACTCACACTCACGTACCGACATCAGACCATAGAATTATGGAAAAGGGAACTGCCTACCAAACAGATCTTGGAATGTGTGGTGATTACAATTCGGTTATTGGTATGAATAGGGACAACTCTTTAAAAAGATTTTTAAAAGATCCATTAGGAAAAAAACATTATCCAGCATTGGGTGAAGCAACAGTTTGTGGACTAATCGTTGAAGCAAATGATAAAACAGGTTTGGCTAATAAAGTCCAACCAATTATTATTGGCGGTTCCTTACAGGAGAGGATATAATATGGCAGGGCATTCCCATTGGGCAGGGATTAAACACAAAAAAGGCAAACAAGATAAAATTAGATCAAAGATTTTTTCAAAAATTTCAAGAGAAATCACGGTTGCCGCTAAACTTGGGTCCAAAGATCCAGATGCAAATCACAGACTTAGAACTGCTATTCAATCTGCCAAAGGCGCCAATATGCCCAAAGATAATATAAACAGAGCAATAAGCAAATCTGAAATTAATAAAACAGAAAATTTTGAAAATCTAAGATACGAGGGATTTGGCCCAAAAAATTTGGCTCTTATAATTGAAACTTTAACAGAAAACAAAAATAGAACCGCAGGCAGCATAAGAATTATTCTGCAAAAATTTAAAGGCAATCTAGGCAGTTCAGGCTCCGCAAGTCATCTTTTTTATAATTGTGGCGTGATACAAATTGATAAGAAAAATATTAGTGAAGATAAAATAATGGATATTGCTATAAATGCTGGAGCAAAAGATTTTTCTAGTAAAAATAATTTTCACGAAATTATTACTAATAAAGAAGATTTTTACAAAGTAAAAAATCAAATTGAGAAAGTTACTACAGATTTTTTATATTCAAATATAGAGTGGAGAGCCTATAACCTTATAGATATTCCCAAAGAAGATTTAGATGACGTGCATAATATGCTTGAATTGTTGGAAGAAGACGATGATATTCAAAGTGTTTTTCACAACTGTAATTTGATTAAATAATTAAAATAAAATGATTATTTTTGGAATTGATCCTGGTGTAAGTGGCGCAATATGTGCCCTAAAAAAAGGTAAAATCATAGAGGTATATGAAATGCCCACAATGATAGATGGAAAAAAAAACAAAAGACAGGTTAATGGATCAGAGGTTGCCAATATTTTTAAACATGTTTTAAGGGAAAATTTAAAGACACCTGACGCTATATTACAAGACGAGGTTAAAGTTGTTGTTGAACATGTAACAGCTATGCCTGGCCAAGGAGTTACCAGCATGTTTAATTTTGGTCAATCTTTTGGTGTAATAAAGGGAATTTGTGCAGCTTTAAAAATGCCTATTTATTTTGTTAGACCTATGAAGTGGAAAAAATATTTTAATCTTATTAAAACCAATAAGGATGCTAGCAGAACTAAGGTAATAGAAATTTATCCCAATATATCTGATAAACTATCTAAGAAAAAAGACTCAAACAAAGCCGATGCAATTTTAATTGCTAGATATTTTAGCGATACCCAACTTTAATCCCATTAAAGTAAGTTTTTAATGCCAAATTGATGACACATTCTATACGTAATTAACTTTCATGGAACAAGAAATTGCAACTCAAGTAGTTGGTCTTGGTGGTTCGACCGATTTCTCTTTATGGAAACTTTTTTTACGAGCTGACTTTGTCGTAAAATCAGTAATTATAATTTTAATTGCAAGCTCAATTTTTTCTTGGGCTCTTATTTTTGATAAATACAGACTTTTTAAAAGAATAGATAAAAGTACAAAATTATTTGAAGATAAGTTTTGGAAATCAAAATCAGCCGAAGCTCTGTATAAAAATCTACCAAGTAAAACAGACGATCCTCTAACAATAGTTTTTAAATCTGCAATGGCAGAACTTATTAAAACAAGATCAAAATCATCAGCAATACAAAGTGTAAGAGTAGAAAGAGTTGTTGAAACTTCCATAGATTCTCAAGTAAAGAATATTGAAAAAAATTTTACATATTTAGCCACAGTAGGTTCAACAGCTCCATTCATCGGTTTGTTCGGAACTGTATGGGGGATCATGAATTCTTTTCAGTCTATAGCCATTTCAAGAAATACAAGCTTAGCAATCGTAGCTCCCGGTATTGCCGAGGCTCTCTTTGCAACTGCACTAGGTTTGTTAGCAGCGATACCTGCAGTTATTGCATACAATAAATTTAATAGTGACTCTCAAAGATATATTTCTAGAGTAGATAATTTTTGTAAAAGATTTTTATCAATAGTTTAATTTATGGCCTTTATAATGAATCGCTCAAAAAAAGAACCTATGAGCGAAATAAATGTTACCCCATTTGTAGACGTAATGCTCGTGCTCCTAATAATATTTATGGTTACCGCACCACTACTAACCGTTGGTGTTCAAGTTGATCTTCCAGAATCAGCAGCCGACTCTTTGCCAGACGATCAGGAACCTTTAACGATAAGCATAAATTCAAAGGGAGAAATTTTTATACAAGAGCATCAAGTAACTTTTGAAAAAATAGTTCCTAAATTATTGGCAATAGCAAAAAACAGAACTGATACGAGAATCTATGTTAGAGGTGACAAAACAATAAATTATGGCAGGGTATTAGAAGTTATGGGAAGGTTGTCCGGTGCAGGTTTTTCCAAAGTTGCATTGATATCAGAGCCTTACAAACAGTGAGATCATATGAGCAGAGGATTATTTTTTTCATTTTTTTTTCATGGTTTTCTAATATACATTACGGCTTTAACACTTCCATTTATGCTTCGTGAACCAATAGATTTACCACCATTAGTTTCAGTAGAATTTATAGAAATTAAAGACAAAACTAACCTACCGTACGCACCCAAAGCTAGAAAAATTATTGAGAAAGTTAAAAAAGAAGAAAAGGAAAGGGTTGTTTCTGAACAAGCTCCACCAGCTGATAGAGCAAAAGAAAAACCTGACAGAATTCCTATGCCAGAAGATAAAAATGAAAAAAGAGAATTGGTTAAAAAGAAGCAAAATCCTGAAGAAATAAAACCACAGATTAGACAAGCTTCTGAGTTTGAAAAGAAAGAGCTTTTTGATCCTAATCAAATTGCAGCTTTAATAGATAAAGCTAAAGAAGAAGAGGCAGAAACTGAAAGAAAAAGTAATGAGTTAACCCAAAGCAACGTCAAGAATACTTTTGCTAAAGGACTTTCTTTATCAGAGGAAGATGCGCTTAGAGCTCAAATATTTGGCTGTTGGAGTGTTCCTTTAGGTTTACCATATGATGAACAATTACTAGTACGAATAAAATTAAAATTAAAACCTGACGGAACAATATTAAAATCTGAAATTCTAGACCATGCAAGAATGAATACACCTGGACAAAGCTTCTATAAAGTATTAGCCGAAAGCGCTTTAAGAGCAGTTAGAATTTGTCAGCCATTAAAAGTTCCACCTACCGGATATGAAAAATGGAAAGAATTGCAGTTAAACTTTGATCCAACTGAGATGCTTAAAGGATAAATATGAAAAAAATATTTTTTATTTTATTACTTTTTATTGCTGGAATTAAAAACTCTTATGGCTTAATAAAAGTTGACATCACTAGAGGTAATCTTGATCCATTACCCATAGCAGTCTCACCTTTATATGTAGACCCAAAATCAGACAAACTCGAAATATTTAAAACAGCTAAACTAGGAGAAGAAATTTCAAAAATAGTTGAAAGTAATTTTAAATCTACAGGACTTTTTAATCCACTTAAGAAAGAGTCGTTTGTACAAAAACCAGATATAGCACATTTAAAACCACGTTTCGAAGATTGGAGATTAATCAAAGCGCAGGCTTTAGTAACAGGGAATATACTTGTAAAAGAAAATCAATTAAAAGCTGAATTTAGACTTTGGGATACAACAGCTTCAAAAGAAATGCTTGCTCTTTCATTTACAACAACCCCTGCAAATTGGAGAAGAGTTGCACATATTATTTCTGATAAAATTTATGAAAGACTAACAGGAGAGTCAGGTTATTTTGATACAAGAATAATATATGTTTCAGAAACGGGACCCAAAGGGCAGAGAATTAAAAAATTGGCTTTAATGGACCAGGATGGTTTTAATACAAAATATCTTACATTAGGCAACGAGTTAGTTTTGACACCTAGATTTAATCCAACAAATCAATTGGTAACTTACATGTCTTATTTTAAAAATATGCCTAGAGTTTATTTACTTGATATAGAAACAGGTGTACAAGAAGTGGTTGGCAACTTCCCAGGCATGACATTTGCCCCAAGATTTTCTCCTGATGGAAAAAAAATTATTATGAGTTTTGCTCAAGATGGAAACTCAGATATCTATTCCATGGATTTAAATACTAGAGTTGTAGAAAAAATAACTAACCATCCTTCGATTGATACATCTCCTTCCTATTCACCTGACGGAAAATACATCGCTTTTAATTCTGATAGAAGCGGTATACAACAAATCTATGTTATGAGAAGTGATGGCACAGGAGTGAAAAGAGTAACTTTTGGAACAGGTTTATATGGAACTCCAGTTTGGTCTCCAAGAGGTGATTTAATAGCATTTACAAAAGTTAGAAAAGGAAGATTTTATATTGGTGTGATGAGAACGGATGGAAGTGGTGAACGACTTCTTACTGAAAATTTTTATCAGGAGGCTCCATCTTGGTCGCCAAACGGAAGGGTATTAATATTTTACAGAGAAACAAAAACTGACAGTAAAGGAAAAGGTTTTTCTGCAAAATTGTGGTCTATAGATATAACGGGGTATAATGAAAGAAAACTCAAAACAGAAACCGATGCTTCCGACCCATCTTGGTCCTCATTACTTTCTAAGTGATGGAAAAATGTAAATTAGTTAGAGTTTAAAGGTACAATTTTACACTTGAAAGATTCAGATAAATTTGAAATATTAACAATTACTTAAATATATTTAGGAGAGAGTATGAAATTTAATAAATACGTCAAAAATATCTTCATGGTTCTGTTAGGCACTTTGGTGTTGTCAGCATGTTCAACAGCTAAAAAATCTGTTGGTACTATGAACGATGTTTACACTGGAACTGAAACAGTTGAGTATTTAGCAAAAGGTGTTCCAGACAGAGTGTTCTTTGCTACGAACAAATCAAGTCTTACCACTGCAGCTAGAGATACTTTAAGAAAGCAAGCTACATGGTTAAGAAAAAACAAAAACATAACTGTTACTGTTGAAGGACATGCCGACGAAAGAGGTACTAGAGAATATAACTTAGCGTTAGGCGAAAGAAGAGCTAATGCAGCAAAGGATTATCTAATGACTTATGGAATTTCTGGAAAAAGAATTTCAGTTATTAGCTACGGGAAAGAAAGACCTGCAAATCCAGCATCAAGTCCATTAGCATACTCGATGAACAGACGATCTGTTACAGTTAAAGCTAATTAAATAAAAGAATTTAAAAGACCCCATGTTTTATTGTTAAAATGATGGGGTCTTTTTTTTGCCATCTTGTGAAAATAAAAACTATCTAATGATTCTTAAAAAAACAATTTTGGTTAAATTGCTTTTTAGTTTTGCCGTTATTTCACTTCTTTTTATCTCTACCATTAAAGCAGAGGAAGAGGATGTTGAAACAAGCGCACAAATCCAACAAATTATGAAAGATTTAAAAACCCTGGAAAAAGCTTTTTATAAAACTTCTGAAATCAAAACATCAAAAATTAAACCAAATGATTTAAATGAAGATATTTTAACAAGACATCTAATTAGACTAAATGAAATTGAAGAACAATTTAGAGAAGTTACAAATAAGTACGAGGAAATAAATTTCAAAATAGACAAACTATCCAAAAGACTTACAAAGATTCAGGCAGATAACCAATTAAGATTTAGCGATTTAGAGTCAGGTGTTATTACTACGCGAGAGACAAGTAAAGTTGCTAAAAAGAAAAAACTTTTACCAGGAACATCGCCAGCACAAGATTTAGGAAGAATATCCGATAGCGATCTTGATGCTATAAATCAAGTACAACAAACTCAGTCGGTTGAGTCAGCAGGACTAGTTGTTACAGAAAAGTCCCCAATGACAAAATCTTTACTACCAAACAAACCTGCAAAGGAACAATATAATTTTGCTGTAAGTTTTATTAAAGTTGGAGATTATGAAACAGCTGAATTTGCTCTTAAAGAATTCATTGACAAAAATAAAGATAATAAATTAGCAGGTAGTGCTCAATATTGGTATGGAGAAACATTTAGAGTAAGACAACTTTATCAAGATGCAGCAGCAGCTTATCTAGACGGCTATCAAAACTATCCTAAAAGTAAAAAAGCTCCAATTAATTTGTTAAAATTAGGAACTACACTTGTACAGCTTGGTGAAAAAGAGCAAGGTTGTTTAATGATTTTGGGAGTAAAAAAAGAATATCCAAAAGCAAGCAAGTCTGTGCTACAAAAAGCTGAGTATGAGAAGAAAAAATTTAAATGTTCAAAGGCATAAGCGAATTTTAACCCAAGATATCCAAATCAAAGAATTATACTCAAAATTCAAATCAGTAATTTTAAAACATAAAAGCAATAATACCTTTGTAGTTGCTGTTTCAGGAGGTCCTGACAGCATGGCTCTTAGTGTATTGAGTTATTTCTTAATGAAAGAAAAAAAATATAAATTTTTTTTTGTTCTTGTAGATCATGGTATAAGGAAAGATTCATACTCAGAGGCTAAGCAGGTTTATAAAATATTGAAGTCTAAAGGCATCAACCTAAAGATTTTAAGAAATAGACGAAAAATTACTAGCAATATTCAAAAGCAAGCAAGAGATTTAAGATATAATATACTAGTTAAGTTTTGCAAAAAAAATAAAGCAAAATCACTTCTTGTAGGCCATCATAAAGATGATCAAATAGAGACATTTTTAATAAGACTTTCTAGAGGTAGTGGCGTGGAAGGTCTCTCTTCAATGAGTGAGAAAACTAAACTTAAAGGAGGGGTTAATTTAATTAGACCTTTATTAGAATTTGAAAAAGCCACTCTAAGTCATGTTGCTAAAAAAGCTTTTGGTAAGACTTTTAAGGATCCAAGCAACAGAAATAAAAGATTTTTAAGAACCAATATAAGACAATTAAAAAAAATTCTTGAAAATAAAGGGCTTAATTTGGAAAAAATAATTCAATCTATAAAAAATATATCGTCTACTAAGGATGCTATAAATTTTTATGTTGAGAAATCTATAAAACAATCTGTCAGATTTAATAAAAATGAGACTATTTTAAATTTAAATATTTTTAGAAAAGAACCAAAAGAAATAAAATTTAAAATCATTAATAGCATTGTTAAAGAAAGAGCAAAATCTTATTATCCTCCTAGATCTAGAAAAGTGTTAAATTTGATAAATCGTTTTCAAAGCAAAAGTAACAAAAAATGTACTCTTGGAGGATGTATTTTTGAGAGGAAGAAGAACCTGCTATATGTATCCAGAGAATTTTAACAATTTTATTTAAATTGTTGAGTTTTCACCCAAAAACTACATATTTTAAACAATTTTTTTTATTATATGTTGCTTATTGTCACTTGTTAAAATTTAAAAAATAACTATTTATAAAGTATGAATTTTAGAAATATTATAATGTGGGGTTTAATAGTCCTATTGTCGGTTGGACTATTTAACCTTTTTCAAAATCCAAGCAGAGTTGATTCAGTCAACAACAAAGTTGCATTTTCAAAATTTCTTGAAGAAGTTGATAATGGTAGAGTTGTAGAAGTTAAAATACAAGGAAATAATATTACAGGAGTAATGTCTGATGGTTCTAAATTCAGCACTTACTCTCCAAATTATCCTGATCTAGTTGAAAAACTTTCAGACAAAAATGTAAATATAGTTGCTGCACCTGTAGAAGATAAAATGCCTTCATTACTCGGAGTCCTTTTATCATGGTTTCCTATGTTGTTGCTAATTGGAGTTTGGATATTTTTTATGCGCCAGATGCAAGGCGGAAGAGGCGGCGCTATGGGTTTTGGAAAATCAAAAGCCAAACTACTTACAGAAGCACATGGAAAAGTTACATTCAATGATGTTGCCGGGATTGAAGAGGCAAAAGAAGAGGTAGAGGAAATTGTTGACTTCCTAAAAGATCCAAAAAAATTTAGAAAACTTGGTGGAAAAATTCCAAAAGGCGCACTTTTGATAGGTCCTCCAGGAACAGGAAAAACTCTTTTGGCCAAAGCAATTGCTGGCGAAGCAAACGTTCCTTTTTTTACTATATCTGGTTCAGACTTTGTTGAAATGTTTGTTGGAGTAGGCGCGTCCAGAGTTAGAGACATGTTTGAACAAGGAAAAAAACATGCACCATGTATAATTTTTATTGATGAAATAGATGCTGTTGGAAGAAGTAGAGGCGCTGGCTTAGGCGGAGGAAATGACGAAAGAGAACAAACTTTAAACCAGCTTTTAGTTGAGATGGATGGTTTCGATACTAATGAAGGAATTATTTTAATAGCAGCAACAAATAGACCAGATGTTTTGGATCCTGCTCTTTTAAGACCAGGAAGATTTGATAGACAGGTAGTAGTTCCAAATCCAGATATTCTTGGAAGAGAAGCAATTCTAAAAGTACATATTAAAAAAATTAGTACTGGCCCTGATGTAAAATTAAGAACTATTGCAAGAGGAACTCCAGGTTTTTCTGGAGCTGATTTAGCAAATTTAGTTAACGAGTCAGCCTTATTGGCAGCTAGAAAAAATAAAAGAGTTGTTACCATGTCGGATATTGAAGAAGCAAAAGATAAGGTGATGATGGGAGCTGAAAGAAGATCAATGGTAATGACAGAGGAAGAAAAAAAACTTACTGCATATCACGAAGGTGGTCATGCTATTGTTGCGCTAAATGAAAAAGCATCTGATCCTATACACAAAGCCACAATTATACCAAGAGGAAGAGCGTTAGGTATGGTTATGAGATTACCTGAAAGAGACCAGCTATCAGTTACAAGGGAGAAAATGTACTCAGATATTGCTGTAGCAATGGGAGGCAGAATTGCTGAAGAATTAATTTTTGGTTATGAGAAGATAACTTCCGGAGCATCATCTGATATTGATATGGCCACTAAAATGGCAAAAAACATGGTGACTAAATATGGTATGAGTAAAGATCTTGGTCCTGTAGCATATGGGGATAATGAAGACGAAGTATTTCTTGGCAGACAAATAGCAAGACAACAACACATGTCAGAAGAAACTGCTAAAAAGGTAGATGCAGAGGTTAAAAAAATAATCAACATTAGTTATGACAGAGCAAAACAAGTTTTGACAGAAAAATTAGACGACCTTCATAAGCTTGCCAAGGCATTACTTGTTTATGAAACATTAACAGGCGATGAAATTAGAGATTTAATTTTAAAAAATATACAGCCTGAGAAACTTTCTAAAAAAGAGGACAAGGACGATGAAAATGTATCATCGGCCATAGATTCTATTGGTTTAAAGCCAAAACCAGCACTATAATAAAAAAGCATGAGAAAATATTACACTAGACCGTGTAATTTTTATCACGGGGGTGTAGCAAAAAAACTTGTTAATTCAAGCAAAGCTCTTCCATTAAATGGAAGAAAAAATATAGCTTTTGATACAATCGAGTTATTTACTAGAAGCGGGAGAAAAATAGAAAGTAACTTTATTTATTTTAAAAATATAAATAGAATTAATATAAAAGCCAGAAAAGTCATTAAAAAAGATTTAGAAAAAATCACTAAAAAAAGAAAAAATTTTTTAAAACACGTTGATTTTTCAAAACCTTCAATTATGGGCGTTTTAAATCTTACACCAGATAGTTTTTCAGATGGAGGAAAGTTCTATAATCATAACGAGGCATTCAAACATATATCAAATATGATCAATTCTGGTGCAAAAATAATTGATATTGGCGGAGAGTCAACTAGACCTGGATCAAAAACTATACCTTCAAAAATAGAGTGGAAAAGAATCCAAAATGTTATAAAGAAATTTAAAAAAAAATATAAATCAGTTTGTTTGTCAGTAGACACAAGGAAATCAGAGATAATGTCTAAAAGTATTAAATATGGAGCAGATTTAATAAACGATGTCTCTGGATTTAACTTTGATAATTATTCACTGTTTGAGTTAGATGGAACAAATATCTCCAAAGTTCTTCATCACATGCAAGGCACCCCAAATACTATGCAAATAAAACCAAAGTATGAGAATGTTTTACTAGATATTTACGATTTTTTTGAGAAAAATATTAACCAAAAGTTTACTGATAATAAAATTATTATAGATCCAGGGATTGGGTTTGGTAAAACTTTGAAACATAATTTGACTTTAATTTCTAAAATATCTTTGTTTCATAGTCTTGGCTTTCCTATTTTGGTTGGAACTTCAAGAAAAAGATTTATTAATCAAATATCTGGAAAATATGATAGCAAAGATAGAACAGGCGGAACATTGGCTTCAGTTCTTTTTTTATTGTCACAAGGAGTGCAGATTTTTAGAGTCCATAATGTTAATGAGGTGAAACAAGGCATTTTAGTATTTGAAAAAATTTTATCGAATCAATGAAAAATAAATATTTTGGAACAGATGGCATTAGGGGTACAGTAAACCAGGGCAATATTACCGGTGAGAAGTTTTTTAAATTTGGTTTAGCATCTGGAACATTTTTTAAAAATCAAAAAAAATCAAAACAAATTGCAATTATAGCTAAGGACACAAGATTGTCAGGATATACTTTAGAGCCTGCTCTAGTATCAGGTCTAGTGTCAGGTGGAATGCATGTTTTTACATTAGGGCCCTTACCAACCAATGGTCTTGCAATGCTGACAAAGTCAATGAAGGCTAATATGGGCATAATGATTACAGCATCACACAATCCTTATTATGATAATGGTTTAAAATTGTTTGGACCAGACGGCATGAAACTTTCTGACAAAATAGAAAAAAAAATTGAAAAACTGATAGACGCGAAAAACACAAAACAGCTTACAGATCCGAAGTTATTAGGCAGAGTGAAAAGATTAGAAGATGGGAACGATAAATATATTAAAATTTTGAAAAAAAATTTTCCAAGTAATTTTCACTTAAGAGGAACAAAAATAGTTTTAGATTGTGCTAATGGCGCCTGTTATAAAGCAGCACCAAAACTCCTAAAAGAACTTGGAGCAAAAGTTATCTCTATTGGTGTAAAACCTAATGGTTTGAATATCAATCAAAAGTGTGGATCAACTTATCCATCCAAAATTAAATCAGCTGTTAAAAAATTTAGAGCACATGTAGGCATTTCTTTTGATGGAGACGCGGACAGAATTATTATGTGTGATGAAAATGGAAAAATTGTAGATGGAGACCAGATTATTGCAATGCTTGCAAACAGATGGAAATCAAAAAGAATTTTGAGAGGCGGTGTAATTGGAACTTTAATGTCTAATTATGGCTTAGAAAAATTTTTAAAAAATGAAAAAATAAGATTTTTTAGATCTAAAGTAGGGGACAGATATGTTAAGGAAAAAATGAAAAGATTTAATTTTAATTTAGGAGGAGAGCAATCTGGCCATATAATTTTGGGTAAATTTGCAACAACCGGCGATGGATTGATGGTCGCATTAGAAGTTTTATTTTCTTTAAGAAAAGGAAAAAAAGCCAGCAAGTTACTAAATGTTTTTAAACCTTTACCACAAATTTTAGAGAATGTTGTTGTGAAAGATAAAAACATTATTAATAAGTCTAAATGTAAAAACGCAATTAAAAAAGCCAATAAACTTATGAGTTATAACGGAAGAATTTTAGTCAGAAAATCTGGAACAGAACCAAAAATTAGAATTATGGCCGAGTCACACGATAAAAGTTTAATTTTAAAATGTATAAAAATAATTAAGAGATCAATAAAATAAATTGAAACCTAAGTCTAAAATTTTAATAATCGCAGGATCAGACTCTTCTGGAGGAGCAGGAATTCAAGCAGACATTAAAACAGTCACGGCATTAGGATCTTATGCTATGACTGCCGTTACTGCTATTACAGCTCAAAACACAACAGGTGTAAATTCTGTGGTTCCTGTACACCCAAGAGAAATAGAAAAACAGATTTTATTCACATGCAGAGATATAAAGCCTGACGCTATCAAGATCGGCATGCTTCATTCATCAGAAGTAATTTTGTCAGTTACAAGAGCATTAAATAAAATTAAAACTAAAAAGATTATTTTAGATCCTGTTATGGTTGCTAAAGGAGGGTTTAAATTAATAAATCAAAGTGCAATTAAAACTTTAAAAAAAAAGCTAATTAAGACAGCTTATTTGATAACACCTAATATTCCAGAAGCTGAAGTTTTAACAAACACAAAAATTAAAAATATAGAAGACATGATTCATGCTGCCAATATTTTGCTTAAATTAGGAGTTAAAAATATTTTGGTAAAAGGTGGACATGGCAATACAAAAACTATGAATGATGTATTCCTCAGCAGGAAAAAATTAAATATTTTTAAAAATAAAAAAATTAAAACAAAAAATACCCATGGAACTGGTTGTACTTTATCAAGTGCAATTACAACTTTTTTTGCGTGTGGAAAAACTTTAAATAAATCCTGTGAGCTTGGAATTAAATATGTTAATCAGTCTATTAGATCTAATCTTAAATATGGAAAAGGTCATGGGCCAATTAATCATTTGAACTCTATTAAAATAAACAGGAAATTTAGATAATGAAAAATGTAGTTGTAGTAGGTTCGCAGTGGGGTGATGAAGGCAAAGGAAAGATTGTCGACTGGCTTTCAAGCGAAGCAGATGTAGTTGTTCGTTTCCAAGGGGGTCACAATGCCGGCCATACTTTAGTTATAGATGGAATTACTTATAAACTTAGACTGTTACCATCCGGGATAGTTAGAAAAAATAAAATTTCAATAATCGGAAATGGTGTTGTTGTAGATCCCTGGGCATTACTTGACGAAATTAAAGAAATTAAATCAAAAGGAGTAAATGTTGATGAAGACAATTTAATATTATCTGAATCTGCAAATCTTATTCTCCCTTTTCATAAGGAGATGGATGAAATAAGAGAGGATGCCGCTGGTAAGGCCAAAATTGGAACAACAAGAAGAGGAATTGGTCCTGCCTACGAAGATAAAATTGGAAGAAGATCAATTAGAGTGATGGATTTAGTTTCTGAAAGCAATCTAGACCACAAATTGGAAACTGTTCTTATTCATCATAACGCAATAAGAAAAGGTTTAGGAAAGAAGATTTTTAAGAAAGATCAATTGAAAAAAGATCTGCTAAAAATAGCTCCAGAAATATTAAAATTTTCCCAACCCGTCTGGAAAAAAATAGACGAATACAAATCAAAAGGTAAAAAGATATTGTTTGAAGGTGCCCAAGGTATTCTATTGGATGTAGACCATGGGACATATCCATTTGTTACATCTTCTAATACCGTAGCTTCATCTGCTGCGACAGGAACAGGTTGTGGACCGAATACTATAAATTACGTTCTAGGTATAACAAAGGCTTATACTACTAGAGTTGGAAAAGGACCTTTTCCCACTGAACTTAAAGATAAAACCGGAGAATTGTTAGGAAATAGAGGAAAAGAATTTGGAACTGTTACTAGCAGAAAAAGAAGATGTGGTTGGTTCGACGGAGTTCTTGTAAGGCAAACAATAAAAATTTCTGGGATTAATGGAATAGCACTTACAAAACTAGATGTTCTAGATGAATTAGATGAAATTAAAATGTGTATTGCTTATGAGATTAATGGAAAAAAAATAGATTATTTACCAGCAGCAGCGGATGATCAATTAAAAGTTAAACCAGTATATAAAGTATTTAAAGGATGGAAATCTTCTACCAAGGGAATTAAAGAATTTGATAAATTACCAGAAAATGCAAAAGTTTATATAAAAGAGCTAGAAAAATTTATTGAAACAAAAATATCTAGCATCTCAACTAGCCCTGAAAGAAAAGATACTATTCTTATAGAAAATCCTTTTTAATTTTTTGGAAGAAGATTTTTTGATTTGGTAGAATTAAGCATAGCCTTTTGAAGTTTTTCAAAAGCCTTTGTTTCAATTTGCCTTACTCTTTCTCTGCTAACTTTATACTTTTGGCTAAGCTCTTCTAAAGTTTTAGGTTCATTCGCTAATTTACGCTCTTGAATTATCTTTTTTTCCCTATCATTTAAAATCATCATCGCTTCATATAATAGAGATTTTTTTTCATCTAACTCTTGTTGTTGAGAAATTGAAAGCTCTTGGTCTAAATTTTCATCAACAACCCAATCTTGCCATTCTCCTTTCTCACCAGATTTTATTGGTTCATTAAGAGATTTTTCACTACCCATCATTCTTCTATTCATTGACACAACTTCTTCTTCTTTGACACCAAGTCTGTTTGATATTTCTTGAACCTGTTCATTTCTTAGATCACCTTCTTGGTAAGGGGCAATTTGTTTCTTTATTTTTTTTAAATTAAAAAATAACTTTTTTTGAGCCGCTGTGGTTCCCATTTTAACAAGACTCCAAGATCTTAAAACATATTCTTGTATTCCAGCTTTTATCCACCACATAGCATATGTTGCTAATCGAAAGCCTTTATCGGGATCAAATTTTTTTACAGCTTGCATCAAACCTATATTTCCTTCAGAGATTAATTCACTTACAGGCAAACCATATCCTTTATAACCCATCGCAATTTTCGCTACTAATCTCAAGTGACTTGTTACAAGTTTATGTGCAGACTTTAAATTTCCTTTTTCTTTCCAATTTTTAGCAAGCATGTATTCTTCTTCTGCATCTAGCATTGGAAATTTTTTAATTTGAGCAAGATATAACGATAGACCGCTCTCGCCAGTAAGAGATGGAAGGTTAGTAATTTCTGTTTTAGTACTCATTTGTTATTGTATATATATTTGTAAACTTAAATTTTTCAACTATCAAGTTTTTCAAGAAAATCCAGCATTTTTTTAAAATCTTTAGGTAATTTAGACTGAAAGTTAACAAATACTTTCTTAGTTGGATGTTTAAAACCTAAACTTTGAGCATGAAGTGCCTGTCTATCAAAATTTGAGAGCATTTCTAAAAATTTTTTATTAATCTTTTTAAATTGTAGTTTTCTTTTTCCGTATTTTTTATCTCCTATTAAAGGGTTGCCTTTATGTGTAAGATGAACTCTTATTTGATGTGTTCTTCCAGTGTCTAATGTACATTCAATCAAACTAATTTTAGGTATTTCTTTATTATTAAAAACTTTAAGTGTTTTATAATTAGTTATTGCTTTTTTTCCCGAATGTTCGCTTACAGACATTAGTTGTCTATTTTTTTTACTTCTTGATATTAAAGTTACAATTTTTCCTTTAAGTGGTCTGACAACACCCCAAATTAAAGCAATATATTTTCTTTTAATCGTGTGCTCACTAAATTGCTTTGATAAATTTGCATGAGAAAAATTATTTTTTGCAACCACTAAAATTCCACTTGTTTCTTTATCAATCCTGTGAACTATTCCTGGTCTTGACAAACCATTTAAAGACGACAAATTTTTTTTAAAAATATAGAGCAGGCCATTTACCAAGGTATTATCTTTGTTGCCAGCACCCGGATGTACAACTAAGCCGCTAGGTTTATCTATTATAGCCATCTCTTTATCTTCATAAATTATATCTATTTTAATTTTTTTTGGTCTTAGATGATCAGTTTTATTTTGAATTAAATTTACTTTTACAGCATCATTAATTCTAACTTTTTGAGAAGGAGATGAGATTGTTTTATTATTAATTTTAACATTTCCGGAGACTACAATTTTTTTAATTGCTGATCTGGTATAATCGTTGAGTTTTTCCGTTAAAAATTTATCTAATCTAATAGAATTATTAACCTCTTTAGCTAAAAATGTTATTGTTTTATTCATTTAATAATTTAAAACCGCTTTATGCGCTCGTAGCTCAACTGGATAGAGCGTCTGATTACGGATCAGAAGGTTGAGGGTTCAAATCCTTCCGGGCGCACCAAAATATTATATTCTATATTATCCTTCATCCTTTTTTAAGTTTGCCAAAATAGTTTCTGTAACTTTTTTATACCCTAATCTGCTATAATGACCATAATAATGTAAAGGAAAAAAAACCTCTAAACTATCTTCTTTAGAAAAGGCTTTGTCTATATCAATAAAATGAATATCCATTTTTTCAATTTCATCTAAAATATAATTTTTTTTTGCAATATTATTATTATATTTTGAAAATTTAGAAAAATACCTTTCCCATGCCGGCAGATAAACAAATATAAATTCTGTATCATTAGTTTTTGAAAACACATCCATTTCTTTCATGATTTCAAAAAATAATTTTTGATCTTTATTGTTTTCCCTTGAATTCATTAAGGGTTTTAAACGGGTTTTAATTTTTGATATTTCAAAAAAATCTTTTAATCTTTCATATAATATTTCTTTTTTAGTTTGTTGTAAAAGAAGACCGTCTCTTTCGTTAAATATTTTAGTTATTATCTCTTTATCAATATTTTCTAGAAACAATTTTTTTTCATCGAATTTTTTTATTAGATTTTGAGAAAAACTGTCTGATAAATACTTTTTTAAAAGAAAATTATTTTTTTCATAATTTAAATCTATGAGATCGTTCGCTTCACAATAAAAAAAAAGCATGTATTTTGGTTTAAATTTACCTACATATTCTTTCATAACAGCCAAAGATAAAAGTGGGCCAGCACCTGCAACTCCAAAATTTAGTGAGTTAATATTTTTCTTTCTCAACAAACCTGCAACATCATCTTTTTCATCATAACACCAGCCTTCTGCAAAAGAGTCCCCTAATATTATTAGGTCAATTTTTTTGTTATAAGTTTCGTCGCTATTTTTAAAACCTAGCCTATCGTTACTAGACACTTTGTAAGTCAAATCCTCAGCACATGTTAATGAAGGCTTGTTTATAGGACCTCTTAATGGAATTACCGATCCTTTTTCTTTTGCCTCTTTAAAGGTTTTAAAATTAAAATAAACTGGATTAAAACGATAATTAATAGTCAGGTTTTTTATATCCCTGCTCATGTCTCGAAATGCAGTATTAGGTGATCTTAAATCAATCGGCTTATTAAGTTGTTTAGCATTTTTTATTCTAATTTCATTTATGTTTGTTAAATTTTTTTCCTCACTAGGAGAAATAATTGTAAAAATTCCCTCTACTAGGTAAATAGTAAAAATCAAAGAAAATAGTAGTAAAGTAAAATTTTTAATGAAATTTTTCATCTTTAGTTTTATTCAATTAAAGAATCCACTCTTTTAACTTATCCTGGTTCTTTAAAATATACTTTGGAAAAGTTTCGTCAATTTGAACTTTTTTAAATTTTATTTCTCTGTCAAATAAATCTTTGCCAAAATTGATTTTCTCTTTAATTTTATTTTCATCTACAAAATCATTTTTATTAAACTCTCCATGCGCGAATGATTTAATTTTATTTGCAATATTTTCAGGATTGTGAAGATAAGCAAAATGCCAACCACCATTTTCAATTATTTGAAGATTTCTGGGTTTATCAATCCTCCAAAAAGGGTATTTTTTAAATTTCAAATTTCTTAGCCACTGTGGCGATTTAAGATTTTTTTTTAAGCAAATTTTTGATCCGTGCCAGTTACTTTCAGTTTCATTAAGAAGATTGATCTTATAGCTGAACATTTTCTGAGAGAATACTGCAAATTTTCTTTTTTTATCAAAAAGTTTTAGTTTGTTTAAGTCAGGTATCTCATCAACATCTGAAAGTATTACAAGATCATCATCGGCACATTTATTTAAACCTTTCATTAAAGAATTTCTTTGATGCTGTTCAACCAGGGACTCTCCTCCAACATGTGGCTTTTTTATATTTTCAGGCGTATCATCTACAACAATATAAATTATTTTATTTTTAAACTTTTTATATTTATTTATATCAAAATGTAATTTTTTTTCTTTCCCCTGGTGATTAACTGTGGATTCAACTATTACAAATGTATCAATAAATTCATCTAAAATGTTAAACCTTAAATCCGCAATATGTTCCTCGTTAAAATATTGGAAGCAATCAAATATAGCCATAAAAATTGTTTATTTTTTTGTAAATGTTGCTATCCCAATTTTTTTACCCTCAATAATTGAGGATGAGCAATGTAAATGAGATCTATCAAAAATCAACATCGATCCAATTTCCCATTCATAAATCATCTCTACTTCTAGACCTTTTAAATTATCTATATTCTCGTGTTTCAGATATTGTTCATGTATTTTTTTATCAAATGGTTTATTGCCATACAATTTTAAATGTTCAGACGATCTCTTGTTCTGACCATAACTTAAATTTTTTTTCTTAAGCTCTTCTGGATCTTGAGTAAAGCTAGTTGACATTTCATAAAATCTATTTTTAAAAATTACTGTACTTCCAACAGGAGTTAGTGGAATTAAGCTTTGCTTGTATATACGGCTTTTTAATTCAAAACCCGCATCAACATGTAAACCAATTGGAGCATAACTTTCCTGTATAAGTCCATAAACATCTTTACCTTTCTCATCTTTGAGATTGTCCATTTTAAAATCTCCAATTTCTTTTGTAAGTCTTTCAAAAAATAATTTTTCCAATTTCACATTATATCCTTGCAACCACCTTTTTTTTATAACGTTTTGCTTTTTGTTATGTGTTGTAATTGGAAGATTATTGTACAATTTTAAAAAATCTTGAATTTCCTCTTTGCTATATAAATTTTTAATAACTTTAGGAGAGGACTCGGTTTTTTTTATCTCATCAATTTTTTCACGCATAATTTTTTATTCACCCATGTTAATCAATGTTCCTCTGACTTTAGCTCCCAAAAAAGAAAGGTAAAAAATTATAACACCTAAAACAAAATAAACTATAGATATAGATATTGATTTAATTATGTCTAAATAATCCACCGTTCCATTTAACAGAATACTTCTCATTTCCTCAAATATATGAACTAAAGGCAGTCCCTTTGCTAGAAATTGCAGCGAGTTTGGCAGTACTTCTATAGGATAATAAATACATCCTAGTGGAGCCAGAAAAAACAAACTAGCCCAAGCAATATTTTCAAATGAGGGACCAAACCTTAATAATCCAGAAGTGACTAAAAGACCCAAGGTAACACCAAAAAGATATAAAGATAATAATAAGAATAACAATGGCAAACCAAGTTTAAAAACTGAAACACCAAAAAGAGGTATTGCTATGATTGCCGCTGGTACCAAACCTATAAGCGCTCTTAAAACTGCAGTCAAAGTAAGGGATGTGATAATTTCACTAATTTTGATAGGAGCTATAAATAAATTTGTGAAATTTCTACTCCAAATTTCTTCTAAAAACATCATATTAAAACTTATGCTTACTCTAAACAAAAAATCATATAAAATTGCTGCAGTTAAAATAATACCAACAGTGTTGCTATAATAATCTGAACTTAAAGTAAAAAATTTAGATATAAATCCCCAGAGAAAAATCTGAACTGTAGGCCAGTAAATTAAATCTATAATTCTTGGCAAGGAGTTGCTTATTAAATATATATGTCTTAGTCCTAAAGCATAGATTTTACTGAAGTTCATCTTTGCTCCTTGCTAATTTAAGAAATGTTTCTTCAAGATTGTTTCTTCCATGTTTTTTTATAATTTCTTCACAAGTTCCTCTGTCAATAATTTTTCCATTTTTCATCATTATTATACTGTCACACAATCTTTCAACTTCGTTCATATTATGTGAAGCAAGAAGTACGGTAACTTGATTTTTAGATCTATATTTTTGAATATAACCTCTTACAAAATCTCCTATATCTGGATCAAGACTTGCTGTTGGTTCGTCTAAAAGCAATATCTCAGGTTTATTAATTAATGACTTGGCCAATGAAACCCTATTTTTTTGTCCAGATGAAAGTTCTCCAGTTTTTCGATTAAAAAAACTTTTTATATCCAAGTCTTCTGATATTTCTTCTATTCGATCTTTTAATTTTTTTACACCATAAAGTCTGCCATATACCTCTAAGTTTTGTCTTACAGTTAGTTTCTTGGGTAGCTCTATATATGGTGAAGCAAAATTAATTCTAGCTAATATATCATCTCTACTTAAAGTTTCTAAATTTTTATTATCTATAATTATTTCACCACTGTTAGGTTTTATCAAACCAAGCATCATTCCAATAGATGTAGTTTTTCCACAACCATTTGGACCAAGCAAGCCTACAGTTTTATTTTTTCCAATATTAAAATTAATATTATTAACAGCCAAAGTATTATTAAATTTTTTTGTAAGATTTTTAATCTGTATAAACATTTTTAATATGCTGCTTTTTTTAATCTATCATTTATAGCAATTCCAATTTTACTGTTTGGAATTTTAACCACATTTATTTTTTTATACTTTAAATTTTTTATTTTTCTTAAAGTTTTATATAATTTTCTCGCAGCCTCTTTTAAGTTGCCACTTTTACTTAAATTAAATACACCATTTCCATTTCTATACTTTTTTCCAAACACTATGAATGCGGCTTTATCTTCCTTTTTTTTGCAGTTAAGTTTAACTGGTATCCCTGGAGAATAATGTCTTTTTAGTAGACCAGGTGATGTTATTTTGTTAATTTTTTTTAAAATTGATATTTTCTTTTTTAAAACCTGACTAATTTGCTTCTTACTAATAGAACCTGGCCTTAGTATTTGAGTTTTACCATGTAAGTTTACCACTGTTGATTCCAAGCCAATTTTAGCTGTACCACCATCCAAAATAAATTTTATTTTTTTACCGAATTCATCTAAAACATCAACGCAATTAACTGGGCTTATAGCAGAAGATATATTTGCACTTGGGATGGCTAAAGGAAATTCTAAATTTTGTAATAAGTCTCTAACAATTTTATTTTTTGGAAATCTTACCGCGATAGTTTCTAAATTTGCATTAGCCAGCATGGAAATTTTTGAGTTTTTTTTCTTTTTTAGAATATAAGTCAGGGGACCAGGAGAAAATTTTTTGTATAGCTTAATAAATTTTTCATCTAGATATGCGTCCTTTTTTACTGAATGAATATTATTATAATGAATAATCAGAGGATTTATTTTTGGTCTCTTTTTGAGTTTATAAATTTTTTTTATTGAAGAATTCGAATAAGCATTACCCGCCAAACCATAAACAGTCTCAGTAGGTACTACAATTATATTGTTTTTCCTTAAAAGTTTTTTTGCTTTATTCAAATTTTTTGGTGAATTTTTATAGATATTTTTCATATTACTATTATTATATTTTTTATGAAAATAAAAAATATTCCAGATGATATTAAAAGTAAATCATTAAACGACGCCAAATCTGAAATAACAGATATTTTAGAAAGATTAGAAAACAATAGTACAAACCTTGAAAGCTCAACCAAAGATTATGAAAGACTTATTCAATTAAATAATCATATTGACTTAATCTTCAAAAAAAGACTTGAGAGTATTAGATCCATGACAAAGAAAAAATAACTTAAAGAATATGTTTAAAAATATTAATAAAAACGCATTTAAAATTGACAGCTTTCTAAAAAAATATTTTAGAAAGCAAGCTTATTCAGATCTTGTCATGCCAATGAAGTACGGCACTTTACACGGAGGAAAAAAAATTAGGTCAACAATAATATTAAATGTTGCAAATATTTTTAACTTAAATTTTAACAAGGTTGTAAATATCTGTGGTGCAGTTGAATGTATACACTCATACTCTTTAATTCACGACGATCTACCATGTATGGATAACGATAATCTTAGAAGAGGAAAGCCTGCGACTCACATTAAATTTGGAGAGTCGACAGCTATACTTGCTGGAAACTCACTTCTAACATTAGCTTTCGAAATAATTATAGAAAAGAATTTTAATATTAATCGTAATGCAAAGTTATTGCTTTTAAAAAAATTAGCAGAATGTGCTGGTCATACCGGTATCGCTGGGGGCCAGTATTTAGATTTAAATTATGAAAAAAGAAAAACAAATGCCTCAAAAATTATGTTAATGCAAAAAAAGAAAACTGGAAAATTGTTTGAATACTGCTGCTTAGCACCAGCAATAATTTCAGGAAAGAGTAAAAAAATTCAGAATGATATGGCGAACATAGGTAGAGAAATAGGTTTTTTATTTCAAATAGCAGACGATCTTTTAGATGTTAAAGGCAGCAAAAGGAAGGTTGGAAAACCAGTTAATAAAGATAGAAAAAAGGGCAAATCTACGCTAATTAATTTACTAGGTTATAAAAAAACATTGCAATTTGCTTTAAAAAGAAAAAAGATGATAATTAAAAAATTAAAAAAATACGGAAAGAAATCTAACAATCTTATTGAGACAATAGATTTTATTCTAGATAGAAGTTATTAATGAGTACGAAATTATTAGATAAAATTAATTATCCAGCAGATTTGAGGTTGCTTAAAAAAAATCAGCTGGAACAGGTATCCGAAGAATTAAGATCTGAAGTGATTAATGTTGTATCGGAGACAGGAGGTCATTTAGGAGCAGGTCTTGGTGTGGTTGAGTTGACCGTAGCATTACACTACGTCTTTAATACTCCAAAAGATAAATTAGTATGGGATGTTGGGCACCAATGCTATCCTCATAAAATAATTACTGGAAGAAAAGATAGAATAAGAACTCTTCGTAAAGGAGGAGGGCTGTCAGGTTTTACCAAAAGAGCTGAGAGTGAGTATGATCCTTTCGGAGCAGCGCATAGCTCAACTTCAATTTCATCAACTTTGGGAATGGCTACAGCAAAAAGACTCTCGAACGATAAAAATAATGTTATAGCTGTAATTGGTGACGGAGCTATGAGCGCAGGTATGGCCTATGAAGCAATGAACAATGCTGGCGCTATGAAGTCTAAACTAATCGTAATATTGAATGATAACGATATGTCAATAGCTAGACCCGTAGGTGCGATGAGTAAATATTTAGCAAAGCTTTTGTCAGGAAAAATTTATTTTAGTTTAAGAGAAACAATCAAATTAATACTTTCTGCTTTTTCTAGAAGATTTTCAAAAACCGCAGGTAAAGCAGAAGATATGCTTAGAAGTATCGTAACTGGAGGAACACTTTTTAATCAACTAGGATTTTACTATATAGGGCCCATCGATGGTCACGATGTAAATAATTTAGTAACTATTTTAGAAAATGTAAAAAATTCTAAACACGAAGGTCCAATTTTAATTCACACAATTACAAAAAAAGGTAAAGGTTATAAACCAGCAGAAGAATCTGGAGATAAGTACCATGGGGTTTCAAAATTTAATGTTTTAACTGGAGAACAATCTAAAGGAAAGTCAAATTCACCTTCGTACACAAAAGTTTTTGCTAATACTCTTATTAAACATGCTGAAAATGATACAAAAATCGTTGCGATTACTGGGGCTATGCCTTCGGGAACCGGGTTGGACCTGTTTGAAAAAAAATTCCCAGAAAGAATGTTTGATGTCGGTATTGCCGAACAACACGGAGTAACATTTGCTGCTGGTTTGGCAACTGAGGGATATAAACCATTCGCTACAATTTACTCAACTTTTTTACAGAGAGCATATGATCAGGTTGTTCATGATGTTGCAATACAATCTCTCCCAGTTAGGTTTGCAATTGATAGAGCTGGATTGGTTGGAGCAGATGGCCCGACCCACGCAGGGTCTTTTGATATAACATATTTGTCAACATTACCTAATTTTGTAGTTATGGCTGCAAGTGATGAAGCAGAATTAGTGAGAATGATAAATACTTCTGTGAATATAAATGACAGACCATCAGCCTTTAGATATCCCAGGGGAAATGGAATTGGTATTGAATTGCCAGGTATTAAAGAAATTCTTGAGATAGGAAAAGGAAAAATGATTTTGGAAGGAAAAAACTTAGCCATTTTAAACTTTGGAGCACGATTGAATGAATGTAAAAAAGCTTCAGAAATTCTTAAGAAGAAGGGAATTACAACAACTATTTTTGACGCAAGATTTGCTAAGCCTTTGGATGAAAAACTTATTGTTGAATTGGCATCAAATCATGAGGCTATGATAACAATTGAAGAAGGCTCAATAGGTGGGTTTGCCTCTCATGTTTCGAAATTATTGTCCGATAGAGGATTTTTTGACAAAGGTCTAAAATTTAGATCAATGATTTTACCAGACAAATTTTTAGATCAAGATACACCAGAAAAAATGTATAAAGTGGCAGGTTTGGATTGTCATAGCATAGTTCAAAAAGTAGAAAGCGTTTTAAATTCTAATATTGTTATTGCAAAAAATAAAAATCTTTCCTAACCACACTGCGCTCTATTCATAAGAAGATGATCTAATAACACACAAGAAAGCATTGCTTCTCCTATAGGAACAGCTCGGATACCAACACAAGGATCATGTCGGCCTCTTACTGAAATTTTTGTATTCTTACCTTTTTTATCTATCGTTTCTCTACTGTTAATTATCGAAGACGTTGGTTTTACTGCAAAAGAAGCAACAATTTCTTGTCCAGAAGATATGCCACCAAGTATACCGCCAGCATTGTTGCTTTTAAATTTTATTTTTCCAGACTTAGATCTAATTTCATCAGAGTTTTCTTCCCCAGATAAATATGCAGTGCTCATACCAGAACCAACATTTACTCCTTTAACAGCATTAATACTCATTAATGCTGAAGCTATATCGGAATCGAGTTTTGAGTAAATTGGCGCCCCAAGTCCTGCGGGAATACCATTAGCTCGTAGTTCAATAATTGCTCCACAAGAGGAACCAGATTTTCTTACTGCTAAGAGATATTTTTCCCAAACTTTAACTGATTGTTTATCAGGACAGAAAAAAGGATTTTTTCTTATTTCACTATTATTCCATTTATTTCTATCACATCCCATTAAACCTAATTGAATGACTGCACCAATAATATTAAATTTTTTTCCAATAATATTTTTTAAAACTGTTTTTGCAATTGCACCTGCAGCCACTCTAGAAGCTGTTTCTCTTGCGGATTGACGGCCCCCACCTCTATAGTCTCTTATTCCGTATTTTTTAAAATAAGTAAAATCTGCATGCCCAGGTCTAAATTTATTTTTAATTGACTCATAATCTCTTGACCTTTTATCCTCATTACGGATTAATATTGAGATTGGAGTCCCGGTAGTTTTGCCGTTAAATACTCCTGACAAAATTTCAATTTTATCCGACTCTTTTCTTTGTGATACAAATTTAGAGTTACCAGGTCTTCTACGATTCATGTCTTTTTGTATGTCTTTTTCAGATAATGCAATATTTGGAGGACAACCATCCACAATACAGCCAATAGCTGGACCATGGGACTCACCCCATGTGGTAAACCTAAATATTTTTCCAAAAGTATTAAAAGACATCGATAATTAATGTATAAATTATTTTATATAATTTATGAATCAAAAAAATGGCCAAAATTCGTTAGGACTGGATATTTGTTTTGAAGATGAAGCAAATCCTATAGTTTTGTTTAAAAAATGGTTTGCAGTTGCAGAAAAAAGCGAAGTAAACGATCCGAACGCTTTATCTCTAGCAACTTCAAGCTCAGATGGAATCACAAGTGTCAGAATGGTTTTGCTTAAAGGTTTGAGCGATTCAGGTTTTGTTTTTTACACAAATTTTGATAGTAAAAAGGGCAGTGATTTAAAAAATAATCCTAATGCCTCTATGTGTTTTCATTGGAAAAGTATAAGGAGGCAAATAAGAATTTCTGGAAAAGCTAGTTCTGTAGACAAAGAAGAGGCCGACAAATATTTTGTTTCAAGAGATTATGGAAGTAAAATATCAGCATGGGCATCCTCTCAATCTAAAGTAATGAAGAGTAGAAATGAATTTTTAGACAAAATTAAAGAATTTGAAAAAAAATTTTCTGATAAAAATAATGTTCCAAGACCACCACATTGGTCAGGTTGGAGAATTATACCAAACGAAATTGAATTTTGGTTGGAAGTAGAGAATAGATCACATCAAAGATTAAATTATAGAAAAGAAAATGGCAAGTGGATAAAAGAAATTTTATATCCTTAATAAGATCTATTTAGACTAAAACCAGTAAGATTTTGTAAAATTTTTTTTTCTTCACAGTTTTCAAAGATACCCAAGGCATCACAAGACACATTTACAAAATACTCTGCCCTTTTAAAAGTTGATTCTAATGCATTATATTTTTTTATTAATTTTAATACAGAGTTAAAATCTTCTTTTTCTTTTATATCTTTTTTAAAAAGATTTTTTAAAAAAACTCTTTCAATTGGATTAGCTTTTTGAAAAACAATAATAATCGGAAGAGTCACTTTAGATTCAAAAAAGTCTTTCCCAATTTCTTTTCCAAAAATTTTTTCATTAGAAAAATAGTCTAACGCATCATCTGCTATTTGAAATGCTAGACCTATATTTTTTCCGTAAGATTCTAGAGCTTCCTTTTTCTTTTTGTCCAAGCCTGCTATACAGGCACCAACTCTAGTTGCGGCTGAAAAAAGAGCGGCAGTTTTTAAACTTATAATTTTTATATAGTTTTCCTCAAGAAGATCTGCTTCTCCTTTATAGGTAAGTTGTAAAACTTCACCTTGTGCAATTTTTGATGATGTTGAAGAAAGAAGTTTCAGTATTTCCAAATTTCCATCTTCTACCATCATCTCAAAACATCTGCTTAAAAGGTAATCACCAACTAAAACAGAAGATTGATTCCCCCAAATAGCATTGGTAGTTTTCACTCCTCTTCTTAATTTACTTTCGTCTATAACATCGTCGTGCAGCAGAGTGGCACTATGTATTAATTCAACGCACGCTGCCAAATTAATATCTCTAGATCCATGGTTGTATCCGCCAAGTTTAGCTGCCCCCATAGTTAATAATGCTCTGATTCTCTTTCCACCAGAACTCAAGTGGTAGTCGCTCATTTTCTTTATTAACTCAACGTCACTTTTTAATTTTGAATGGATCAGTTCTTCAACTGAATCTAACTTGTCGTTTAAAATATTTTTTAAATCCAAATATGCTGAATTAGCAGATTTTTTTAGAGGTATAACAGATCCCATGATTTTTATTATATACCTTTATAAAATTATTAAATTACTATTTTGTACATTGGTGACGCACTGCAATTTCAACCAAGGGTAGCGTAATTTATATTTAAGTTTAATTATAAGTGCTGATATAAGAAATAAAGTTAATCTATATTCATATGTTTTCATTTTTTAAAAAAAAAATAACAATTCCTCACGTAAGACTATCTGGCGTTATAGGTTCTGTTGGTAGATTCAGACAGGGCATAGATTTTTCAGGGCAACAGGAAATTATAAAAAAAGCATTTTCTTTTAAAAAAGCAAAGAGTGTAGCTATATCAATTAATTCTCCAGGAGGCTCTCCAGTTCAATCACATTTAATTCATGACTACATTAGGCAATTAGCTAAGAAAAATAAGAAAAAAGTTATAGTTTTTGCTGAAGATGTTGCTGCATCAGGCGGTTATCTAATTGCTTGTGCCGGTGATGAAATTTATGCAAATTCAAGTTCAATAGTTGGTTCAATCGGAGTAATTTCTGCATCTTTTGGTTTTCAAGATGCAATTAAAAAAATAGGAATTCAAAGAAGAGTTTATACTGCCGGAAAAAATAAAAGCACTCTGGATCCTTTTAAAGAAGAAAAAGAAGAAGATATTGAAAGAATAAAAAAATTACAGTTAGAATTACATTCGGATTTCATTAGTGTTGTAAAAAAAAGCCGAGGTTCAAAATTAAAAGACCCTGAAAAAAACAATACTTTTACAGGAGAATTCTGGTCTGGCTCTACTTCTTTGAAGCTAGGACTTATAGACGGTATTGGTAATGCTGAAAAAATCTTAAGAGAAAAATTTGGAGAGAATGTTGTGATTAAAAAACTAGAGAAACCAAAAGGCTTTATTGCAAAAAAATTATCAGCATCTTTTGATAGTCAGATTGATAATATTGTAAACGCTATAGAAGAAAGAGCTCTATGGCAAAAATTTGGTTTGTAGATGCCAAAAAAAATAAAAAATAAAAAAAATACACCAGTAACATTTCAAGATTTAATTTTTAATCTGCAAAAATTTTGGGGTAAATATGGTTGTGTAATTCTACAACCTTATGATTTAGAAGTTGGCGCAGGAACATTTCATCCCGCAACTACACTTAGATCTTTAGGACCCAAACCCTGGAAGGCAGCATATGTTCAACCTTCTAGAAGACCAACAGATGGTAGGTATGGAAAAAATCCAAATCGTTTACAACATTATTATCAATACCAAGTTATTATCAAACCATCTCCTGAGAATATTAAACAAGTATATCTAAAAAGTTTGGCTACTATAGGTATTCAATCAAAAGATCATGATATTAGATTCGTCGAAGACGATTGGGAAAGTCCTACACTAGGGGCAGCAGGATTGGGATGGGAAGTTTGGTGCGATGGTATGGAAATAACTCAATTTACTTATTTTCAAAAAATGACAGGCATAGATTGCAAACCAATATCTGTGGAGCTTACTTATGGTTTAGAAAGAATCTGCATGTTTGTTCAAGGAAAAAAAAATGTATTTGATATTGATTGGAATAACGACGGAGTAAAATATGGAGACGTTTATCTTCAATCAGAAAAAGAGTTTTCAGCTTATAATTTTGATCATGCAAACACAGATTCTTTGCTCAAAGGTTTTGAAATTGCGGAAAAAGAAAGCCAATCTTTGTTAGAGAAAAAACTTCCACTTCCAGCTTACGACCAATGTCTTAAAGCGAGTCATATATTTAATTTATTAGATTCAAGAGGAGTAATCGCAGTTGCTGAAAGAACAGGTTACATAAATAGAATTAGGGATCTTGCCAAAGGAGCAGGATCTGCATGGTTGGAAAATCAAGAAAAGTAAATGTCCGAATTACTTATTGAACTTTTTAGCGAAGAAATGCCACCGAACTTGCAAATAAATGCAAGAAATCAAATGAGAAAATTATTTAGCGAAGAATTATCTTTATTAAATTTAAAATATAAAGATTTTGAGATTTATTCTACCCCCACAAGATTAACTATTTTTATTTCAGGTTTGCCTAGCAAAATTAAAGTTTTGCCCTCGGAAATTAAAGGCCCAAAATTAGGCGTTCCGCAAAATATAATTGAAAATTTTGCAAGATCAAAAAATATAAAAGTTGATGATTTATATGAAAAGAAATTAGATAAAGGAACTTTCTATTTTACAAAACTTAAAGGCAAAGAAATTAAAACAGAAGATGAACTTGTTAAAATTGTTCCAAAATCTTTAAGCAAAATATCTTGGAAAAAATCAATGAAATGGTCCGACCACGATTTAAATTGGGGAAGACCTTTGAGGTCTATAATGTCAATTTTTGATAAAAAACATCTTAAGTTTAAATATGCACATTTGGAGAGCGTAAACTTTACTCTGATAGAAGAAGATACTGATATAAAGCAGAAAAAAATTAAAGATTTTGATGAATATTTAAAACTTTTAAAGGAAAACGAGATAATTCTTGATCACAATAAAAGAGCAAAATTCATCTCAGAAAAAATACAGTCAATTTGCAAAAGTAAATCTTGTCAAGAATCTATAGACGAATCTTTGCTTTTGGAGGTAAGCAATTTAGTAGATAAGCCAAGAATAATTCTAGCAAAGTTTGACAAAATTTATTTAAAATTACCAAAAGAAGTTATTAAATCAACATTACAATTTCATCAAAGGTATTTTACTTTAATCGACCACAAAGAGAGAATGAGCAATGAATTTGTTATTGTTACTAATAAACAAGATTCAAGAAACTTTATTAAACTGGGTAACGAGAGAGTTGTGGAAGCTAGACTTTCTGATGCTAGTTTTTTCTGGGAGAAAGACAAATCTTTAAATCTTGTTAAACAGATCAACAAATTAAAACAAGTTACATTTTATGAAAATCTTGGTTCAATTTACGAAAAGACTCAAAGACTAAGAAGAATGGCTTATTTTATTTCGGATCAGCTAAACTTGAACAAAGAAAAAGTAGAAATAGCTGCGTCAGTTTCTAAATCTGATTTGGTATCAGGTCTTGTAGGAGAATTTCCTGAACTTCAAGGAGTAATGGGAAAATATTTTGCTCTGATTCAAGGATTCGAAGAAGATGTCTCACGTGCGATTAGCGAACATTATTTGCCAACCAGTATATCTTCGCCTGTTCCTAAAAAACCGATTAGTTGTGCTCTTTCCATTATAGATAAATTAGACACTTTAGTTGGATTTTATTTAATAAATGAAAAACCAACTAGTTCCAAAGATCCTTTTGCGCTAAGAAGGGCAGCCATTGGTTTATTAAGAACTGTAATTGAAAATAATCTCACAGTTAAACTGAGAGACTTGATTGATTATTCTATCAAAATTTATTTGGACCAAGGCGTTAAACAGCTAAACAACGAAATTAGCAAAGATTTACTTACATTCTTTAAAGAAAGAATGAAGAATATTCTTAAAGAAAAGAGAATTAGAACTGACATTATTGAAGCCTCAATTAGTTCACATTTAAGCGATAACTTTTTGGAATTGTATAAAAAAACTTTAATTATGAACAAGTTTATTTCAAAAGATCTAGGAAAAAACGCCGTGTCTACTTATAAGAGAGCTTCAAATATTTTAGACCAAGAAAAACTTACCTCAAAACATGGACCTGATGCAGTTCTTTTTCAGCACGAAGAAGAAAAAGAACTTTTTGAAAGAATCAATACAATTAGAAAAGCTTTTACTTTGAAAGGAGAAAAGAAAAACTACGAAGATCATCTTAAACTTTTATCTGACACTAAGCTATCAACAGATAAATTTTTTGATAACGTCAAAGTTAACGATGAAAATCAAGACTTAAAAAATAATCGTTTAGGACTATTGCAAATCCTATGTTCTACGTTTAATAGTTTTGTAGACTTTTCAAAATTAGAAGGAACTTAATGTCGAAATATATATTTAGTTTTGGGGACAAAAAGAATAAAAAAATATTAAATTCTAGAAATATTTTAGGTGGCAAGGGAGCCAATCTAGCCGAAATGGCAAGACTTGGTTTGCCAGTTCCACCAGGTTTTACTATTTCAACACGAATGTGTGAAATTTTTTATAAAAATAAGAAAAAGCTAACACCCAAACTATGTAATGAAATCAAAAAAGAACTAAAAAAAATTGAGACAAAAACCAAAAAAAAATTTGGCGATAATAGCAATCCATTGCTCGTTTCAGTGAGATCTGGCTCAAGAGTGTCTATGCCCGGGATGATGGATACTATTTTGAATTTAGGTCTTAATGATAAAACTGTAGAAGCTCTTTCAAAAAAAACTTCAAACGAAAGATTTGCCAAAGATAGTTACAGAAGATTTATTCAAATGTACGCAAACGTAGTATTAGGTATTCCGAGTCATCTTTTTGAGGAAATGATTGATAATTATAAATTAACAAAAGGTGTTTTATTGGATACAGAACTAAATTCTGATGATTGGAACGGCCTTATTAAAAATTTTAAAAAATTAATATCAGAAAAAACAAAAAAAAATTTTCCACAAGATGTTTATGAGCAACTTTTTGGAGCTATCAAAGCTGTATTTTTATCTTGGGAAAGTAAAAGAGCAAAAACTTATAGAAAACTTAACCATATACCGGGAGACTGGGGCACAGCAGTAAATGTTCAATCTATGGTTTTTGGAAACATGGGAGACGATTGTGCTACCGGAGTAGCATTTACTAGAAACCCATCAACTGGAGAAAATAAATTTTTTGGAGAGTATCTTATTAATGCCCAAGGAGAAGATGTAGTAGCCGGAAGTAGGACACCAAGATATATAACAAAAAAAGCCAAAGAAGATGCTGGGGCAAAAGAAGATTCTATGGAAGAGATTATGCCGAAAGTTTTTAAGGAGTTAAAAAATATATTTAACAGACTTGAGAAACACTATAGGGATATGCAGGATATTGAATTTACAGTAGAGAATAACAAACTTTGGATGCTACAAACTAGAAATGGCAAACGTACAGCTAAGGCTGCAATTAAAATTGCTGTGGACATGGTAAAAGAAAAATTAATCTCCAAAAAAGAAGCGATTTTGAGAATAGACGCAAACACACTTGATACACTTTTACATCCTACTTTAGATGAAAAAGTAGAAAAAAAAGTAATAGCAAAAGGTTTACCTGCATCTCCAGGAGCGGCTAGTGGAAAAGTCGTTTTTACTGCAGATGACGCCGAGAGAATGAGCAATCAAAAAGAAGATACAATATTAGTGAGAATTGAAACTTCACCAGAAGATATTCATGGTATGCATGCTGCTAAGGGAATATTGACTGCTAGAGGAGGTATGACCAGTCATGCTGCTGTTGTTGCTAGAGGAATGGGACGACCATGTGTTTCTGGTTCTGGAGAAATCAATATAGATTATGAATCTAAAGAATTTAAAATAGGGGAACTTACTATCAAGGAAGGAGATACAATCACCATTGATGGCGGAACAGGCAAAGTAATGCAAGGTTTAGTTCCAACGGTTAAACCAGATATTTCAGGTTATTTTTCAACCATAATGAAATGGGCAGATGAATTTAGAAAATTAAAAATAAGAACAAATGCTGAAACACCACAAGATACCAAAATGGCTAGGAATTTTGGAGCTGAAGGTATTGGATTATGCAGAACCGAACACATGTTTTTTGATGATGAGAGAATTTTATCTGTTAGACAAATGATCTTATCAAAGCATTTAGATGACAGAAAAACTGCGTTGGATAAACTGCTTCCTCATCAAAAAAATGATTTTAAAGAAATTTTCAAGATCATGAAGGGTTTACCTGTAACAGTTAGACTTTTAGATCCTCCGTTACACGAGTTTCTTCCCAAAACAGATAAGGATATGGAAGAGGTGGCAAGATCATTAAACTCAGGCATTAAAGAGATAAAAAATAGAGTTTCAGAACTACATGAACTAAACCCGATGTTAGGACATAGAGGATGTAGACTTGGTATATCTTTCCCAGAAATTTACGAAATGCAATGCAGAGCAATCTTTACTGCGCTTATAGAATGTAAAAAAGAGAAGATACAGTCTGTAATACCTGAAATAATGATACCTTTGGTTTCAACCGAAGATGAGCTTGGAATTATGAGAAAGCTAGTTAATCAGGTTGCTGATGAGTTACAGAAAGAACACAAAATAAAAATTAATTATTTTGTTGGTACTATGATCGAATTACCACGGGCAGCATTAAGAGCAGAATCCATATCGAAATATGCTGATTTTTTTAGTTTTGGAACCAATGATTTAACACAAACTACATTCGGTATTAGCCGTGATGACTCAGGAAAATTTTTAAATGATTATTTAGATCATAAAATTTTTGACAGCGATCCATTCGTTAGTATTGATAGAGATGGCGTAGGAGAACTAGTTAAAATTGCTTCTCAAAGAGGGAAAAAACGAAACAAAAAACTTAAATTAGGAATTTGTGGTGAACATGGAGGAGATCCTCGAAGTATAGAATTTTGTTCTAAAGTTGGATTAAATTATGTTTCCTGCTCACCTTTTAGAGTTCCAATTGCTAGATTAGCAGCAGCACAAGCTGAACTTAGGAGATAAAATCTAATTTAAAATCTACAGCAGGTGCACTGTGGGTTATCTGACCTATAGAAATTCTTTTAACACCAGTTGCAGCAATCCTTCTTACATTACTCAGTGTTACTCCACCTGAAGCTTCAGTTTCGTAAAATCTCTTTGAAATTTTAATTGCCTTTCTGAGATTTTTAGGATTCATATTATCAAACAATACTCTGTTAAATTTTAGTCCTATGATTTTTTTTAACTGATTTAAGTTATCTACTTCTACAGTTATTTTCTTTCCTCTTCTACTTTTTATGGTTCTTTTAACCAGATCACGAATATTTTTATTCACTGAGATATGATTGTCTTTGATTAAAATTTCATCACTTAAATTAAACCTATGATTAATTCCCCCCCCAAGCTTTACTCCATATTTTTGCATTAATCTTAAATTTGGTAATGTTTTTCTGGTACAACATATTTGACAGGATTTCCCTTTTACTTTTTTTACAAATTTGTTTGTAATTGTTGCTACACCTGAGATTAATCCTAGAAAATTAAGTGCAACCCTTTCACTCTTAAGAATACCTGACGCATTACCCCTTAATAAAGCAAGCACTTTTCCTCTCTTTATATTTCTTCCGTCTTTTGTTTTAGCTATAAAAGTGATTTTTTTATCTGAAATTTTAAAGGCTTCTTTTGCAAAACTTAATCCACCAACTATACAGTTTTGCCCAGCGATTATTTTTGCATTAATTTTTTTATTTTTAATGATTCTAGTTGTGATATCTCCAGAAGGTTTAAGATCTTCTCGAAGCGATTGTTGGACAATTGTTTTAATATATTTCTGATTTATCTTTTCCACTAAAAGCTATCTGCCAATTTCAGCCATTCTCAAAACAGATTTTCTTGCCATCTCAGCTATATTATGACCAATTTTAACTTCATTAGTTTCATTTTTTAAGCAGTCATAAATTTTATTTAGTGTGATCTTATTCATGTGGGGACAAAGGTTACAGGGTTTTATAAATTGAACATTAGGATTATCGACCTGAACATTATCACTCATTGTACATTCGGTTACTAGTAAAACTTTTTTAGGCTGGTTTTTTTTTACATATTGGACCATGCTTGAGGTGGATCCCGCAAAGTCAGAAGCACTTATAACATCAGGTGGACATTCTGGATGAGCTATAATTTTAATATCTGGATTTTCTTTTCTAATGTCTTCCACTTCTTTTGATGTAAATTTTTCATGAACCATACAAGTACCTTGCCACGAAATGATTTTAACTTTTGTGTTTTTTTGTACGTAATTAGCTAGATAGTGATCAGGAAGGAAGATTACTCTTTCTGAACCAAGAGACTCAACAACTTTTACTGCATTTGCAGAAGTACAACAGATATCAGATTCTGCTTTAACTTCCGCAGAAGTATTTACATAGGACACAACTGGAATGCCAGGATATTTTTCTTTAAGCATTCTTACATCTTCGCCAGTTATTGACTCTGCAAGAGAACAACCTGCTTGCATGTCAGGTATTAAAACTTTTTTACTTGGATTCATCAATTTGGCAGTTTCAGCCATGAAATGTACTCCGCATAGAACAATAATTTTAGCTTGAGTTTTTGCCGCTTCTAAAGCAAGCGCAAGAGAGTCAGTAGATATGTCTGCTACACCATGATAAATTTCTGGAGTTTGATAATTATGAGCAAGTATAACCGCATCTTTTTCTTTTTTTAACTTGTTGATTTTTTCAATTAATGGGGCATGAAAATTCCATTCAACTTCAGGAACTACAGAGGAAATTTTTTTATAAATCTCACTCAAAGATTTATCCGCTGAATTTTGTGTAGACATACAAATAATTTATCAACTTGAAGATCAAAAGTCATTCATTTATTGTCGCATATAATAACATGACGCGGTCGTGCTGAAATTGGTAGACAGGCACGCTTGAGGGGCGTGTGGGTTTCCCGTGAGAGTTCGAGTCTCTCCGACCGCACCAAATAGTATATGATTTTTTATGAAAAAACTTCTAGGAATATTGATATCAGGATTTTTAACTTGCAACATTAGTTTTGCCAATAACTTAAAAATTATTGATGGCGATACCATTATTTTAAATGATGAGAAGATACGCTTTTCAGGCATTGATACACCTGAATTAAAACAGACTTGTCTCAAAGACGATCAGGAAGTAGGCTGTGGTATGACTGCAAAGAGGTTGTTGACAGAAAAGATCGGTAACGCAACAGTCGAATGCATCAGTGAGGGAAAAGACACTTATAAAAGAACTTTAGCTGAATGCTTCGTGAACGGTGAAAGTTTATCAAAATTTCTAGTACGAAGTGGTTATGCCTTTGCATACCGAAAGTATTCAACAAAATTTATTAAAGATGAAGAGTTTGCAAAAGCAAACAAACTAGGGATGTGGGCGATGACGTTTCAATATCCATGGGATTTTAGGAAAGCATCATGAAAAAATTATGTTAGAAAAAAAAATTGGTTGGCAATTTGATAACACTTACTCCAAATTACCTACAAACTTAATATCAAAATTAAATCCAACACCAGTAAAAGCTCCAGCGGTTGTTCTTTTTAATCATTCCTTATCAAAAGAAATCGGATTAGATTTTTCTGAAATAGACAATGAGAAATTAGCTTTAACTTTTTCAGGAAATCAATTACCCGATGGGTCAGAGACAATTGCACAAGCTTATGCAGGACACCAATTTGGTCATTTTACATTGTTAGGAGACGGGCGAGCACTTGTTATTGGAGAACACGTCGATAAAAGTAAAAAAAGATACGATATACAATTCAAAGGATCTGGTAAAACACCATATTCAAGAAATGGCGATGGAAGAGCCGCGTTGGGTCCAATGCTTAGAGAATATATTATAAGTGAGGCCATACATAATCTTAAAATACCAACAACAAGAAGTTTAGCTGTTGTAAAAACTGGAGAAAATGTAATTCGCGAAAAAAATTTAGAAGGTGCTGTATTAACTCGTATTGCTTCAAGTCATATTAGAATTGGAACTTTTCAGTATGCCTTTATATCTAAGGATAAAAATGATTTAAAAACTTTGTTCGATTATACTATTGAACGTCATTATCCTCATATTAAAAATTTTAAATTTCCTGCCATAGAACTTTTAAATATTGTTACTGAAAAACAGATTAATTTAATTATAGATTGGATGAGAGTTGGTTTTATTCACGGGGTAATGAATACTGACAACGTAGCTATTTCAGGAGAAACAATTGATTACGGACCTTGTGCTTTTATGGACACATATGATCCTAGAACTGTATTTAGTTCAATAGATTACTATGGTCGTTACGCTTTTTCTAATCAACCAAATATTATCAAATGGAATTTAGAAAAGTTTGCAGAGGTTCTAGTTCCTTTAATCAATACTGATAACAATAAATCAATAGAAATGATCAAGGAAGTATTAAAAGATTTCGATACAAAATTTAAAAAAAGCTGGTTTAAAATGATGAGAAAAAAATTGGGTTTAAAAGGGGAAGAATCAAAAGATGAAAAATTAGTTGCAGAATTATTATCATGGATGCATCAAAATAAAGCTGATTATACAAATACTTTTTGTCATTTAATGGATGATCTTATTCAAAAAAATAAGTTTTTTGAAAATGAAGAATTTAATTATTGGAAACAACAATGGAAAAATCGTTCTAAGCTGTACGGCAATTCTCCAGAAAAATCATTACAAATAATGCATGAAGCAAACCCTTTGGTTATCCCAAGAAATCATTTAGTAGAAGAAGCATTAAATGCTGCTACCGAAAATAACGATTTAACAAAAGTTAAAGAGTTATTAAAAATCCTAAAAGATCCATATAAAAATAAACCTAATACTGATTACTACCAATCTACTCCAATTCCTGGAAAAGAAAGATACAAAACCTATTGTGGCACCTAATAATGATATACTACTTGTTTTTTGTAAAGTAAAAGAACAAGATTTTTTAACTAAACAAAGAAGATAAAAAGTCTACAATCTAGAAATGGATATAAGTGTATTTTTGGCAGTCATCTTTGCAGCATTTTTACATGCGCTGTGGAATAGCATGGTTAAGTCTCACGAGGACAAACATGTTGCTGTTGCCGCAATTGTTTTAGGGCACGTTCCTGCGTCTATAGTTATTATTTTTTTGGTACCAATGCCTACCATAGAGAGCGTACCCTATATTATAGCAAGCGCAATAATCCATCAGGGCTATCAATGGTTTTTGCTTACAGCTTACAGATATGGAGATTATACAAGAGTTTATCCTATTGCGCGTGGAACAGGACCTGTGGTTGTTACAATTGTTTTACTATTATTTTTTGGAGTGAAACTAAGCATTTATGAATTATTAGGTATAATTATAATTTCTCTTGGAATCTTAAGTATAAGTACTCAAGATCGGCATTCGTTTTTTCCATGGATAGCACGCAAAAATACCAAGGCAATTACTTTTGCTTTATTGACCGGATTATTCATTGGAGGATACTCCATAGTTGATGGTTATGGAGCAAGAGCTAGTTTTTCTCCTTTGAGCTTTATGGGATGGTCGTTTGTTGTTAATGCTTTAATATTTCCAATACTTTTAAAAGTTATGGACAAACCAGATGTTGTTAAAAGAGTTTTTTCTGAAGCTAAATTGTTATTTTGGTTTGGTGGAACTATTTCATATATAGTTTATGGAATTGTTGTATGGGGATTTACTCAGGCACCCATACCTTTAGTTAGCGCTTTAAGAGAAACAAGTGTAATCATAGCCCTTTTAATTGGCACAATCTTTCTTAAAGAACGTTTTACAGTTCTTAAAGCTTTATCTATTTTGATTATTTTCTCAGGAGTTATTCTACTTAAATTTTTTTAAAAAAGACCTTCTATTTCACCTTTGTTGTTCAATTTAATAGAGTCCGCAGCAGGAACTCTTGGAAGTCCAGGCATAGTCATGATCGACCCACAAACAACAACTACAAACTCCGCACCACTTGATAATCTAACTTCTCTAATAGGCAAAACGTGACCTGAAGGAGCTCCTTTTAACTTAGGATCTGTTGAAAAACTATATTGAGTTTTTGCAATACAAACTGGAAATTTTCCAAATCCATCTTTTTCTAAATTTTTTACTTGTTCTTTAATTTTGTCATCACATTCAACGGATTCGGCTCCATAAATATTCTTCGCAATTTTTTCTATTTTTTTTAATATTGGAGTTTCATCAGAATATAAAAATCTTAATTTATCTTTTTTACTTTTTTTACATAATTCTACTACATTCTTAGCCAAATCTTTGGCTCCTTTACCTCCTTCAGACCAATGTTTGCAAAGGCTCACTTTTACTCCGTGTTCAGAGCAAAATTTTTTAATAAGTTCAATTTCTTTATCTGTATCAGCAATAAAATGATTAATTGCTACAACAACATTTAAATTAAACTGTAAAATGTTTACAATGTGTCTATAAAGATTAGGCAAACCTTTTTTAAGAGCATCTAAGTTTTCTTTTTTTAAATCATCTTTTTCAAGACCTCCATGCATTTTTAATGCTCTTACTGTTGCAACAAGAACAACACAACTAGGTTGGATCTTTGCTTTACGGCATTTAATATCTAAAAACTTTTCAGCACCAAGGTCAGCACCAAAACCAGCTTCTGTAACAACATATTCGGATAATTTTAAAGCAGTTTTTGTTGCAAGGATTGAGTTACATCCATGTGCAATATTTGCAAATGGACCTCCATGAATAATAGCAAGATTATTTTCAAGAGTTTGAACTGCGTTAGGTCTGATTGCTTCTTTTAACAATACCGTCATAGGCCCATGAGCTTTTAGATCTTTTGCGTAAACAGGTTTTTTGTCTTTCGTGTAAGCAACTGTAATGTTTCCTATTTTTTCCTCTAAATCTTTTATGCTATTTGATAAGCAAAAAATTGCCATGACTTCCGATGCAACTGTAATATCAAAACTATCATCTCTTGGAATGTTGCTTTTTAATTTTTCAAGATTAATTTTTATTTTTCTAAGTCCTCGATCATTTAAATCAACTACGCGTTTCCAAACTATATTTTCAGGATCTATATTTAATTTATTCCCCCAATAAATATGATTATCTATTAAAGCTGATAAAAGATTATGAGCAGAAGTTATTGCATGAAAGTCCCCGGTAAAATGTAAATTGATTTGTTCCATAGGTATAACTTGAGCATAACCCCCACCAGCTGCTCCACCTTTCATTCCAAAAGAAGGTCCCAAACTGGGTTCCCTTAAACAAACAATCGATTTTTTTCCAATTTTATTTAAACCATCGCTTAAACCAACAGAGGTTGTTGTTTTCCCTTCCCCCGCAGGAGTAGGTGTTATAGCTGTTACTAGAATTAAATTACTTTTTTTTTCTTTTAATTTATCGATATATTCAAAATTTAATTTTGCTATGTGGCGACCCATAGGGCTAAAAGAAAAAGGATCATCAGGAACATTGAATTTTCCAAGCACATCACCAATAGGCTTAATCTTGGCTGCTCTTGCGATTTGAATATCAGATTTAATCTCACTCATCGGGTCTCCTATATATAAAAAAGGAAGCTATGTATAGGGAACATTAATTATTTTTAATTTTATATTATTGCTTAAAAGCTCCCCTTTAATGAGCTCTTCAATGTCTGGATTAATAGTTTTAAACAATGCAAAAGGATAAGGTTTTGGAATCAAGATTTTTCCCACAATTTTTTCTTTATAAGTGATCTCATTTAAAACAGGTATCTTTCCCTCAAAAGAGATCGGAAGAAGCATCTTTCCCATTTTATTTTTAAGTTTCATTCTTGCTGTATTTTCCTGACCAACATAACAACCTTTTTTAAAATCGATACCGTTTAACTTTTCAAAATTACATTCCAGACCAAATATTTTTTCTTTAAGTTTATCAGTATTAATTTGAGGGATACCAAGTCTATGACTTAGTTCATAATATTTTTTTGAATCTTCAGAATTTAAACCAAGTTTTTTAATAGAAAGATCTAGTTTTTCTAAATTAACAATTAATCTTCCTCCCAAGCCTTTTGATCTGGGATCTAAAATAACTGTATCACTGTTATATTCAATTGTATTTCCTTCAACATCTTTAGAATTTTTTAAAGTTAAAAATTTTTCTCTACTAATAATCGCAACCTCAAATTCGTTACTCAAATTTAATATTTCGACTTTAGAATTAAGTTTATAAATATTTAATCTATCAATTAATTGATTAATCTGACTCTTCTCGCAGTCTAAAAAGTATCCCTGTTTGTGCTTAACGACAATAAAATCAAACAAATACTTACCTTGAGGAGTAAGCAGAGAAGTAAAACAGCTAGAAGCGTTAGTTACCTTGTTAATATCATTGGTTACAATGTTTTGTAAAAATTCTTTGGCATCTTCCCCGTTGATGTAAATGATACCCCTGTCTTTTAAAATAAATATTTGATCTTTTTCCATATTTAAAGTTTATACTGTATAATATATTTAACAAAATATGTCTGATAACTATAGTCTCATTATAAAGAACGGATCTTGTTATGTTGAGGGAAAATTTAAAAATATTGACATAGCTTTATCAGGAAACAAAATCAAAAAAATAGGTAAAATTGATCTAAACAGCGCCAAAGTCTTAGATGCATCTGGAAAAATTGTTTTACCAGGAGTAATTGATACCCAGGTTCACTTTAGAGAACCAGGTGCAAATGATGCTGAAAATTTGGAATCAGGGAGTAGGGCGGCTATAGCAGGAGGTGTTACATCAGTTTTTGAAATGCCAAATACCAATCCTCCCACCTCAACCTTCAAAGAATTCAATAATAAACTTAGTGCTGCAAAAAATAGGATGTATTGCAATTATGCTTTCTACTTTGGCGCAACACCAAACAATATGAAAGAACTTGCTTCGGTCGATACCTTAGAAGGATGTTGTGGAGTAAAACTTTTTGCAGGATCATCAACGGGAAATCTTTTAGTGAGCAGTGAAAAAGATATAGAGAAGGTCATATCTAACAGTAGCAAGATTATCTCAGTTCACTCGGAAGATGAAAACATCTTATTATCTAGAAAAAAATTCATAAAAGATGGAGACGTATCTTCCCACCCAGTTTGGAGAAACGAGGAATGTGCTCTCGAGTCAACTAAAAGAGTAGTTAGAATTGCTCAAAAATATAAAAAGAAAATTCATATTCTTCATATAACCACTAAGCAAGAAATTGATTTTTTTTCAGAAAAAAGAGACAACGTAACTTTTGAAATCACACCACAACATTTAACTTTATTTGCCCCTGATTGTTATAAAAAATTAAAAACTTTTAGTCAAATGAACCCACCTATAAGAACAAAAGATCATCATGATAGACTTTGGGATGCTGTAAAAAATTCATTAGTAAGTACAATAGGATCTGATCATGCTCCTCATACAAAAGAAGAAAAAAATAAAAAATATCCTTTATCTCCTTCTGGAATGCCAGGGGTTCAAACCTTACTGCCAGTAATGCTTGATCATGTAAATAAAGGTAAATTAAAAATAGAACAATTGATTAAATTAGTTTGTGAAAATCCATGTGATTTATTTGGAATTAAAAACAAAGGTTATATTAAAGAAAATTATGATGCGGATTTAACCCTAGTAGACATGAATAAAGAGGTAGTCATAAAAGATAGCTGGATAGAAAGTAAATGTGGATGGACACCTTTTAACAATTATAAGGTTAAAGGATTTCCGGTAGCAACAATCGTTAATGGTGAAATTGTTATGGAAAATAATAAAATTATATCAACTGCAAAAGGTAAGCCTTTATCCTTTTAAAACATTATTATCTTTTAAGTCTTTTTTAATTTCATCTAAAATAGCAGGATCATCAATTGTAGGAGGTACTTTGTATGTTTCTCCATCTGCAATTTTTCTAACCGTGCCTCTTAAAACTTTTCCCGATCTTGTTTTAGGCAATCTTTTTACAACTATAGCTAATTTGAAAGCAGCAACAGGACCAACTTTTTCTCGGACTAATGCTACACATTCTTTTGTAATTTCTTTGTTGTCTCTATTAACTCCTGCCTTTAAAGCAAGCAGTCCAATTGGAAGTTGTCCTTTTAATTTATCAGCAATTCCTATGACAGCACACTCGGCAACATTTTTATGTTCAGCTAAAACTTCTTCTATTGCTCCTGTAGACAATCTATGACCTGCTACGTTTATGATGTCATCTGTTCTAGACATGATCCAAACATAACCGTCTTCATCAATATGTCCCGCATCATACGTTTGGTAATAACCTTCATACGTTGACATATAAACTTTTTTATATCTTTCATCTGCATTCCATAAAGTTGGAAAAGTTCCTGGAGGCAATGGTAATTTAACAACAATGTCACCCATCTGACCTGCTTTATTTTCTTTTCCTTCACTATTAAGAACTTTTAGGTCATAACCAGGTACTGGTTTAAATGCAGAACCATATTTAATTGGAAACTTTTCTATTCCTGCACAGTTAGCGCTAATAGCCCAACTAGTTTCTGTTTGCCACCAGTGATCTATTACAGGAGCATTTGAAAGTTTTTCAAACCATTTAATCGTATCTGGATCTGCACGTTCTCCAGCTAAAAATAAAGTATCAAATTTTGATAAATCATATTTTTTAAAGAATTTTCCGTCAGGATCTTCTTTTTTGATCGCTCTTATAGCTGTAGGCGCTGTAAACAAAGATTTTACTTTGTATTCTGATATTATTCTCCAAAAAACGCCTGCGTCAGGAGTACCCACCGGTTTACCCTCAAATAAAACTGTTGCGCATCCATAAAATAGAGGAGCGTAAACGATATATGAATGCCCAACTATCCAACCAATATCGCTTGCAGACCACCAAATATCATCTTGATCTATGTTATAAATATTTTTCATTGTCCATTTCAAAGCTACGATGTGTCCACCAATATCTCTAACTATTCCTTTCGGAGTTCCAGTCGTTCCCGATGTGTAAAGAATGTAGGCATAATCGTTTGCATTCATTTTTTCACATTCAGTTGGTTTTGCTCCTTTTAAAACTTCATCCCAAGCAATATCTCTTTTTGGATCAAGCTCTGCTTTATCTTTTTCTCTTTGAAAAATTATACATCTTTCTGGTTTATGATTTGCAATCTCTATAGCTTTGTTTAACAAAGGTTTGTAATAAACTGTTCTTCCCGGTTCATAACCACAAGAAGCCGAAACAATAATTTTTGCTTTTGAATCGTCAATTCTGCTTGCCAATTCGTTAGCAGCAAAGCCTCCAAAAACAACAGAATGAACTGCTCCAATTCTACCACAGGCCAACATAGCAATTACTGCCTCAGGTATCATTGGCATATAAATTATGACTCTATCTCCTTTATCTATTCCTTGATTTTTAAGTGCACCTGCAAAAACAGACACTTTGTCCCTAAGCTCTTTGTAAGAAAATTTATTATTTTTTCCAGTTATTGGACTGTCATAGATTATAGCTGTTTTATTTCCACGACCTCCATCAATATGAAAATCTAATGCGTTGTAACAAGTGTTTGTTACGCCATCTTCAAACCATTTATAAAAAGGAGGATTCGAGGAATTAAGTATTTTTGAAGGTTTTTTATACCAAAAAATATCATCAGATACTTTCTTCCAGAAATCTTCCTTTTTATTTATTGACGAATCATAAGTTTTTTCGTATTTCCCAGACAAATCAGATACCCCCTTAAAACCCATTTTTCTTCATATTATCCCCAAAAAAAAACTAAAAAGCTAATAAAATCAACACTTTTTATTAAAAAAAAAGCTTCAAATTAACTTTCTTATTGGGTACCTTCCCGGGACATTCAAGGAGAGAGGGAGATAACTCAAACTTTGAGTGGTTTAAATTTAAACTAATAGAAAACTAAACGAAAGGGAGGTTTTCATGAAAAAACTAAGTATGATTGCACTAGCTGTTCTTGCATTCCTAGGAATCACGAGCTCAGCTAATGCTGCTACAGCCATACTAGCTACTAACGATTTCGTAGGAATTACGTTCTGGTTAGTGTCTATGGCTATGTTAGCCGGTGCTGTATTCTTCTTTTTAGAAAGAGGTACAGTTGCTGCTACGTGGAGAACATCTGTAACGGTTGCTGGGTTAATCCAGTTTATCGCATTTGTTCATTACTTATACATGAGAGACATTTGGGTGAGCACAGGTGAAACACCTACAGTATACAGATATATTGATTGGTTAATCACTGTTCCACTTCAGATTGTTGAATTCTATCTGATACTAGCTGCTGTTAGAAAAGTTCCAACTTCAATGTTTTGGAGACTTTTAATAGCTTCAATAGTAATGTTAGTAGGCGGATATTTAGGAGAAGCAGGTTATATCCAAGAATTTGTCGGTTTCATAATTGGAATGGCAGGTTGGATATACATTCTTTTCGAAATATTCTCTGGAGAAGCAGGTAAAGCTGCAGCAAGAGGCGGTAACAGAGCTATGACTACTGCTTTTGGTGCAATGAGAATGATAGTTACAATTGGTTGGGCAATTTACCCATTAGGTTATGTATTTGGTTACCTAACTGGAGGAATAGACTCTAACACATTGAACGTTATCTATAACTTAGCTGACTTCGTTAACAAATTAGCATTCGGTCTAGTAATTTGGGCTGCTGCTATACAGAGTACATCTTTATCAAAAAGATAGTATTTAATTAGTTAGTTACTTAAATAGGGCGAGTTTTTATAACTTGCCCTATTTTTTTTTAATCTTATATTAATCTCATGGCTAAAATTACTTATATTGATTGTCTGGGCAACCAAAAAACTGTGGATGTTAAAGATGGACTATCTGTAATGGAGGGGGCTTTACAAAACGATGTTCCAGGTATTGATGCTGATTGCGGTGGCTCTATGGCATGTGCAACTTGCCACGTTTACGTCAAAGATGAATGGTTTAATAAGACAGGTAAAATTATAGATGCTGAACAAGATATGATTGATATGGCTCATCAACCTAAAAAAAATAGTAGATTAAGCTGTCAAATAATTGTTTCTAAAGATTTAGAAGGGTTAATTGTAACAACACCAGAGAAACAAAGTTAAAAATGCCAAAAATAACTTTTATAGATCATACAGGTAAAAAAAACACAATAGATGTACCTTCTGGAGGATCATTAATGGAAGCAGCAGATAGAAATCAGATTCCAGGTATATTAGCTGATTGTGGAGGAGCAATGGCATGTGCAACTTGCCACGTATTTGTCGATAAAAACTGGATTAATAAATTACCTAAACAAACAGAAGGCGAAAAAGGGATGATCGATGAGTATGCAATTAATCCAAATGAATTTAGTAGACTTACTTGCCAAATAGAAGTTACTGATAATTTAGATGGTTTAGTTGTAACGACTCCAGAAAAACAAGTAGATTTTTAAATGACTAATACAGATGTAATTATTATAGGCGCTGGCCCAGTAGGATTGTTTGCTGTACATCAACTTGGGATCAAGGGCCTGAAAGCAGAAGTTATTGATAATTTAGATAGAGCGGGAGGGCAATGCATTGAGCTTTATCCAGACAAGCCAATTTACGATATACCTGGAATTCCAAAATGTACTGGCAAGGAACTTACTGATTTACTGCTTGAACAAATAAAGCCCTTTAAAACAAAATTTCATTTCAACCAAAGAGTTGAGGAAATCAAAGAAGAAAACAACACTTGGGTTTTAAAAACTAACAAAGGTAAAGAATTTAAATCACCTAATATTATTATTGCCGCAGGAGTTGGTTCTTTTGAACCAAGAAAACTTCCTTTAAAAGAATCTGAAAAATTTGAGGGCAAAAGTATTTTTTACTCTATTTCTGATAAAAGCTTATTCAAAGATAAAAAGGTATCAATTTTTGGAGGTGGTGATTCTGCTTTAGATTGGGCATTAGAATTATCAAAGACCTCTAAAGTTACTTTAATTCATAGAAGAGATCAATTTAGAGGAGCGCCACATACTTTTAGCGAAATACAAAAACTTGAAAAAAAAGGACAATTAGCAATTAAAACCCCTTATCAATTAACTTCAATAAATGGAGATAAAAAACTCGAGTCAATTGATATTAAAAATGAAAAAGGGGAAACAATAAAAATTGAAACTGACTATATTCTCAGCTTTTTTGGATTGCTCATGAAGCTGGGACCAATTGTAGATTGGGGGTTAAATATCGACAACAAAACAATACCAGTCAACACGGAAAATTTTCAAACCAACAAAAAAGGAATATTTGCAATCGGTGATATTTGCAATTATCCAGGTAAGTTGAAGCTAATTTTATCAGGTTTTCACGAATCCGCATTGGTCTCAGTAGAATGCTTTAAAAGAGCAAGGCCGAATGAGAAATATAGGTTTCAGTTTACAACAGCATCAAAAGAAATTCATGAAAGATTAGGTATTTTAAAAAAATAATTAATGATCGAATTATTAACGGCCAATACTCCAAATGGAAAAAAAATCTCCATAATGTTGGAAGAAATAAATTTTGAATACAAGGTTACAAAAGTTAATATTTTAAAAAATGAGCAATTTGATCCAAAGTTTAGAGCTATTAGCCCTTTTAGTAAAATTCCAGTAATTATTGATCATGACAATAAAACTTCTATTTTTGAGTCAGGAGCAATATTAATGTATTTAGGTGAAAAGAGCGGAAAATTTTACCCAGAAAAAAACAAAGGTTTAATAATTCAGTGGTTAATGGGTCAAATGGCTTATGTAGGCCCCATGCTTGGTCAGCACCATCAATTTCACCACTATAATTCTGGTAAAAGCGAATGGGGAGAGGAAAGATATTTTAAAATTGCAAAAACTATCTACAAAGATTTAGATGAAAGATTAAGAGATAACAAATTTTTAGCTGGAGATTATTCTATAGCGGATATAGCAACTTTTCCATGGATAGCCAGACATGAATGGCATGATATTGGTCTAAAAAAATATTCTAATCTTACAAGATGGTATGAAGAGATATCGAGTAGAGAAGCGGTAATAAAAGGATTCGATCTTTTAAAAAGAAATGAGGAGATACCAAAACCCTAATTGTCTACGTAAATTTTTTCTTCTTTCTCATGTTTTTCTTGTGCTTCAATACAAAGAGTTGCTATTGGTCTAGCAATTAATCTCTTTAAACCAATTGGTTCTCCAGTTTCTTCGCAGAATCCATAAGTACCATCTCTAAGTCTTTTTAAAGCTTGATCAATTTTGTTAATAAGTTTTCTTCTTCTATTAGACGCTCTCATCTCTACAGTCTTTTCAGTATAAGAAGAGGCTTGATCAACTATGTCAGCCGAAGAGCTATTATCGTCAAGATTATTTACTATTACACTTTCATTATTAGACTGAACTATTTCTTTTCTCCAAGAGTTTAATTTTTCCAAAAAGTATTTTTTATGCTTGGCACACATGTACTTTTCTTTGTAACTTGGAGTATATTTTTTTGCTGTCTTTTTAAGCATATTTTAAACTTGGGGAGTATATAAATGTTTATATTCGTGTCAATATAATTTAAATTACTATTTAATATTAACCTTATGTTAAAAAATACCTCAAGAACTTTTTATTTGTTTTTAGCCGCACATTTAGCAGTTTGGACTCTGGTTCCATCTTTAACAAATACTAATCTTCCATTAGATACAATCGAAGCTTTGGCATGGGGAAGTAATTTAGATTGGGGTTTTAATAAACATCCTCCACTGAGCGCATTTTCAGTTGAAATATTTTACCAAATTTTTGGAAATCAAGACTGGGCTTATTATTTACTAAGTCAAATTTTTGTAATCACCGCTTTTTTTGTAGTTTATAAATTTTCTGAAGATTTTTTAAAAAACAAAAATTATAGCTTTATATCTATACTATTATTAGAAGGAATTTATTTTTATAATTTTACAACTCCAGAATTTAACGTAAATGTATGCCAATTACCATTCTGGGCCTTGTCAGTTTTGTATGCCTGGAAAGGATTTAAAGATAATAAAAATTCTGACTGGTTGTTATTTGGTTTATTTGCAGCACTAGGAATTTTATCCAAATACTTATTTATCTATCTACTTATCGCAATGGATATATTCTTTTGTTATATGATTATTAAAAAGAAAGCTAATTTCAGGAGCCTTATTTCTTTAATACCTTTTTTCTTAATTCTATTACCTCATTTAATTTGGTTAACAGAAAATAATTATGCTACAATTACTTACGGTCTTCAGAGAACAGGAGCAGGAGATCAAAATTTCTTGGACCATTTTTTACATCCCGTTATATTTTTAGGAAAACAAATAGGAATACTTTTACCTTTCTTGGTAATGTTTTTGTTTTTAGTTTCAAAATTTAGAACAAAGTTTAATTTTAAAGACAAAAAATTATTATTTTTATTAAGCGTTAATATTGTTCCAATTATTTTAATTTTTTTTACTTCAGTAATAATGGGAGTTAAAATCAGAACAATGTGGATGACCCCATTTTATCTATTTTTTGGGGTTTTACTAATCTATATTTTTCAGTCGAGAATAAATTTAAAAAAATTAAAAAATTTTTCTATAATTCTGTTGTTTTTGTTTATTTTTTCTCCTTCATTTTATTCTTACATATCAATTACAAAAACAGACAAAAGAACCGATTATCCAGGCAAGGAAATATCCCAGCTAGTTCAAAATAGGTGGGATAAAAATTTTAATAATGAAATTTCAGTGGTAATAGGAGATGAATGGTTTGCGGGAAATCTTTCGTATCACTTAAATTCTAGACCAAAATGGTATAGTACCTTAGATAACAATATTGAAAATTTAAACATTCAAGGGGGAGTTGTTTACATAGGGAATCCAAAAATTTTGAAAGAAATTTGCCCAGGAGTTTTTGGGACCATTAAACCTACGGGAATATGCATGATAGGTAAGAAATGACAAAATTTAAAATTTTAATACCTGTTTACAATGATTGGAAATCAGTTTTTAGACTGTTAAACGAGATAGATGTTGAGATTTCTAAAATCAATTCCGAATTTTCTGTACTTATAATCAACGATGGCTCTACAGAAAAACCTCCTCAAACTTTTCCTAAATTTAAAAACTTTAGATCAGTAGATCTAATGAATATGAAAAAAAATCAAGGACATACAAGGTGTAATGCTACTGGAATAAAATATTTGTCAGAAAAGAAAGATTTCGATTATCTTATTATTATGGATGGAGATGGAGAAGATAGGCCAGAAGAAATTAAACTACTAGCAAATAAAATTTTAGAAAACAAAAACATTTCTGTTGTAGCCAGAAGGGTCAAAAGAACCGAAGGACTTATTTTTCAAGTTTTGTATCAAATCCATAAAATTATAACTATTATTTTTACTGGAAGAAATATCAATTTTGGTCATTACAGTTGTTTAACCAAAAACGATGTTATTCTTATATCATCAAAAAAATCTCTTTGGAGTAACTTTGCTGGAACTGTAAAAAAATATGTTTTAGAATTAGATAATACACCATGTATTAGAGGTTTTAGATATTTTGGTCCTTCGAAAATGAGTCTTTGGGGTTTAGTTATACATTCATTATCAATTATATCTGTTTTTAAATATCAGGTATTATTTAGATCAACTGTTATTTTTTTATTTTTATTTTTTTTAATTCAAAAAGCCTATCTGATGACTATTTTATTACAGTTCTTTATTGTTGTTTTTACTATCATCATTTTTTTAGTATCTAGAAGAGAAAATATTGAGGCTTTAAATAACGCAACTAAACAAATCAAGGGCATCAACAATATATACACTAATTAGTTGTAAAATGAGTCTGAATTGGAATCATAAGTGAATCAAAACGTGAACATTCAAAAATAGGATCTGTTTTATGTTGATATCTTTTAATAGACTAACCAAGAGGAATCGCAAATGATAAAAAAATTAAGCTGTCACTGTGCCGGAGTAGAAGCCGAAGTAAAAGTATCAGAAAATGGTTTTAAAAAGGTTATGCGATGCAATTGCACTTTATGCAAAAGGAAAGGGTACATAATTGGAGTAATTGGCCCAGATGATTTTAAAATTATTAAAGGAGAAAATCTTTTAAAGCTCTATCAATACCATACAAAAACAGCAAAACATTATTTTTGTTCTGTTTGCGGTATTCATACACATAATAGGCCAAGAATTGATCCAAAAATTTATGGAATAAATATAGCGTGCGTCGAAGGTATAAAACCGTTTGATCTAAAAAATATTCCTGTTAACGATGGTGAAAACCATCCTCATGATAAAAAGTGATTATTTAAAATTTTTAAAAAAAAAAGAAAAAGTCGGCAAATCTATTGTTGATAAGATAGTAAAATTAGACAAACTTTATTTACCACTCTCAGAATGGATTTATTCGATCTATAAAAAAGACAATAAGATAAAAATTATAGGCTTAGCAGGAGGGCAGGGAGCAGGAAAAAGCACAATTACAGAAATTTTGAAATTTATTTTCAAAAAAAAATATGCTCTGAATCTTTGTTGTTTTTCTATAGATGATTTTTATAAAACGAAAGCTGAAAGAATAAAAATGTCAAAGAAAGTTCACCCTCTATTTTTGATAAGAGGGGTACCCGGAACACATGATCTTGGTTTAGTAAACAAAATAATTAAAAAATTAAAAGCAAAAAAATTTAAAACCGTATTAATTCCAAAGTTTGACAAATCAGTTGATGATAGATCAAAAAAGAGCAAATGGCAGAAAATTAAAAAACGTCCAGATATAATTATTTTTGAAGGTTGGTGCGTAGGAGCAAGACATCAAAAGGACAGTGAACTCAAGAAGTCTTTGAATTATATCGAAAAAAAATATGATCTAAATCTTGTTTGGAGAAAAACAGTAAATTACTATCTAAAAAACCAATATAAAAAACTTTTTAATAAACTTGATAAACTGGTATATTTAAAGGCACCTGATTTTGGCTGGATATTTAGGTGGCGTTTGCATCAAGAGCAAAAAATGAAATTGACATCAAAAAGTAAAAAGACTATGTCAAAAACTGGAGTGAGAAACTTTATTATGTACTACGAAAGACTAACTAAACATATGATGAGAGATCTAAAAAATATATCTGATTTAGCTATTTATTTAGATACAAAACATAGATCAAAAAAAATGAAATTTTATTAAAATGATTAAAAAAATATTTTTATTATCAATATTTGTTTTATTTACAAATAAAATTTATGCTCAGGATATAATAAAGGCTTTATCAGATGCTTACAAAAATAACCCAAAGTTAAATGCTGAGAGAGCCAAACTTGACTCAAGTAAGCAAGACGTTAATATTTCAAAGGGAAATTTTCTTCCATCCATAACTTTGTCTGGTGATATTGCTACCCAAGAAGATACTAATAGAATTAATAAATCAGGTAAATCTCTTGCAGACACAAGCTCGACACCAGAGAGTCAATCATTGCTTATAGAACAAAAGATTTTTGATGGGTTTACAAATTATAATGATTTAAAAAAATCGAAACTAAAGTTAGAATACTCTAAAATAGAATTAAACAAATTAGAACAAGAAGTTATTTTAAATGCAGCCATAGCTTACTATGGTCTTGCCTATAATTTTAAAAATTTTGAGTTTAACGAATCCAATACTGAGCTTTTAGAAAGACAAGTAGAAACAGATAGATCTAGGCTTGATAGAGGGGAAATTAGCTTAACAGACTTAGCACAATCAGAATCCTCACTTGCTGGTGCTCAAGCAAAAATGATTACAGCTAAAAATGAATTAGTTTCTAGCAAAAAAAACTTTCAAAAAATTGTCGGAACTATACCTACAGAAAAAGTTAACTTAGATTTTTTTCCTTATGTTAGAACACCGAATACTCTACAGCTTGCAATTTCAATTGCTAAAGATTCTAACCCTAACTTAAAATTGGCAGAAATAGATTTAGAAATAGCAAAGAAAGAATTATCAATAACAAAAGGTGACCTAGCTCCATCAGCCAAACTTTCCTATTCTTTGAAGAAAAACCAGGATTTAAGCACAACTGTAGATGAGAGAGAACAGGAAGAAGTAAAAGCAACAGTAACATGGCCAATATTCGATGGAGGAAAAAACATATCCTCTGTTAGAAAGTCAAAATTTAAAGTAAAACAAAAACAATTAATTTTAGAGGACGTTCAAAACCAAATTCAAATTGAAACAGCCAATGCCTGGACAACTTACGAGTCATCAAAAGGAGTGTTAGAAGCTACGAGCGCTCAATTAAAAGCTGCTGAAATAGCAAATGAGGGTATTACTCTTGAGTATGATACGGGAAATCAAAGAACAACTCTTGAAGTGATACAATCAAGAGCCTTACTTTTGGAAGCTAGAACTGGGTATGCAAAAGCACAAAAAGACTTCGCGATAGCACAGTTCAATTTACTTGCATCTATCGGCAATCTTTATTTAAAAAATATTAAGTAAATATTTACACTATTTTAAGATTGAATAAAAGAACAAAATGTGTACATTTAAATCAGTGATTCGTAATATAAAAAAAGGAAAAAAAAATGACTAAAAATAATTTAAAAGTAGTTAAATCAGACAGTAAGAAGGAACAAGAAATTAAGGAGAAAAATAAGGCGTTAAATGCCGCTATTAGCCAAATAGACGATAATTTTGGTAAAGGCTCTGTAATGCGTTTAGGGCAACAAAAAGCAATGGACGTTGAGTCTATTTCTACAGGATCTTTAAGTTTGGATCTGGCACTTGGAATTGGAGGACTGCCTAAAGGAAGAGTCATAGAAATTTATGGCCCAGAATCATCTGGAAAAACAACATTAGCTTTACAGGTTGTGGCAGAGGCTCAAAAGACCGGTGGAATTTGTGGTTTTGTTGATGCAGAGCATGCTTTAGATCCTGTTTATGCAAAAAAACTAGGTGTTAAAACTGACGAACTTTTAATTTCACAACCGGATACTGGCGAACAAGCATTAGAAATTGCTGATACACTAATTAAATCAGGGTCATTATCAGTTATAGTGATCGATTCAGTTGCGGCATTAACCCCTAAAGCTGAGTTAGAAGGTGAAATGGGAGACCATCATGTTGGCTTACAATCAAGGTTAATGAGCCAAGCTCTTAGAAAACTAACTGGTTCAATAGCAAAATCAAACACAATGGTTATTTTTATCAACCAAATTAGAATGAAAATCGGTGTTATGTTTGGCAATCCAGAAACTACATCAGGTGGAAATGCCCTTAAGTTTTATTCATCGGTTCGAATGGATATAAGAAGAATAGGGGCTATTAAGGAAAAAGATCAAATTGTTGGTAACAGCACTAGAGTTAAGGTTGTTAAAAACAAAGTAGCTCCGCCATTCAAGATGGTTGAATTCGACCTAATGTATGGAAAAGGAATCAGTAAATCAGGTGAATTAATTGATCTTGGTTCTAAAGCAGAGATAGTAGAAAAATCTGGAGCATGGTATGCCTACAAAGGGGAAAAAATAGGCCAGGGAAGAGAAAATGCCAAGATTTATTTAGAAAAAAATCAAAAAATTGCTGAAGAAATTGAAGCAGCTATAAGAACAAAAGCTGGTTTAATATCAAAAAAGATTGAAGGGAATCCGGCCCCTAAAGAAAAAGAAACAGAAAAATAACGATTTTTACATCAACTCTCTACACGAAAGGTGCCCCCGCACCTTTCGTGTGTTTTCTAACATATAGACAATAAATAAAATATCTGTATTTAATAGCTATATGAGCAATATTTTAATGAGCGAAATTAGGAGAAAATTTCTTGAATATTTTTCAAGAAATGGACACAAGATAGTAGATTCTAGCAATATTGTTCCTAATAACGATCCAACCTTAATGTTTACTAATTCAGGAATGGTTCAATTTAAGAACGTTTTTACAGGATTAGAAAAAAAACCTTTTAAAACAGCAGCCACATCTCAAAAATGTATTAGAGCTGGCGGAAAACATAATGATCTTGAAAATGTCGGTTATACACCAAGACATCACACATTTTTTGAAATGTTGGGAAATTTTTCCTTTGGGGATTATTTTAAAGAAAAAGCGATTTACTATTCATGGGAATTACTGACAAAAGATTTTGGAATTTCAAAAGAAAAATTATCAGTAACTGTATATTCTGAAGACGAAGAAGCTTTCAAATTATGGAAAAAAGTTGCTGGTTTATCAGAGAGTAAAATTATTAAAATTTCAACTACTGACAACTTTTGGTCTATGGGCGAAACAGGTCCATGTGGCCCTTGTTCAGAAATATTTTATGATCATGGTGAAAAATTAGAAGGAGGACCACCGGGAAGCTCAGAACAGGATGGCGATAGATTTATTGAAATATGGAATCTAGTATTCATGCAATTTGAACAAATTTCTAAAGATAAAAGAATAAATTTACCTAAACCGTCAGTTGATACAGGAATGGGTCTGGAAAGAATAACCGCCGTTCTTCAAGGTACTCATGACAATTACAGCATTGATCATTTTAAAAAATTAATGTCT
>CACIZC010000002.1 GCA_902591045.1 uncultured Pelagibacteraceae bacterium | reverse complement strand
CATAAACTACATAGTACATTTAATAGAGGTTAATTTACATTATTTTTTTTTTAGTTTTTACATTATAAATTTAATGTTGTATATCTCGGATCTGTTTATTTGGGTGGTTAGCTCAGTTGGTAGAGCATCTCGTTTACACCGAGAGGGTCATAGGTTCGAGTCCTTTACCACCCACCAATGGGGGTGTAGCTCAGTTGGTTAGAGCGCCTGCCTGTCACGCAGGAGGTCGCGGGTTCGAGTCCCGTCACTCCCGCCATTGTTGATAATGATTTTCATTTAAACTGATAAAAATGTGACTATCTGTTAGCTGTACACTTACGTCTTAGATGATATATATTTAACAGAGTCGATTAATATAAGAATCCCCAAGCCATGTGTATTGGGGTAGATATTGATGAACAATGCTTTTTAATTTTTTGTCAGAATATTTGTCTATAGTATTTTTCTTGTTTATTGCTTTTGCTTTAAGCATAGGTTTTGTATTAATTAATTTTGCTTTTTCACCCAAAAATCCAGATCCAGAAAAATTATCAGCTTACGAGTGTGGTTTTGAAGCTTTCAGCGATTCAAGAATTCAGTTTGATGTAAGATTTTATTTGGTAGCAATTTTATTTATAATTTTTGATTTAGAAATAGCATTCCTTTTCCCTTGGGCAATCTCACTAGGTGATATTGGTTTACTTGGCTTTTATTCGATGTTGAATTTTTTATTTATTTTGACTGTGGGTTTTGTTTATGAATGGAAAAAAGGAGCATTAGAATGGGATTAAGTTTTTCTAATTTTAAAAATAGAGAGAAAGAAGTTCCAGAGGAATTTAAAAAAATTGCAAAAGATTTTAGCGAAAAAGGTTTTATAACCACCTCATCAGAGAATCTAATAAATTGGGCAAGAACAGGATCTTTACACTGGATGACATTTGGTTTGGCTTGTTGTGCTGTAGAAATGATGCAGACATCAATGCCAAGATATGATCTTGAAAGATTTGGTGCCGCCCCCAGAGCATCACCAAGACAATCAGATGTAATGATTGTAGCTGGAACTCTAACAAATAAAATGGCAGCGCCATTAAGAAAAGTTTATGATCAAATGCCCGAACCTAGGTATGTAATTTCTATGGGCAGCTGTGCCAATGGAGGTGGTTATTATCATTATTCTTACTCAGTGGTTAGGGGTTGTGATAAAATAGTTCCAGTAGATATTTATGTACCCGGATGCCCTCCATCTGCCGAGGCTTTACTTTACGGAATTCTTCAACTTCAAAACAAGATTAGAAGAGAAGGTGGTAAAAAAAGATAATTTTTATAATGAAATCGACAGATCTAAACAAACTACTAAATTCAGAATTAACAACAAAGATAAAAGAGTCATCAATCGAAAATGATGAGCTGCTCATTGATGTAGAGATTAATAATTTGCATTCAGTTCTTTTATTTTTAAAAACAGATATTAAATTTAAATTTAAACAACTTATTGATATTGTTGCTGTAGATTATCCAAATAATGAAAAAAGATTTAAAATTTATTATTTACTTCTAAGTCATGAGAACAATATAAGAATTAAAATATCTATTACTTTTAATATAGATGAAAAAATTCCATCGATAACTAAAATTTATCCTTCTGCTAATTGGATGGAAAGAGAAGTTTTTGATATGTACGGAATAAAATTTAAAAATCATCCTGATCTTAGAAGAATATTAACTGATTATAATTTTAAAGGTTTTCCATTAAGAAAAGATTTTCCACTTACAGGCTTTAACGAGGTCAGGTATAGCGAAAAAGAAAAAAAAGTTATTTATGAATCAGTAAAACTTGAACAAAATTATAGAGATTTTGATTTTGATAGCCCATGGGAGGGAACTAAGTACTTAGAAAATTTAAAATTAAAAACTAAAAATGAGTAAACAAAAAAAAACAATGAATTTAAACTTTGGGCCACAACATCCAGCCGCTCATGGTGTTTTAAGGCTTATACTAGAGCTTGATGGAGAGGTAGTAGAAAAAGCTGATCCACACATAGGATTACTTCATAGAGGAACTGAAAAATTAATTGAACACAAAACATACATCCAAGCTTTACCCTACTTTGATAGATTAGATTATGTCGCCCCAATGAACCAAGAACATGCTTTTGCACTTGCTACAGAAAAATTATTAAAAATAGAAGTTCCCATTAGAGCACAATACCTCAGGGTAATTTTTTGCGAGATAGGAAGAATTTTGAGCCACTTATTAAATGTTACAACACAAGCTTTAGACGTTGGTGCTTTAACACCATCTTTATGGGGTTTTGAAGAGAGAGAAACTTTAATGACTTTTTATGAGAGAGCATCAGGATCACGTTTGCATGCTAATTATTTTAGAACTGGAGGAGTACATCAAGATATTCCAAAGAATCTATTAATAGATATTGAAAAATTTTGTGAAAAATTTCCAAAAACAATTGATGATTTGGAAAATCTTTTAACAGACAACCGAATTTTTAAACAAAGGAATGTAGATATAGGAATTGTAAGCAAACAAGATGCAATATCTCATAGCTTCTCAGGTGTGATGTTAAGAGGCTCTGGAGTTGCTTGGGATTTAAGAAAATCACAAACATACGAATGTTATGAAGAATTAGATTTTAAAATACCCATAGGTAAAAATGGAGATTGTTACGATAGATATCTTTGTAGAATGGAAGAAATGAGAGAAAGTGTTAAAATTATTCAACAATGTTTAAGAAAAATTCCTATAGGTCCTATTAAAACTATTGATGGTAAAATTTCGCCTCCAAAAAAAGAAGATCTCAAAGAATCTATGGAGGCTTTAATACATCATTTTAAACTTTTTACCGAGGGTTACAGAGTACCAAAAGGTGACGTTTATTGTTCGGTTGAAGCACCCAAGGGAGAGTTTGGTGTTCACTTAACTTCTGATGGTAGTAATAAACCTTACAGGTGCAAGATAAGAGCCCCAGGATTTTCTCATCTACAAGCTATGGACTATCTAATTAGAGGCCACATGCTTGCTGATGTCCCAGCAGTTTTAGGTTCACTGGATATTGTATTTGGAGAAGTAGACAGATGAGTATTAAAAAAGTTCATGACGAACAACCAAAAAACTTTGAGTTTTCAGAAGAAAATCTTAAGTTAGCTAACAAAATTTTAAAAAAATATCCAAACAATCAAAAAAAAAGTGCCGTGATGCCTTTACTTTATTTGGCCCAGAATCAAAACGATAATTGGATACCATTAGCTGCCCTTAAGTATATAGGGAACTTTTTGTCTATGTCTTACATTAACGTTTATGAGATAGCTACTTTTTATACAATGTATAATTTAGCCCCCGTAGGAAAATATTTTGTTCAGGTTTGTACTACCAGTCCATGTTTATTGAGAGGTTCAAGCGAAATCGTTAAAGCTTGCAAAAATAAAATTTCTAGTGAACCAGACAATATTTCCAAAAACGGAATGTGTTCATGGACAGAAGTAGAATGTTTAGGCGCTTGTGTTAACGCTCCTATGATTCAAATTAATAATGATTATTATGAAGATTTAGATTTAAAAAGCACAGAAAAAATTTTAGATTCTTTAATTCAAGACAATCCATTAAAACCAGGATCTTTTAGAAATAGAAAAAATAGTGCTCCAGAAAACAAAACGTTAACAAATGGTGTTAAAAATGCTTAAAGAAGAAGACAAAATATTTAAAAATTTATACAATGATTTTGGTTGGAGTATAGATGACGCAATAAAAAGAAATGACTGGTCTGATACTAAAGGAATAATTACAAAAGGAAGGGAATGGATAATAAATGAGATTAAAACCTCTGAGCTAAGAGGCAGGGGAGGCGCAGGTTTTCCGACTGGTTTAAAATGGTCTTTTGCACCTAAAAAAATTGGATCAAGACCACATTATTTAGTTATAAATGCAGACGAGTCAGAACCGGGAACATGTAAAGATAGAGATATTATTAGATTTGAGCCACAAAAATTAATCGAAGGATGCTTATTATCAGCCTATGCGGTTAATGCCCATGTTTGTTATATTTATATTAGAGGCGAATATTTTAATGAAGGATTAAGGTTACAAGAGGCAATAGACGAAGCCTACAAAAAAAATTTTATAGGCAAAAATGCTTGTAATTCAAACTGGGATTTAGATATTTACATTCATTATGGAGCAGGAGCATATATATGTGGTGAGGAAACTGCTTTAATTGAAAGTTTAGAGGGTAACAAGGGTCAACCAAGGTTAAAGCCGCCATTCCCAGCTTTGGTCGGATTATATGGATGTCCCACAATAGTAAATAACGTTGAGACAATAGCTGTCGTACCAACTATTTTGAGAAGAGGAGCTAAATGGTTTGCATCAATTGGAAGACCAAAAAATACTGGAACAAAAATATTTTGTATATCAGGAAATGTAAACAAACCCTGCAATGTAGAAGAAGAAATGGGTATTCCTTTAAAAGATTTAATTGAAAAATATGCAGACGGAGTAATTGGAGGATGGAAAAATCTTCAAGCTGTGATACCCGGAGGTTCTTCAATGCCTCTTCTTCCAAAAAATATTTGTGACAGTATAAAAATGGATTTTGATTCATTAATAGCTGCAAAAAGTGGAATGGGTACTGCTGGAATTATAGTCATTAATAATGATCAAGATATTATTAAGTGTATGGCGAGGATAGCTAGATTTTACAAACATGAAAGCTGCGGACAGTGTACACCATGTCGAGAAGGGTCTGGGTGGATGTGGAGAATACTTGAAAGAACAGCAAAAGGAGAAGCAACCCACAAAGATATTGATTTATTATCTGATGTTACTAAACAAATTGAAGGTCATACTATTTGTGCTTTTGGAGAAGGATCAGCATGGCCAGTACAGGGTCTTTTAAGACATTTTAGAAAAGAAATTGACAAAAGATGTTCAGGAGAACCTATTGTTAAAAAAAAGAGAGAAGTACCTTATCTTGTGGATCAACATTTACTAGAAAGTAAAGATGCCTAAAATTTTTGTTAACGATAAAGAAATAGAATTTCAGAATGGCATGACAGTTTTACAAGCATGTGAACTGGCCGGTGCAGAGATTCCAAGATTTTGTTATCACGAACGTCTTTCTATTGCCGGAAATTGTAGAATGTGTTTAGTCGAAATGGAAAAATCTCCAAAACCAATAGCTTCTTGTGCTATGCCAGCGACAGAAGGAATGAAAATAAAGACTAATACCGACATGGTTGAAAAAGCCAGAAAAGGTGTAATGGAATTTTTGCTAGTTAACCATCCATTAGACTGTCCAGTTTGTGACCAAGGAGGTGAATGCGATCTACAAGATCAATCTCTTTATTACGGTTTTGATAAATCAAGATTTAAAGAAAATAAAAGACAAGTAAAAGACAAATACATGGGACCATTAATTAAGACTCAGATGACAAGATGTATTCACTGCACTAGATGTGTGAGATTTGCAACTGAAGTAGGGGGAGTTACTGAACTAGGTGCAATTGGACGAGGTGAAAATATGGAAATTACTACTTATTTAGAAAAATCAATGGAGTCAGAACTATCAGCAAATGTAATCGATCTTTGTCCTGTAGGAGCTTTAACATCAAAACCATATGCTTTTGAAGCTAGACCATGGGAACTAAAAAAAACAGAAACAATTGACGTAATGGACGCGGTTGGTTCAAATATTAGAGTAGATACTTATGGCTGGGAAGTAAAAAGAATTTTACCAAGACTAAATGATAATATTAATGAAGAATGGATTTCAGACAAAACTAGATATGCTTGCGACGGTCTATTAAAACAAAGATTAGACAAACCTTATAAGAGAGAAAATGGAAAATTAGTAGAGAGTGATTGGGATGAGATTATAAATATTGTTTGTTCTAAAATTCAAGAAACTGAAAAAAACCTAATAGCTGCTCACATAGGAGATATGCAGAGCATGGAAACTATAAACTCTTTTAAATCACTGTTAGAAAAAATAGATGTTAATAATTATGAATTTAGAGAAAAACCTTTTTATATAAACCCTGAAAATAAAATAAATTATATATTTAATTCTTCTATAAAAGGAATCGAAGATGCAGATTGCATAGTGCTTATTGGAGCAAACCCTCGACATGAAGCAACAATGGTTAATGCAAGGATTAGAAAAAATTATATATCTAAAAAAACACCTATACTATCTTTTGGTAATCCAGGCGACTTAACTTATGATTACACAATAGCAGGAAATACAACAGAGGATGTAAGGAAATTCATAAATAAAGAAAATAAGGCTAGCGATATAATTTTAAAATCTAAAAAACCAATAATAATTATTGGAGAATCTGCGTTAGAATTAGATTCAGGCCAGTTTATTTTAGAAAGTGTTAAAAAATTTTTATTAGAAAATAATTTTATTAATGAAAAATGGAATGCTTTAAATATTTTGATACAGAATGCGTCATCTGTAGGTGCTATAGATTTAGGTTTTTTAAATATAGACAAAAAAAATAATTTTGATTTTTTTAAAAAGTTAAGTAACCATGAATTCAATTTATTGTATTTTGTTGGATCAGATAATTTGAATTTTACAAAAAAGAATGAGTTTATTATTTACCAAGGAAGTCATGGCGATCGCACAGCTCAAATTGCAGATATTATTCTACCAAGCCCTGCATTTACTGAGCAGGACGGTTTGTTTGTAAATTTAGAAGGCAGATTGCAAAAATCTGTTAAGTCTACTTATCCACCAGGAGATTCAAAAGAAGACTGGAAAATTTTTAATTTGATTTTCAAAAACTTAAAAAATCAGGATTTATTCCAAAACTTTAAAGAGCTAAGAAAAAATACTTTAGAAAAAGTAAAAAATCATTCTGATTTTGATCTTCTTCCAAAAACAAAAATAAGCAAAATAGATTCCGGATCAGGAAATTTTATGAACGAACCTATATCTATCAAAAAAATTGACTATTATTTTAGTAATTCTATAGCCAGATCATCCAAAACTATGAGCGATTGTAGAGCTATAAGATCAAAAAATTTAAAAAATAAGACAGGAAGTTAGTTATGGAATTTATTTATACAATTTATAATGAAACCTACAAAATTTTACTGTTGTTAATACCTATACTTGTGTCAGTAGCGTTAATTGTTTGGTTTGATAGAAGAGTATGGGCTTTTGTCCAAAGGAGAAAAGGCCCGAATGTTGTAGGTCCTCTTGGCTTACTCCAAACAGTTGCTGATGCTTTAAAATACATATTTAAAGAAATTGTAATACCAGCAAGTGCCAACAAACTTGTATTTATCCTTGCTCCGATTGTAACAATGACTCTGGCTCTGTCGGCCTGGGCGGTTATTCCTTTGAGCGAAAGAATAGTTATTTCAGATATAAATGTTGGGATACTATACATTTTTGCAATTTCTTCTTTGGGAGTCTATGGAATCATTATGGGTGGTTGGGCATCAAACTCAAAATATCCTTTTCTAGGAGCCATTAGATCTGCCGCACAAATGGTTTCGTATGAAGTTTCTATAGGCATAATTATTATTAATGTATTGTTGTGTGTTGGTTCTCTAAACTTAAAAGATATAGTAATCGCACAAGAAAAATTATGGTTCATAATTCCACTCTTTCCAATGTTTGTTATTTATTTTATTTCTGCCTTAGCAGAAACTAATAGACCTCCTTTTGATTTACCTGAAGCTGAAGCAGAGCTAGTTGCTGGTTACCAAACAGAATATTCTGGCATGATGTATGCAATGTTTTGGTTGGGAGAGTATGCAAATATTTTATTAATGTGCGCTCTAGGATCTATATTATTTCTTGGAGGATGGTTATCCCCAGTAGATATTTATCCATTTAATGCCATACCAGGAGTTTTTTGGATGATAATTAAAATTTTGCTGCTGTTTTTTATGTTTGCAATAATAAAAGCGATAGTTCCAAGATATAGATACGATCAATTAATGAGATTAGGATGGAAAATATTTCTACCATTTTCTTTACTATATGTAGTCTTAACAGCTAGTTTTTTAATTTATTTTGATTTACTTCCAAACAAAGGAATTTGATGAACTTAAATAGATTTTTTAAAATAATTTTTTTATCAGAATTTATAAAAGCTATACTCATAGCTTTAAAGGAAATTTTTAAAAAGAAAAAAACAATCAATTATCCATTTGAAAAAGGTAAAATAAGTCCAAGATTTAGAGGCGAACATGCTCTAAGAAGATACCCAAATGGTGAGGAGAGATGCATTGCGTGTAAATTATGTGAAGCTGTATGTCCGGCACAAGCAATCACAATTGAGTCTGAAGAAAAACCCGACGGGAGCAGAAAAACTACAAGATATGATATTGATATGATCAAGTGTATTTATTGCGGTTTATGCGAAGAGTCATGCCCAGTAGATGCGATAGTACAGGGCCCAAACTTTGAATTTGCTACGGAAACTAGAGAAGAACTTTATTACAATAAAGAGAAATTATTAGAAAACGGTGATCAGTGGGAGTCAGTTCTATCTGAAAATATAAAATCTGAAAGGCATTATAGGTAATAAAAATCAATGCTAGCTCATGCAATATTTTTTTATTTTTTTTCTATAATCGCAATATTTTCTGCAATTTTAGTCGTTGTTTCCAGAAATACTGTTCACGCAGTTTTTTTTCTAATATTAGATTTTATTTCTATAGCTTGTCTTTTTATTATGATAGGCGCAGAATTTTTAGGAATGATGATGCTGATAGTTTATGTTGGGGCAGTAGCAGTACTATTTTTGTTTGTAGTTATGTTAATGAATGTATCCGAACAAAAATTATCTTGGTTTAGAGGTTCTAGAAAATCGAACCATATTCCGATTGGACTTTTTGTTAGTGTAATAATTTTACTAGAACTTATAGTTGTTGTTGGTGGATGGAGTTATAGAGACACTTTTACAGAAACAAAATTTCTAAATTTTGATCAGAAAATTACCAATACTCATTCCATAGGCAATGTAATGTATACTGATTATATTCACTTATTTCAAATTTCAGGAATAATTCTATTGCTATCCATGATCGGCGCTATTGTTTTAACTTATAGGCAAAGAGTTGGAATAAAAAAACAAAGTTATTTAAAACAAATATCAAGAGAAAGAGAAGAATCTGTAAAATTGGTTGATGTAGAATTTAATAAAGGAATAAACTTAGATGATTGAAATAGGTTTAGGACATTATCTCACATTAGGAGCAATTATATTTTCTCTTGGAATGATTGGAATTTTCTTAAATAGAAAGAATGTAATTGTAATTCTCATGTCAATAGAACTAATTCTTTTAGCAGTAAATATAAATCTAGTTTCTTTCTCTATTTATTTGGAAGATCTAGTTGGACAGATATTTACAATGTTAATATTGACTGTTGCTGCAGCTGAAGCAGCTATTGGTTTAGCAATAATTGTGGTTTACTACAGAAACAAGGGCTCCATCAGAGTTGAAGAGATAAATGAAATGAAGGGTTAAGTGGAATATTTAATAGTATTTTTGCCACTAGTTGGTGCAATTTTTGGTTATTTTTCAAAATATTTTGGAGATCTAATTTCCCAATTTATAGCTACTATTTCAGTTTCAATATCTGCAATTTTATCGGCAATCGTTTTTTACAATGGCGTATTTTATAATCAATATGGAAATTATTTAATCTATGAATGGATTAATTCAGGAAAATTTATAGTGGATTGGTCAATATATATAGATCCACTCAGCTCTATAATGTTAGTAGTTGTTACTTTAGTTTCTGCTTTAGTTCATATTTACTCAATAGGCTATATGAACCACGATCCTCATAAACCAAGATTTATGTCTTACCTTTCGTTATTTACCTTTTTTATGTTGGTTCTTGTAGTTTCAGATAATTTTTTACAATTATTTTTTGGCTGGGAGGGTGTTGGCTTAAGTTCTTATCTTCTAATAGGATTCTGGTACAAAAAAAACTCTGCAAACAATGCAGCAATTAAAGCTTTTCTAGTTAACAGAGTAGGTGATTTTGGTTTTGCAATAGGAATATTTTTAATATTTTTATTTTTTGGAACCGTAAATTATAACGAGCTTTTTCAACAAGTCCCAAATTTTGTAAATACGGAAATTATTTTCTTAGGGATTAATGTTAATTTAATTACAATTATATGTTTATTTCTATTTATTGGAGCAATGGGAAAATCTGCTCAATTTTTTCTACATACATGGTTGCCAGATGCAATGGAAGGACCCACTCCTGTCTCAGCCTTAATACACGCTGCCACAATGGTTACAGCTGGTGTTTTTTTAGTAGCTAGATGCTCACCAATTTTTGAGTATTCACAATTTGCTTTAAATTTTGTTGCAATAATAGGTATGGTTACAGCAGTATTTGCTGCTTCAGTTGCTTTAGTTCAAAACGATATAAAAAAAATAATAGCCTATTCTACTTGTAGTCAATTAGGTTATATGTTTTTTGCAGCAGGTATTGGAGCTTACCATGTAGCAATATTTCATCTATTCACTCATGCTTTTTTTAAAGCCTTATTATTTTTAGGTTCAGGTTCAGTGATCCATTCTCTTAACGATGAACAGGATATAAATAATATGGGAGGGTTATGGAAAAAAATGCCTTACACATGGATTTCCATGGTTATCGGAACGTTAGCTTTAACTGGTTTTCCTTTTTTAGCAGGTTTTTATTCAAAAGACGCTATAATTGAATTTGCTTATGCAAGTGGGACTCAAATTGGATATATTGCTGCTGGCGTAGGAATTTTTACAGCATTTTTAACAGCAATTTATTCATGGAGACTTATATTTAAAACATTTCATGGTAAGTACAACAACAAAAAATTAAATAAAACAGAGATACACGAATCTGGTCCTGTAATATTATTACCGTTATCAGCTCTTGTTCTGGGAGCAGTGTTTTCAGGATTTTTATTTAAAGATTTTCTTATTGGAAATAATTTTTTGGATTTTTGGAAAAGTTCTATATTTTTTGCTAAAGAATTCAACCATTCGCATTTACCAAATTGGATTTTAATAATTACACCTATTCTTGTAGTTACAGCAATACCGTTGTCATATTATCTATACATAAGACACACCAAACTTTTAGAGAAGATAAAAGAAAATAGTAATTTAATTTATCAATTTTTATTAAACAAATGGTACTTCGATGAAATATATGAAAAACTTTTGGTAAAACCAATAAAAAATGCTGGCTCTTTTTTTTGGAAAAAAGGCGATGAAAAAACAATTGATCGATTCGGCCCAGATGGTATTTCTAAAATTATAAAATTAATTTCAAAAAAAGCGGTTAAATTACAAACCGGATATATTTTTGATTATGCCTTTGTTATGCTTTTAGGTTTCTCGTTACTTTTAACTTTTTTTATAATATACACATGAACTTTCCAATTTTATCTTCAATAATATTCTTACCTTTAATTGGGTCTTTCTTTGTTTTTTTAACTAAAGCTGAAAAAAACGAAAGAAATAAAAGTGCAATATATGTTTCTATTTTTACTAGTGTTGTAAATTTTTTTCTTTCATTATTTTTGTGGTATTCTTTTGATAATACCACCTCAGATTTTCAATTTGTTGAAGAATTAAATTGGATTAGCGGAATAATAAAATTTAAATTAGGTATAGATGGGATTTCCATATTATTTATTTTGTTAACCACACTAATAACACCTATTTGTGTTATTTCATGCATAAATAGTATCAAATCTAGACTTAAAGAATTTTTAATCGCAATCTTAATTTTGGAAACTTTTATGATTGGGGTTTTTTGCTCTTTAGATCTGGTAATTTTTTATTTATTTTTTGAGGCCGGGTTAATACCGATGTTTCTTATAATAGGTATTTGGGGAGGACCAAGAAAAGTATATTCTGCTTTCAAATTTTTTCTTTTTACGTTACTCGGTTCAGTCTTAATGCTGGTTGCCATAATTGCTATTTACTGGATAGTAGGAACCACAGATGTAACAGAGATATACAAAATTCAAATTCCCAAAGAATTTCAATATTTACTTTGGCTTGCTTTTTTTAGTTCTTTTGCTGTCAAATTGCCTATGTGGCCTGTACATACTTGGCTACCAGACGCACATGTCGAAGCACCGACTGCTGGTTCAGTAATACTTGCGGCTATTTTACTTAAGATGGGAGGTTATGGTTTTCTTAGATTTTCTATAGGAATGTTCCCAATTGCCTCAGAATATTTTGTTCCACTAATTTTTACTTTAAGTGTAATTGCAATTATATATGCATCTTTAGTTGCTTTAATGCAGGAAGATATGAAAAAGCTTATTGCTTATTCATCTGTTGCGCATATGGGCTTTGTTACTTTAGGTATATTTACTTTTAACAAACAAGGATTAGAGGGAAGCATTATTCAGATGTTAAGCCATGGTCTGATCGCAGCAGCTTTATTTTTTTCTGTTGGTATACTTTATGACAGAACACATTCTAGATTAATTAAATCTTATGGAGGGTTGGTAAATTCTTTACCGAAATATTCATTTTTTTTAATGATTTTTGTTTTAGCCAGCTTGGGACTGCCGGGAACAAGCGGTTTTGTTGGTGAATTTTTAGTTCTTGTTGGAGTTTTTAAATCCAATTTTTTAGTTGCAATATTAGCCAGCACAGGGGTGATATTAGCAGCAGCTTATATGTTGTGGCTTTACAAAAGAGTTATTTTTGGAAATGTAAGTAATAATGATTTAAAAAAAATATCAGATGTTAATATCTACGAATTTAGCATATTAATCATACTAACCACGCTAGTGATATTTTTTGGTTTTTACCCAGATCCTTTATTAAAAACCATACATGTGTCTATTGATAATTTAATAAATAACTATAACCTTGCTATCGCAAAAGCTGTTGTATTAAAATAATTATTGATGATACCTATTAAATATATAATTCCTGAGATCTTTTTATCAATCTCTATTTTTTCTTTGATCATTTTTGGGGTTTTTAAAAAAGAGAGCTTTAGCGCAGTTTATAAGGCTTCTATTCTTATAATTTCTTTATTATTTTTAATGATTTTAACAAATGATAACGAACCTATAAAAATTTTTAATAACAGTATAAATTTAGACAATTTTTCAATTTTTGTAAAATTTCTTATTTTAATATCAACCTTTTTTATACTAATAATTTCAAGAAGATATCTTGTAGATATAAATAACAACAAATTTGAATATCCAATAATTATACTTTTATCAATTCTAGGTATGTTTATAATGGTAAGCGCAAATGATTTAATTGTATTCTACTTAGGTTTAGAACTGCAATCTTTATCCCTGTATATATTAGCAGCTATAGATCGAGACAATCTTAAATCTTCAGAGGCCGGACTAAAATATTTTGTCTTGAGTGCGTTATCATCAGGACTTTTACTATATGGCTGTTCATTGCTTTACGGTTTTACAGGTTCAACGAATTTTGAAATTATATCTAATAGCATAGGTGATTTAAAAACAGGAACAATTTTTGCTATGGTTTTTATTTTAGTTGGATTAGCTTTTAAAGTTTCTGCGGTTCCCTTTCATATGTGGACTCCGGATGTTTATCAAGGAGCCCCCACATCTGTTACAAGTTTCTTTTCTGTAGTTCCAAAGATTGCTGGAATAGCTGTTTTTATAAGGTTTATGTATGTTCCTTTCAACGAAATCATCAACCAATGGCAATTTATTTTAATTTTTATATCAATTGCTTCTATGATTTTAGGTGCTGTTGCTGCAATTGGACAAGGTAATATAAAAAGACTTTTTGCTTATAGCTCAATTGGCCATATAGGTTATGCGATTGCAGGAATTGCTGCAGGAACAGAGAATGGTTTAAAGAGTACGTTAATTTATATAACTATTTATTCAATAATGAACATAGGTGCATTTGGTTTTATTTTTTTAATGAAAAGGGGAACAAAATATATTGAAGAAATAGATGAATTAGCTGGTTTGTCAAAAAATCATCCTATGATGTCACTTTCACTATTAGTAATTTTATTTTCTTTAGCGGGCATTCCTCCACTTGCAGGGTTTTTTGCTAAATTTTATATTTTTATGTCAGTCATAGAAAGTGGGATGTACACTTTAGCGATTATAGGATTAGTAACAACAGTTGTGTCTGCTTTCTACTATATAAGAATTGTTAAAATAATGTATTTTGACGATCCAAGAAAACCATTTGAAAACGATAAAGAATATGGAATTTACACTTCCATGGCCATTAGCTGTTTACTTTTAATAACATTTTTTTTATATCCCTCAATTTTTTCAGAAATTCTTTCAAACATAAGTATTTATTAATGAAATTAAAATTAATTAAATTTAATTCAGTTAAAAGCACCAATGATCAGGCAATAAAAATAATTAAATCTAAAAAAAATAGAAATGGAATAGTAATATCTTATATGCAAACTAAAGGAAAAGGCACAATGGGAAAGAAATGGGTTTCACAAAAAGGAAATATATTTGCATCAATTTTTTTTGAATTAAAAAAAACTTTGCCAAATTTTAAACAAATATCATTAATTAATCCTTTAATAGTAAAAAGAGTTTTAAAAGACTACTCTTCTTCAAAAATTCAAATAAAATGGCCTAACGATTTATTAATTAAAAGTAAAAAAGTTTGCGGAATTCTTCAAGAAATAATAGAATTTGAAAAAAAAAATTTTTTAATAATTGGAATTGGAATAAATACGATTTCATCACCCACAAATGTTAGATTTAAATCTATAAGTCTAAACGACTGTTCTAAAAAATTTGTGGACAATAAAAAAATTATAAAGAAATTGAAAACTGATTATGAAAATATTTTTCAAAACTATAAATTTAATAAAAAATTTTTAAAAAAATAAAATAAATGAACTATCTAATTGGTGATATTGGTAATAGTAATATAAAAATTTGCAAAATAAATAAAAAGTTTAAAATTGTTAAAACAATTTTGTTATCTAGCCAAAGTAATAATGTGGAAAAGAATATAAGAAAAGCTTTAAATAATTTTAATGTTAATAATACGCACAAAAAAGTTTTATTTTCAAGCGTTGTACCTAAAGTCTATCGTAAAATAAAAAAAATTCTGATTATAAAAAAATTTAAAGTTTATGAAATTAAAAATTTTAATCTTAAAAAACTTATGAAATTTAAAGTTAAAAAGTTTTATCAATTAGGCTCAGATCGTATAGCTAATAGCATAGGAGCTTACTACAAATATAAGTCAAATTGCATAGTGGTAGATTTTGGAACAGCTACAACCTTTGATGTAGTTAAAAAACCTGGAATTTATGATGGTGGAGTTATATCCCCAGGTATTAATTTATCTATAGAGAATTTATTCTCATCAACAGCCTTACTACCAATGTTTAGATTAACATCATATCCAAAAAATTATGGAAAAAACACATTAGAAGCTTTGACTTCTGGATTTTTTTGGGGTTATGAAGGATTAATAAATAATATAATAAAAAAAATAATAAAAAAAAATGGTAAAAATTTCAAAATAATATTAACAGGAGGTTATGGAAAGTTATTCAAAAAAAAAATTTCTAATAACCCTATTATTCAAGATGATATAACTATTAAAGGTATTTTTAAAATTTACAGAAGGTTTTTAAATGAATAAAAATGAAGAGTTAATTTTTTGCCCTTTAGGTGGGTCGGGTGAAATAGGCATGAACATGAATCTTTTTGCTTACGGAACAGAGGAAGATCAAAAATGGATTATAGTTGATACCGGCGTTACTTTTGCGGATGATTCTATACCCGGAATTGATCTGATATATCCTGACCCAGCCTTTATAATTGATAAAAAAAATGATCTGCTTGGTATAGTTTTGACACATGCGCACGAAGATCATATTGGCGCTATCTCACATGTTTGGCCAGATCTTAAATGTAATATTTATGCAACCCCATTTACAGCTGTTTTGATTCAAGAGAAATTCAAAGAAAAGAAAATAGATATTACAAAATATTTAAAAGTTATTAAATTAAATGGGAATATAAAACTTGGTCCATTTGATATTGAGTTTGTTACTCTAACTCACTCAATTTTGGAACCTAACGGTCTAAGAATCAAAACTCCTTCAGGCATAATTCTCCACACAGGAGATTGGAAAGTAGATCCAAATCCATTAATTGGTGACAAAATTAACGAAAAAAAATTAAGGGAAATTGGTAATGAAAAAGTTTTAGCAATGATTTGTGATTCTACCAACGTATTTAGTCCGGGCAGAGCAGGATCAGAGTCTGATGTAAGAGACAGTTTATTAAAAATAATGTCTCTAAAAAATAAACGTATCGTTGTTACCAGTTTTGCTTCAAATGTAGCTAGAATGGAGAGTGTTTTTTATTGTGCAGAAAAAATGAATAGACAAATATCGTTAGTTGGAAGATCTATGAATAGAATTTTTAAAGCAGCCAGACAATGTGGTTATCTTAAAAATATACAAGATCCTATTGACCCTAGAGATGCAAAAAAGCTTCCTAGGGAAAAAATCGTTTATCTTTGTACAGGAAGCCAAGGAGAACCCATGGGAGCAATGAAAAGAATAATAAAAGGAATTCATCCCGATATTTATATTGAAAAAGGGGATGCAATAATTTTTTCTTCAAAGATAATTCCAGGCAATGAAAAAAAACTTTATTCTCTTCATAACGACATCGTTAGGCAAAATATTGAACTAATTACTGAAGAAACAGATTTTGTTCACGTTTCAGGACATCCAAATAGAGACGATCTAAAAGACATGTACTCATGGGTAAAACCTAACTCAATTATTCCTGTACATGGTGAACATAGACATATGAACGAACACATAAAGTTTGCTAAAGAAATGCAAATTCCACATGCGCTAAGGGTAGAGAATGGAGATATTATAAGAATTTTTCCAGGAAAAAATCCTGAAATAATTGACAAAGCTCCTTCTGGTAGATTGTATTTAGATGGAAGCGTTGGAGTATCTGAGAATTCAGAGTCAATTAAAGAGAGAAAAAACCTATCTCAAAATGGATACCTAGAGATTACTTTAATACTAAATAATAGTGGAAAGTTAAATAAACCAATAATATCATTTAGGGGCATTCCTGAAAAAAATTTTGATGAAAATATAATATTTGAAATGGAGGATGAAATTTTTAATACTTGTAGGTCATTTTCAATGAAAAATAAAAATCAAGAAAAAAATTTAATTGAGTCTGTTAAGCAAAACTGCAGAAAGATAATAAAAGACAAAACTGGTAAAAAGCCTTTTACTAATATTAATATAGCAAGGTTATAATGTTACTTTCAAAGCTCTTTATTCCAATAACTAAAGATTTGCCATCAGAGGCAAAAATAAAATCTCATCAGCTAATGTTGCAAACAGGCATGATAAAACAATCTTCAGCAGGAATCTATTCTTGGCTTCCACTAGGTTTTAAAATCATGAAAAAAATAGAAAAAATTGTTAGAGAGGAACAAGATAATATAGGTGCACAAGAAATTTTAATGCCCACAATACAGTCAGCAGATATTTGGAAGGAAAGCGGTCGTTATGATGATTATGGAGAGGAAATGCTTAGAATTTCAGATCGACAGAATAGAGAAATGCTTTATGGACCTACAAACGAAGAACAAATAACTGAAATTTTTAGATCATCAGTGAAATCATACAAATTATTGCCGCAAATCTTATATCACATACAATGGAAATTTAGAGATGAATTAAGACCTAGGTTTGGTGTTATGAGATGTAGAGAATTTTTTATGAAAGATGCTTATTCTTTTGATTTAAATGAATCCGAAGCGGTTCACTCATATAATAGAATGTTTTATGCATATTTAAAAACTTTTCAAAAATTAGGACTCAAATCTATTCCAATGAAAGCAGATACAGGGCCAATAGGAGGAGATTTGTCCCATGAGTTTATAATTTTAGCAGAAACAGGTGAAAGTAAAATTTATGCTGATAAAAGAATTTTTGATGTTCCAATTGAAAATTACAAAAACGATATGATTTCGTTAAAAAAGATGAGGGATGATTTTTCAAAATTTTACGCAGTTACAGACGATAAATTTAAACAAAAAGATTTTAATGATAATGTTAAAAAATCAAATCAACTACAAACAAAAGGAATCGAAGTTGGTCATATATTTTATTTTGGAGATAAATATTCCAAACCAATGAATTGTGCAGTAGACGGAAAAGATGGAAAAAAAACATTTGTGAAAATGGGCTCGTATGGAATCGGAGTCTCAAGGTTAGTCGCAGCAATTATTGAAGCAAAATATGTAAATAAAAAAATGAAATGGCCAAAATCTGTTTCTCCATTTGATGTTGTGATTATTCCATCAGTAACTAAAGATAAAAAAAATCTAGAAAGAGGCATGAAGATTTATTCTGAACTTAAAAAACAAGGCATAGATGTTTTATTAGATGATGTAGATGAAAATTTAGCAAACAAATTCAACAAACATGATCTTCTGGGCATTCCATTTCAAATAATACTTGGTTCAAAATCTGAAGGAAATAAGATTGAATTCAAAGAAATCGATAAAGAATCCCAACTGATTGAAATTAAAAAAATTATAAATACTTTGAAAAATTAAATTGTTTACTACAATAGAAAAATTAATAACTTTAAGAAACTTAAAACCTAAAAAAAAAGAGGGTTTTTTAAAAATAATTTCAGCTTTTTCTTTTTTAGGAATTATGCTTGGAGTATCAATTTTAATTATCGTCATGTCTGTAATGAATGGCTTTCGATCTGAACTAACTAATAAAATACTAGGTTTTAATTCTCATGTGATTGTAGAACCTTATAGTTCCCAGATTAGTGAAGAATTTTATAAAAATTTAAAAAATCAATATAAAAAAACAAATATTATCAAAACTTATAATGGAGAGGCAGTTGTTTTAATTAATAATACAGCCAAAGGTATTGTAATTAGAGGAATTGAAAATAAAGATTTAAACAAATTAAATTTTTTTCAAAGTAATATAATAGATGGCCAGATATTAGATTTCACAAACGGACAAATTATTATTGGCAAGCAATTAGCAATAGAACTTGGGGTAGTTGTAGGGGATACAATAAATGTTATGTCATCATCACTTATTTCAACTCCTTTGGGTACTGTGCCAAAGCAGTCACCATATGTTATTGCGGCAGTTTTTAGTAGTGGCTTATACGAATTCGATAAAAATATTACTTTTTTGAATTTAGCTGACTCGTTACCTTTTTTTGACAAAAGCGAAGAGGATATTAATTTAGAAATTTTTATTGATAATCCATTTGATGCAAACAAATACAAAGAAAAAATACAAAATTCAAATCCCGACTATCATGTATATTCTTGGTCAGATCTTAATAAATCTTTTTTTTCAGCTCTTAAGGTAGAACGAAATGTAATGTTTTTAATATTAACTCTAATCATTGTGGTTGCCGCTTTTAATATTATTTCAGGATTAACAATTTTAATAAAAAATAAAACAAGAGAAATAGCAATTTTGAAATCTTTAGGTTTAACAAAAAAATCAATTATCAGATCTTTTTTTATGACAGGTTTTTTAATAGGTTTTTTTGCCACCATTTTCGGATTAATTTTAGGAATTATCTTTTCTATTTACATAGAGGAAATAAGACAGTTTTTTTCTTTAATATTTAATTTTGAAATTTTTCCTAAAGATGTTTATTTTTTAGATGAAATGCCAAGCGAATTAAATTTTAAATCTATATTATCTATATCTTTATTCTCAATTCTAATTACTGCTTTAGCATCATTTTTTCCCTCATTAGCAGTTACCAAAATAGAAACAATAAAGGCTTTAAAATATGAATAAAATTTTAATTGAAGTTAAAAAATTAATAAAAAATTATCAAAATAACAATTCTACTATTAATGTTTTGAATAATATTAATCTTGAAATCAATTCTGGTAAAGTCATAGCTATTGTGGGGCCCTCAGGTTCTGGAAAGTCAACTTTTCTTCATTTAATTGCACTATTAGATCAACCCACAGAAGGAAAAATATTTTTAATGGGAAATTTAACTTCTGATTTTTCAGAAAATAAAAAAAACGAAATGATTAAAAATAATATTTCAATAATATTCCAAAGTCATAATCTATTGACTGATTTTACAGCATTAGAAAATGTTGCAATACCGCTAATTATAAGAAATCAAAACTATAAACAATCTATAAAAAATGCTGAAAAATTTTTGGCGCAGGTTAAATTAAGCCATAGACTTAATCATTTTCCTTCAGACCTATCTGGAGGTGAACAACAAAGAGTTGCAATCGCAAGATGTCTTGCCGCTGATACAAAAATTATATTAGCTGACGAACCCACGGGAAACCTAGACAGCAAAACTTCAAATGAAGTTTTTTCATATTTTTTAAAGTTAAAAGAAAAAAATAAAACAATTCTTATTGCAACTCATAATAGAGAACTCGCAAAAAAAGCTGATTATACTTTAAGCATCAGCAATGGTAATATAAAAAAGAGTTATGACTAATGGCAAAAAAAATTTTACAAACTTTAAGATACACACACAATATTCTATATGCGAAGGTGCAATAAAAATTGACGAGCTAGCTACTTATTGCAAAGAAAATAAAATAGCGGCTATTGGATTAAGCGATAGCTTCAATCTTTGCGGAGCATTGGAGTTTTCTGAAGCTATAAGCAAGGTTGGTACTCAACCAATTATTGGTACACAAATTAATTTTAAATATCAAGACACAATAGGGAAAATTCCTATCTTTGCCAAAACAGAGTTGGGTTATGGAAATTTAGTAAAATTATCTTCAAAAAGTTTTTTAGAATCACAGGACAAAGAAATTCCACACTGTTCTATCGATGAGCTTTTCAAAAACAATAAAGACATTATTGTACTAAGTGGTGGTATCGACTCTCTCTTCTCAAATTTAGTTAAAAAAAACAAAATCAAAGAAATAAAAAACCTTACTACCAAGCTAAAAGAAGTTTTTTCTGATTCATTTTATTTAGAAATACAAAGGCACAACGATGAAGGTGAAAAAAGATTTGAAAATATTATTTTAGATATATCAGGAAAAGTAAAAGTGCCATTGATCGCCTCACAGGAAATTTTTTATATTAAACAAGATATGTACGAAGCTCACGATGCTCTTTTGTGTATTGGTGAGAAAACATATATTGATGAAAAGAATAGAAAAAAATATACAAACCAACATTATATAAAACCAAAAGATGAGATAAAAAAACTATACGCAGACATCCCAGAAGCACTTGAAAATAACTATAATTTTCCTTATCGATTTAATTATAAACTTAAAAAATCAAAACCAATTCTTCCTTCCTTAAAAATCTCAAATAATCGTACCGAAGAAGAAGAGCTTTTATTACAGTCTAAAACTGGTTTAAAAAAAAGGTTAGAAAAATTTATTTTAAAAAAAAATAAATCAGAAAATACTAAAGAAATTGAAAAAAAATACACAGACAGATTATCTCACGAGCTAAACATAATCAGCAAAATGAATTACTCTGGTTATTTTTTAATCGTTTCTGACTATATAAAATGGGCAAAAAAAAATAATATTCCAGTTGGTCCAGGAAGAGGTTCCGGTGCTGGCTCACTGGTTGCTTATTGTTTAGATATTACCGATTTGGATCCAATAGAATTTGGTTTAATTTTTGAAAGATTCTTAAACCCTGATAGAATTTCTATGCCTGATTTTGATATTGATTTTTGCGAAGAGAAAAGAGATTTAGTATTTGAGTACTTGAAGTCAAAATATAAAAATGGCGTTGCTCATATAATTACTTTTGGAAAATTAAAAGCCAGAATGGCCTTAAGAGACATTGGGCGGGTATTGGGTTTACCTTACGGACATGTTGACCGAATCTGTAAAATGATTCCTTTTGATCCTTCTAGACCTTTAAGTTTGAAAGAGTCCATTGATAGAGAACCTAGATTTAAAGAAGAAGAAAAAAATAATCCAAAAGTAAAAAAATTAATAGAACTTTCCCTGAAGCTAGAAGGTTTAAATAGAAATTTAGCCACTCATGCTGCCGGCGTTGTTATAGCTGGAGAAAAATTATCAGAAGAAGTTCCTTTATACAAAGACAGTGATTCTGAATTGCTTTTACCTTCAACCCAGTTTGATATGCATTCATCCGAGGATGCCGGTTTGGTAAAATTTGATATACTTGGATTAAATACTCTGACTTTAATTCATAAAACAATTGAAATATTAAAAAATAAAAATATTGAAGTAGATGTTAGCAAAATTCCTCTAAATGATAATAAAATATTTGAAATGTTATCAACTGGCGAAACTACAGGTTTGTTTCAGCTTGAAAGTTCTGGAGTTAGATCTGCTTTGAAACAAATGAAACCTAATAAATTCGAAGATATAATTGCATTGGTGGCCTTATACAGACCCGGCCCAATGAATAATATTCCTATTTATAATGATTGCAAGAATGGTTTAAAAAAACCTGATTATATCCACGAAAGCTTAGAAAAAATTTTAAAACCAACATATGGAATCATTATTTATCAAGAACAAGTTATGCAAATAGCTCAAACTTTAGCAGGATTTACTCCTGGTGAAGCTGATATTTTAAGAAAAGCTATGGGAAAAAAGAAAAGAAAAGAATTAGAAAAACAAGAAGAAAAATTTATTAAAGGTGCGGAAAAAAATAATATAAAAAAAGATATTGCTGCATTTATATTTCAAAAAATAAAACCTTTTGCTGAATACGGTTTTAATAAAAGTCATGCAGCTGCTTATGCTTTAATTGCTTATCAAACAGCATATCTAAAGCAATATTATCCTGAGGATTTTATTGCAGCCACTATGTCAACTGAACTATCTAATACAGATAAACTACGAGAGTTTGTTGAGGAGTTAAAAAGATTGAAAATTAAAATTATTAGGCCAGATATAAACAAGTCTTTTGCTGACTTTAAATCTGAAAAAAATAGAATTTACTATGCTTTGTCAGGAATAAAAAGCGTTGGTCATGAAGCAGTATCTCATGTTGTTAAAGAAAGAGAAGAGAACGGCCATTTCAAAAGCATAGATGACTTCATAAGCAGGGTGAATCCCAAGAATATTAATAAACTTCAATTAGAGGGCCTCGTAAAAGCCGGAGCATTTGATAATTTAGAAAAAAATAGAAAATCCTTATATAAATCAATACCAAAATTGATACAGATAAATAAAACAATCCTAGATGAAAAAGAAAGCAATCAAAAAAGTTTATTTGGTGGGACAACAGGTGAAAAAATTACAAATTTTAGTTTAGAAAAAACGGAACCTTGGTCAAGTAATGAAATGCTCTTAAATGAGTTTCAGTCAATAGGCTTTTATATGTCTGATCATCCTTTAAATATGTACAAAGATTATTTCAAAAAGTCTAAGGTAGTTACATTCAACGAGTTTATGGAAGGCCCAAATAACAATGCTTTAGTTGCCGGTACAATTATGTCTATACAAGAAAAAAAAAGTTCAAAAGGTACAGCGTTTGCAATTGTTAAATTTAGTGATCTAAAAAGCGAATTTGAGCTATTTTTATTTTCTGATTTGCTGATTTTAAATAGAGACAAACTTAAAACAGCCAATTCATTTGTTTTAACACTCCAAAAAGAATCGGCTTTAGATAACAATAATTCTCCGAGAAGAGTAAATGTAAGAAACATAATTGCTTTAGACGACTTCTCTAAGAAAAAATATGAAAATGTTACAATAGAAATTAATGGAAAGTCAGATTTAAACAACTTAAAGATGATACTAAAAGATAATGGAGATACTAGAATTAAAATTAAAGTGCACAGAAATTCTAAAATTTATACCTTCTTGCTAAAAACCCCCAGAAAATTTGATTTAAAGACATTTAATACAATTAAAGATAAAGAATACGTTAAAAAAGTGAGTTTTTAACAGCTTGATTTCTATATTTTTAAATTATACATAGTTATAAAAATTCGCACACAACAATGAGCGAAAGCTTACCGGTCCGAAAGGAAATGTTGTGGAGGATAAACCGGAAAAATTATGAATATACCAAGCATATCTATTAAACAATTATTAGAAGCCGGAGTTCATCTTGGCCATAAGACTTTGAGATGGAATCCAAAAATGAAAAAATTTATTTTTGGAGAGAAAAACTCTATACATATCATTGATCTTACAAAGACTTTGTTACTGATTAAAGATGCCATGAAAGAAGTACACAAATGTATTTCAGGTGGAGGGAAAATTTTAATCGTTTCAACCAAAAAACAAGCAGCTGAAACTATATTGAAATTAGCTAATGAGACAGGTCAGTTTTATGTAAATTATAGATGGCTCGGAGGTATGTTAACTAATTGGAAAACTATTCAAAATTCAATAAAAAGATTAAAAAAATTAGATCAAGATTTATCCAAAGAAGATATTGGTTTTACCAAAAAAGAAATACTTAAATTAGGAAAAGAAAGAGATAAATTAAAAAGATCGTTAGGTGGTATTTCTCAAATGAATAAAGTTCCAGAAATGCTTTTTATAATCGATACAAACGTCGAGTCATTGGCAGTTAAAGAAGCAACTAAATTAAAAATTCCTATAGCAGCAATTTTAGATACAAATTCCGATCCCACAGACATTAGATATCCAATTCCAGGGAACGATGACGCAAGAAGATCAATCAATCTTTATTGTGAGCTTTTAAAGGATACTATTTTAGATGCAAAAAAATACATTGCCAAAAAACCAGTCGAAGAATTAAAAAAAAATGGCAAAAGTGTTAAGGAAAATTCTAAATTAGAAAAGAAAAAATAAATTTTAAATTAACAAAATGTCTAATAAGCAAAATCTCGAAAATATTAAAAAATTAAGGGAGATAACCGGAGTAGGTTTTAAAGATTGTAAATTAGCCATAGATGAAAATAATGGAGATATTGAAAAATCTGTAGAATATTTAAGAAAAAAAGGAATTGCGAAAGCCACAAAAAAAATGGGGCGAGTAGCTGCAGACGGTTTGGTTTTAATTTGTAAAAAAAACAATATGATTTCAGCAATTGAAATAAATAGCGAAACTGATTTCGTTGCCAAAAACAAGGAATTTATATCTTTCTGTAAAGAAATTTCAGATATTAATTTTCAAAATAAAGCTGATATTAAAAAAATAAATTCTTCAAAAATGAAAAACAATAAAACAGTAGAAGAATCTTTAATAGAATTAATTTCTAAAATTGGGGAAAAAATTACTATTAGAAGATCTAAATTTTTTGACAACCAAGGTTTAAATTTTAGTTACGTTCATAATTCAATTGAAAAAGACATAGGAAAAGTTGCTTCAGTAATTAAGTTAAAAAAAATTGAAAATACTGATCTAAATGATTTAGGGAACAAATTAGCGATGCATATAGCTGCATCTTCACCACTAGCTATAGATGAAAAGGATATTAAAAAAGATGTATTAGAAAAAGAACTTGAAATTATTAAAGAAGAGGTAAAAAATAGCGGTAAAAAAGGTGATATGGTTGATAAAATTTCAAGCGGTAAACTCAAGAAATTTATCTCAGATAATACTTTGTTAAATCAAATTTGGATAATGGATACTAAAAAAAAAGTGAGAGATGTTTTAAAAGCACACTCAACCAAAGAAAAAATAGAAGTGTTAGATTTTTTAAGATTTAAAGTGGGAGAAGGTATCTAAATATTTATGAGCACAAATTTTGATACAAAAGAAATTTCTCAAAAAATGGAAAAAACAATTTTATCATTAAAAAAAGATTTAGGAACACTTAGAACTGGACGAGCAAATCCTGCGATGTTTGATTTACTAAGAATAGATGTTTATGGTCAAAAGATGCCAATTAATCAATTGGCCACCATTACAATACCTGAACCAAGAACAATCGCAATTCAGGTTTGGGACAAGTCAAATGTAAATTTAATAGATAGCGAAATCAAAAAATCAAATTTAGGAGTTAACCCACAAATTGATGGCCAAGTTCTAAGAATAAGAATTCCTCAGCTTACTGAAGAAAGAAGAGTAGAGTTGACTAAAAATTTAAAAATTATTGGTGAAAAAAATAAAGTTTCAATTAGAAGTATTAGAAGAGACGCGAATGATAATATAAAAAAATTAATAAAAGCTAAGTCTATTAGCGAAGATGAGGGAAAAAATTTTGAGAAAGAAATCCAAAAAAATACTGACAACAGTATTACCGCAATAGATAAAATATTGGCTGAAAAAGAAAAAGAAATTCTTAATTTATGAATAAAATTAACCATGTTGCTATTATTATGGATGGTAATGGCAGGTGGGGAAAAAAAAGAAAAAAGGGCAGAAATTATGGCCATCTTAAAGGTGTAAATACCGTTGAAAAAATAGTTAAAGCATCACTAAAATTAAAAATTCCAATTATCACATTTTATGTTTTCTCAACTGAAAACTGGAAAAGACCAAAAGGCGAGATTAATTTTTTATTTAATTTAATTACTTTATATTTTAAGAAAGAAATTAAAAATGTTGTAAAAAATGGTATTAAAATTAATATATTAGGTAATACATCTTCTTTTTCCTATTCGTTAAAAAAGATTTTAAAAGACACATTAAGAAAAACAAAAAAAAATAAAAAACTTATAGTAAATTTAGCTTTGAACTATGGCTCAAAAAATGAAATAAAAGATGCGTTTGTTAAACTAAAAAAAAATCGTTCAAAAATTACAGAATCTCAAATAAGTAAAAATCTGTACACAAATAAACTGCCTGACCCTGATATTTTGATTAGAACTGGAGGACAAAGACGTTTGAGTAATTTTATGTTGTGGCAATTAGCTTATTCAGAACTTTACTTTCTTGATAAATTATGGCCTGATTTTAATGGAAATGATTTAAGAAAAATTATTAGAAATTATCGATTAATAAAAAGAAATTTTGGTACAATATGAAAAATTTAGAAAAAAGAGTTTTAACATCAATAATTGTATTTCCATTTTCCATATTTTTTATAATTAAGGGCGGTTATTATATAGTTTCGTTTTTGTATGCAATTTTGATTTTAGGAAATTTTGAAGTTTTTTCAAACTTTAAAAAAAAGCTTACGATAATAGTTTTAGATTTAATTTTAGTAGCTTCACTGTTTGCAATTTTATTTTTAAGAAATGATACAGCATCATCATATGTATTACTTATTTGGGTTATAATTTTAACAATAGCATCAGATATTGGAGGTTATATTTTTGGAAAACTTTTTAAATGGAAAAAGTTAACAAAAATTAGTCCAAACAAAACAGTTTCTGGAGCAATAGGTTCATTTATTTTCTCAATCTTAAGCGTTTTTTTAATTGGATTTATTATTGAATTTTTAACAGAAATAGATTCTGAAATATTTCAAAAACCTAGATATTTTATTTTAGCAATAATTTTTTCACTTGCGGCACAGGTAGGCGATATTACTATTTCATATTTTAAGCGATTAGAAAAAATTAAAGACACAGGTAAACTTTTACCAGGACACGGTGGAATCTTTGATAGAATAGATAGCCTGATGTTCGTTGTTATAACAGCATACATTATTTACTATTTTAAAATATTTCCTTAATGAAAAAAAAAATTGCTATTTTAGGATCAACAGGTTCAATAGGTCAAACCTCGCTTAGTATATTTGAAAAAAATCTTAAAAAATTTAAAATCTATTTATTATCTGCGCATTCAAATTATTCATTAATTAATAAACAGATTATTAAATTTAAACCCAATTACTTTATTGTTACTGATCCATTAGTTTTTAAGAAAATTAAAAATAAATACAAAAAAAATAAAACTAAAATATTAAATAATTTTTCTGATTTACCATTAATGAAAATGAAATTTGATATAACTGTATCTGCTATAGTTGGTATAGCTGGACTTGATCCTACAATTAAATTTACAACCCAAAGTAAAAAACTACTTTTAGCCAACAAAGAGACAGCTATATGTGGGTGGCATATTATAAAACAATTAAGTAAAAAAAATAAATCTATAGTTGTACCAATTGACTCTGAACATTTTTCAATAAATCAACTTACTAAAAATTATAAAGATAAAGATATTAAAAATATTTACATTACTGCATCAGGAGGCCCTTTTTTAAGAAAGTCTTTAAGCTCGTTAAAAAATATAAAATCTAAAGATGCTATAAAACATCCAAATTGGAAAATGGGAAAAAAAATTTCAATAGACTCATCTAATTTAATGAATAAGGTTCTAGAAGTAATTGAAGCATGGAAGATTTTCCCATTTAATAAAGACAAATATAAAATCATTATACATTCGCAATCACTCGTTCATGCTATTGTTGTTTTAAAAAATGGACAAAGTAAATTTCTTTATCATGAAACTGATATGTCCATACCTATTGCTAATGCTATTTATGACAATAATTATGATATTGAAGTTTTAAATCTTAAAAAAAATAGTTTTAATAAAAAAAAACAAAGCTTAACTTTTGAAAAAGTAGATAAAAAAAAATTTCCAATTGTTACTCTCTTGTCAAAAAAGATCTGTGAAAATTCGGGTTCTATAATTTTAAATGCTAGTAATGAGGTATTAGTTGATAGTTTTATTAAAAATAAAATATCATATAAAAGCATCTATTTGTATTTAAAGGCTGTTTTTAGCGATAAAGATTTCAAAAAATATGCTATAAAAAAGTCCCCAAGCATTAATGAAATTTATAAAATTGATGAATGGGCAAGAAGAAAAACTGAGGAAATAATTAATAAAAAAAATGGTTAATAAAATTTATAAAGCTGTTATTTTAATTTTTTTGCTTTGCATATCTAGCAATCTGTATGCAGAAATTTTGAAAAAAGTTCAAATTACTGGAAATAATAGAATCTCAGAAGCAACCATAAAAGTATATGGTGAAATTGAATTAAACAAAAATTACTCTAATGATGATATTAATTTAATTATTAAAAGACTTTATGGAACCAAATTCTTTTCTGAAGTCTCTACTAATTTTTCTAATGGGATTTTAAATATTGAAGTTAAAGAAAACCCAATAATTGACACAATAATTATCGAAGGCGAGAAAGCAAAAAAATTTAAGCAATTAGTTTTGAAACATATTCTTTTGAAAGAAAAAGGCTCATACATCGAAAGCGATGTTAGTAACGATATAGAAGTTATAAAATCAATTTATAAATCCCACGGATATTATTCAACTGAAGTACAAGCAAACATACAAGACCTAGGATCAGATTTAAATAGAGTTAATTTAATTTATTCTATCAATAGAGGACCAAGAAATAAAATAAGTAAAATATTCTTTATTGGAGATAAAAAAGTTAAAGCCAAAAGATTACGAGATGTGATTGCATCTGAAGAAGCTAAGTTTTGGAAAGTATTATCAAGAAACATATATCTTAACCCTGATAGAATTGAACTAGACAAAAGATTATTAACAAATTATATGAAAGGACTTGGATATTATGAAGTCCAGGTTGTATCAAGCAGTGTTGAGCTAAAGGACCAAGAGTCAGTTAAACTTACATTTAGCGTTAATGCTGGAAACAGATATAGAATTAAAAAAATATCAACAGATATAGACCCTGTTTTTGATAAAAAAATATTTTTAGATTTAAATTCAGAATTTTTAAAATTTGCCGGCGAATATTATTCTCCATTCAAGATTCAAAAAATACTCTCCAGTATTGATGAAATTATTGATAATAACGAACTGCAATTTGTTCAACATTCTGTTTCAGAAACAATCGATAAAGATGGGATAGATGTAGTATTTAAAATTTTTGAAGGGCCAAAAATTCAAGTTGAAAGGGTAAATATTTTAGGAAACACAGTCACAAATGACTCTGTCATAAGATCAGAATTATTATTAGACGAAGGAGACCCTTTTAGTGATGTCAAAATGCAAAAGTCTATATCTGAACTAAAAGCAAGAAATATATTTAAAACTGTCGATGCTAAATTAAAAGATGGTTCATCAAAAGATTTAAAAATAATGGAGATTTTAGTGGAAGAAAAACCGACTGGTGAAATTTCAGCTGGAGCAGGCGTAGGTACCGAAGGCACATCTTTTCAATTTTCTTTAACCGAGACCAATTATTTAGGTAAAGGGCAAAATGTTGACGCTTCTTTAGCACTAACTGAGCGTTCAGTAAGAGGAGGTTTACAGATTTCAGAGCCAAATTTTAGAAACTCCGGAAATCTTGTTTTTGGTGGCATAACTAATACCAAAGAAGATTCTCCAAACTCTGGATACGAAAATACATTAACTGAATTTAAATTAGGAACTAGATTTGAACAATATAAAGGAATTTATTTATCACCAAAGTTAAATTTAATGTTTGACGACTTAAGAGTGGATGATAGCGCAACCACACTATTAAAAAAACAAGAAGGTAATTTCACAGATTTGACATTTGGATATGGTATAGATAGGGACACAAGAGATAGAAAATTTATGCCAACTTCAGGCGCTATAACTTCATTCCAACAGGAGCTACCTATTATTACAGACCAAGCATCAATTTATAATGCTATTTACTATACAAAATATCATTTGTTTACCGAGAACGTTATTGGTTCACTAAAATTTTATGGAGCCAACATTATTGGTGTTGATGAGGATGTAAGGTTAAGTAAAAGAATTCATATACCTTCAAGGCGTATTAGGGGTTTTGAAAAAGGTAAAATAGGACCCAAAGATGGAAATGACTATGTTGGTGGAAACTATGCTACAGCACTAAACTTTGAGGCAGCATTACCAAATTTGTTACCAGAAAGCACACAAACAGATGTTAGCGTTTTCTTAGACGCAGCAAATTTATGGGAAGCTGATTACGATAGTTCGATTAACGATTCTAATACAATTAGATCCTCAGTTGGAATTGCTTCAAACGTTTATACTCCAATAGGTCCACTTACTTTTGTAGTAGCACAACCTATTAGTAAAGCATCTACAGATGAAGCTCAAACTTTTAGATTTCAAATAGGGACTTCTTTTTAATATGAAAATAATCAAAATTATAACTATATTTTTTGTTTTAATTTTTTTAAGTAGCCATTCATTTGCTTCAGAAACTTATTTTATTGATATGAGAAAATTAATGAATCAAAGTAAAGCAGGCAAAGAAGCTCAAGAGCAATTAAAGAAAAAACTTGTAAGTGAAGATAAAAAACTTAAAAAAGAAGGGGAAGAATTAAAAAAAAAGGAAGTTGATTTAATTTCAAAAAAGAAAACAATGTCTGAGGATGAATATAAAAAAAATATAAATTCACTTAGAGAAAAAAATGTCGCATATCAGAAGAAACGAGCTAGTGCATCTAGCGATTTTGCTAAAAGAAGAAACAAGGGAAGAAATGAATTATTAAAAGCAATTAATCCAATATTAAAAAAATATATGGATGAAAATAATATAAAACTAATTGTTGATAAAAAATACGTTGTAATGGGAACTACCTCTATAGATTTAACAGATAAAATATTAGTAATATTAGACAAAGAACTAAAATCTTTGAATTTAAATTAAGTTTTAATGTCAGACACAGTTTTTTTCCTACCCAAAGGTCCATTTTATCTAGAAAAATTAATATCTAATAGTAAAAAAAATATTGAAGGATCAGGAGATTTGAAAAAAATAAAAATCTTTGATGTTAAAACCTTGGAAAAAGCCACAAGTAAAGATTTGAGTTTTTTTAATTCAGTGCAATATAGGCCGTTTGCATCTCACACTAAAGCTTCTGCATGTATCACTACAGACTCTTTAAAAGACTATCTGCCAAAAAACTGTTTAAAAATTATAGTTCAAAATGTTTTATTTACTACCGCCCAAATTTCTAAAAAATTTTACCCTGAAGCTGATTTAGACTATCCTGATCAATCCATTAGGGAAGTAAAGAAAATTTCATCAAAATATCCCTCTGTTACATTCGGTAAGAATATTTTTATTGGAAAAAAAGTTAAAATAGGGTCTAAGAGCATAATAGGTAGTAATACTGTTATTGAACACGATGTACAAATTGGAAAAAATTGTCTTATAGGTTCAAATGTTACAATTAAAAATACGATAATTGGAAATAATGTTGTGATACAAGATGGTTGTAAAATTGGCGTAAAAGGTTTTGGGTTTATTCCTATAAAGGATAACAATTTTAGATTTCCCCATATAGGAAGAGTGATTTTAAAAGATAATGTAGAGCTAGGAGCAAACTGCACAATAGACAGAGGATCAATCGGAGATACCGCTATTGGAGAAAACACTTTTTTAGATAACCAGGTTCATATGGCTCACAATGTTAAGATTGGAAAAAATTGCATGATAGCTGGACAAGTAGGTTTTGCAGGAAGTTCAACAATTGGAAACAATGTTTCAATTGGTGGACAAGCAGGAGTTTCTGGGCATTTAAAAATTGGAAACAATGTCAAAATTGGCGGCGGTAGTGGTGTTGTTAAAAATATTCCAGACAATACAACCGTGATGGGTTATCCAGCTGTTCCATTAAAAAAATTTTTAAAAAAAAATAAAAACAATGAGTAACACGATAGATAAAGAAAAGATTAAAAACCTTCTTCCTCATAGGGAGCCAATGCTTTTAATTGATAAGTTAATAAACATAGTCCCATTAAAATCTGCAACGGCAATCGTTAATGTTAAAAAAGGAAACTTTTATTTTGATGGACACTTTCCTGATCAACCGGTAATGCCTGGAGTTTTAATTGTAGAAGCTTTTGGTCAAGCCGCTGCAGCACTTACAGCACATGGAATTGATCCAAAAGAATATAAAGATAAACTTGTATATTTAATGAGTGTCGAAAAGGCTCGTTTTAGAAACCCTGTAATGCCTGACTGCGAATTACATTTAGATATCGAAGCAGTTAGATCTCACGGAAAGGTTTGGAAATACAAAGGAACTGCCAAGGTTAATGGAAAAAGAGTTGCCGACGCAGAGTGGTCTGCAACAATAGTTGAAAGAAATAAATGATACATAAATCTAGTGTAGTAGATTCAAAAGCAAAAATTGGAAAAGATGTGAAGATCGGACCTTTTTGCTTCGTAGGAGCAAATGTTCAATTGGATGAGGCTGTTGAATTAATTTCCAATGTTCATATTGAAGGAAATACCAAAATAGGCAAGGGGACAAAAATTTATCCTTTTGCAAGTATTGGAACAGCACCACAAGATTTAAAATACAAAGGTGAAAAGAATAGTTTAGAAATTGGTGAAAATAATGTTATTAGGGAGTACGTAACGATTAACCCAGGTACAGTTGGGGGAGGAAGCAAAACAGTTGTCGGAAATAATTGTTTATTTATGATTTCATCCCATATTGCTCACGATTGCAATATTGGAAATAATGTTGTCATTGCTAATAACGTACCACTAGGAGGTCATGTTACGATCGAAGACTCCGTTGTTATCGGAGGAAATTCTGCAGTTCAGCAGTTCACCAGAATAGGAAGATTGGCAATGATCGGAGGAATGACGGGTGTTTTAAAAGACGTTATTCCCTTTGGCTTGTCTTTTGGAAACAGAAACTATCTAAAAGGCATTAATCTAATAGGTTTGAGAAGAAAAAAATATGAGAACAAAAAAATTATGGAACTAGACCAAGCTTATAAAAAAATATTTTCTTCTAGCAATCTTCATGAAAATCTAAGCAAAATCAATGGAGAATATAAAGGAAACGAATTAGTACAAGAGGTCACAAAATTTATAGAAAAGGATAAAAAAAGACCTATTTGTTCACCGTTGTCCGAATAATGATTGGATTAATATTTGGGGAAACAGATTTTCCAAAAGAAATTCTAAAAAAAATCAAAAAGAGAAAAGTTAGATACTTAATTATTGATCTGTCTAAAAGAAGAGTTTTTAAAAAAGATAGATATTCACATAGCGTTTCAATAGGACAATTCGGCAGAATCATTAAAATATTAAAGGAAAATAACTGTAAGAAAGTTTTGTTTGCTGGAAGAGTTAAAAAACCAAATTTCTCTAAACTTCGTTTAGATCTCAAGGGCATTTATTATATGCCTCGAATAATTAAAAGCTCTAAGCTTGGTGATGCCGCTATTTTAAAAGAAATTATTAAAATATTAAGTCAAGAAAGAATTAGAACAGTTAGTTCATTAACTTTTAATCCTGAATTGACTCTAAAAAAAGGAAACTATTCCAAAACAAAACCTAACAAAGAAGATAAAACTGATATTAATAAAGCTATTAAAACACTTAATAAATTAGGTAAATATAATTTTAGCCAAGGAGCAGTGGCTAGAAATAAAAAGGTGATTGCTATAGAAGGCAAAGGTGGTACTCAAAAAATGCTTAAGAGATGTAAGAGTAAAAAATCCAAAAACAAAGGTGTCTTAGTTAAATTTCCAAAGAAAAAACAAGATCTTAGAATTGATTTACCGACAATTGGCCCTCAAACTTTAATGCAATGTAAATCAGCTGGACTTAAAGGAATTGTATTAAAAAGTAAGCAAAATGTATTTTTGGAAAGAAAAAAATGTATAACTTTTGCTAATAAAAATAAAATGTTTATTATAGCTAAATGAAAAAAATATATTTTTATTCAATTTTATTTTTTTTAGTATTTAATAATAGTTTTGCTACTGATTGGAGATTAAAAGTAGGAGATAGAATTAACGGAGGATTTGAAATATATCCTAACAAATTTATCGATGTACCTGGAGAATTTATAGTTATCGAAAAAGATGTAAGTGGGTGGGGATTTAACGGACTATCTTTGGAGCAACTTACATTCGTTTATTTGGAAGACAACATTCCAACAAAAGTGTTTGAGATAGGTAGATTTAAAGGTCTATCAAAATGGACCGGTCATTTAACACCCATCCTTGAAGCAATAGTTTTTAAACCTAAAAAAGAGGGGTGCAGAGAAAGACAACATTACAGTTTGTTAAATTTTTATAAAAAAGGTTCTGCCCACAACTGTCTAATGGTAAAACATTTTGATGTGCAAAGAGAACTGTATGGCAGTGATTACGATGAAGACAGAATATTTAGTGCAGGAATTAGAAAATGGGTTGAAGTAAATAATATTAAATTACCTGATATTTATTTGTGGAGTGATCACACTTTCTTTTCGATGACAGTTCGAGATCAGTGGATTGTAATGTCATATGCGGAAACACCCAAAAGTTTTGCGGACTATAAGATTAAATTTAGCACACGTGATACAAGTGAATTCCATCCGGATATTGTGACTCAACATCCAAAAGCAAAAAAAATTATGAAAGATTTTAAAAAAATAACAGCAAAAAGACACAAAAATTTTGAGAAAGTTGTAGGCGCTAAAAAAAAACATTTATTAGATCTAAGTCAATTTATTTCTGACAATACTCTGCAAAAAAAATCAAAAAATAACTCTGACAAAAATATTGTAATTGAATTAGAAAAACTAAACAAATTATATAAATCAGGCGCTCTAACCAAAGAGGAATTTAAAAATGCTAAGAAAAAAGTTCTTTCTAAATGAAAAAGTTATTTTTTTTTTTATTTATTTTTGGTTTCTCGAATTTATATGCTTTAGAAATCAAATTAGAAAAAATAGTTGATGATATAGATAAACCTTGGAGTTTATCTTTTATTGATCAAGAAAATATTATATTCACTGAGAAATCAGGGAAATTATATACATTAAATTTAAAAACTAAAAAAATTTCAGAAATAAAACATAATCTTTCAGTCTTAGAAGTTGGCCAAGGAGGATTACTTGATGTTTTATATGATAAGGGGCAAATTTATATTTCGTATTCTGAAAATAGAGGAGATTGGAAGACTAGTACTTCAGTAGCAAAAGGTAAATTTAATCAAACAAATATTGAATTCAAAAATATTTTTAGAGCCGAACCTCCAATAGACTCAGGTTACCATTTTGGCTCAAGATTAGTCATAAAAGACGAACATCTTTTTATTACAGCAGGAGAAAGAGGAGAAGGCATGATTGCTCAAGATGCTACAAAACATCCTGGAAGTATAATTAGAATTAATATTGATGGCTCTATCCCAAAAGACAATCCAAAATTTAAAAATAAAAAAGACTGGCTACCTGAAATATATCAAATCGGTGTTAGAAATCCTCAAGGCATGGCTCTATCTCCTTTTGACAATAAAATTTATTTAAGCAACCATGGTGCAAGAGGCGGAGATTGGTTCGGTACTGCAAATTATGGTGAAAATTATGGGTGGAAAATTTTAGGATGGGGAGGAACAAATTATTCAGGTTTAAAAATTGGACCTAAATGGAAACCCGGATTCACTAAACCAATTAAATATTGGGTGCCTTCAATAGCAACAAGCGCGATAGTAATTTATAATGGCGAAGAATTTAAAGAGTGGAATGGTGATGCGCTAATTACATCATTAAGAGATGAATCTCTTAGAAAAATTCAATTTAAAGGGAACGAATTTATTAACGAAGAAATTATTTTCAAAGGGAAAATTGGAAGAATAAGAGATATAAAGATACATAAAGAGACAGGCGAACTTTATATGTTATCTGATAACGATGGGCTGTGGAGAATGTATAAATGAAAAAAATATTTTTAATTACATACTTTATATTATTTAACTCAAATTTATATGCCTCGAATATCTCTAAGGTTTATTTCGCTGGAGGATGTTTTTGGTGTATGGAAGAGTCATTTGACAAAGTCGAAGGTGTTATAAATACTGTATCAGGATATTCTGGAGGTCATCTTAAAAATCCAAAATATGAAGATGTTGTAAAAAATACAACTGGACACTATGAAACTTTAGAAATTACTTATGATTCTTCAAAAACAAATTTCCCAAAACTTCTTGATATATATTGGATTAACATTGATCCTTTTGATACAGAAGGTCAATTCTGTGACAAGGGAGAAAGTTATAAATCTGTAGTTTTTTTTGAAAATGAAAATCAGAAAAAGATTATTGAAAACTCTATTAAAAATATTGAAAAAAAATTTAATAAAGTTGTTGTAACCTACGTTAAAAAATTTGATGAATTCTATATGGCAGAGACATACCATCAAGACTATTATGAAAAGAATTTTATAAGATATTTGATGTATAAAAATGCCTGTCAGAGAGAGGAAACTTTAAATAAAATTTGGGGATGAAAAAGATATTTGTATTAACAGGGGAACCTTCTGGCGACAAACTAGCCTCAAAAGTTATTTCTGAAATTAAAAGTTCAAGATCTGATATAGAATATTTATCTGTTGGCGGGGAACATTTAAAAGCTTTGGGAATCAAATCTCTTTATGATTTAAAGGAAGTTACCTATCTTGGATTTACAAGGGTTCTATTAAATGTTTTCAAAATTAAGAGTAAAATAAACGAAACAGTAAAAGAAATTCTTAAATTTAAACCTAATATTTTATTTTCAGTAGATAGTCCTGATTTCACATTGCGTGTAGCAAAAGAAGTTAAAAAAATAGATCCGAGTATAAAAACGATTCATTTTGTAGCTCCACAGGTTTGGGTTTGGAGGGAACATAGAGTTAAGCAGCTCAAATCATTTTTAGATCATATTTTGTTATTATTTCCATTTGAGAAAAAATATTTTGACAAAGAAGGTATTCAGTCAACTTTTACAGGACATCCTTTGTTAGAAGATCAGGGAAAAAGCAAAGTTGATATCAGTCAAATTATTAAAGATAACAAAAAAATCTTCTCTATTTATCCAGGTAGTAGATTGTCTGAAATCAATATTTTAACTCCAATATTATTTAAATTTGTTAAAAAAATGAACGAGAAGTACAAGGATTTGTTTTTTGTTTTTCATTCCACAGCAGAGCATGTCCAATTAATGCAGAATCTTTTACTTAAAGAAGGACTTAAAAATTGTGGCGCTATAGGCGATGAAAAAATAAAATCTCACATACTTAAATCTTCTATGTTTGCAGTAGCTAAATCTGGAACAATCTCACTAGAGATTTGTAATGCAAAAATACCTTCTATAATTATTTATAAAATGGGAATGATTAACTTTTTTATCGTTAAAATGTTAATCAAAGTTAAGTTTGCAAACATCATTAACATTGCTGCCAATGAAGAAGTGATCCCAGAGTTATTACAATCTAAATGTAACCACACTAATATTTATAATACAGTTGATAAACTTTTAAGCGATAAACAAGTTTTAGAAAAACAAATAACAAAAATTCAGGGAATAATTAGTAATTTTAAAACTGAGAGATCTTCTGAAATTGCCGGCAAAGTATTAACAGATTATCTATAAGCCATTTGCCAGAAATTAGCTTCAAGTTCTGAAGCTTTTTTAAATATTGTTATTAACGATTTGATGTTTTTCTTTTTATTTATTTTGTAGAGATAATCTAAGTAAGCAATATTATCTTTAGCTATACTTTGATATTCTTTTGATGAATACATTTTTATCCAAGAGGAATATTTACTTTTTTTCCAATTTTTATTCTTTTTTAGATTATATCCAATTTCTCCATAACCGATAACGCAAGGAGATAGGGCGGTAAATAATTCTAGATTGCTTTTTTTTATACCAACTTTCATAACATAATTGGTATAAGCTTTATTTTCTTTCCTTTCCTTTGCTTTTAAAATTTTATTTTTTGATATTCCAAATTTTTTACAATAATGGATATGAAGTTTTAACTCGTGTTTTATAGCCATTATAAAATCTACCGATCTATTCATATCTTCTATAGATTTTGCATTGTAAGCAGATAAAGCCAGTATTCTAATAAATCTTTGTAGAAAAATATAATCTTGAATTAAATATTCTTTAAAAACAGAAGATTTTAAACTTCCATCTCCAAGCCCTTTTACAAAAGAATGTTTGGTATATTTATTCCAGCTTTTAATTGAATTTTTTTTTAACTTATAAAAAAGATTTTTTTTATTATTATATATTCCCATTTTTCCCTCACTGAATTACCGGTCAGGTTCTTCGGGTTTAATCTCAGTCATTAGACACCCCGTTTTTTTATTATATTATAATTTTTGGCAATGAGTCAAACGAAGCTGTATCAATCTTTGACGAATGCTGTCTTCTCATTTTCCATCCTTTGCTTACACCAGCATTAGCGATGCTAATTGAATGTCTACCATATTTCATATTTGTATAATCAATTGCTTTCATTAATTCTTTTGATTTTTTTTCTAATAAAGGAGTTAAGAGATTAACATCATTAGTATTTGAGTCTTTCAATTTCGATAAAATTATTCCAGCTTTTTGATAATAATAACCAGGTTTATATATATTCTTTAATGCTTTTTTTGCATTTTTTATTAGCTCAATACTATTACTTGTTGCTATTGGAAGATCAATTGTTAGACCGTTTGAATAATATTTTCTATTTTTATTAAAAGGACTTGTTCTAATAAAAACTGTTAAAGCTCTACATATCTGATTATCACCTCTTATTTTTTCAGCCGCATTTAAGCAATAGGTGGTTACAGCTTCTTCTAATTTTTGTAGATCTTTTACTTTTCTTCCAAAAGATCTAGATACACAACAATTTTTTCTTTTCTCTTCATGTGTTTGTAAACCAATACAGCTTATACCACGAAGTTCCATAGCAGTTCTTGATCCTAAAACACTTGTATTTTTTTTAATCCAGGTATTTGATGCTGATTTTAATTTGAATGCATTGTCTATACCGTTCTTGATATATAATTTAGACAATTGACTTCCAACACCCCACACATCTCCTATCGGAAATTTTTTAAGTTTTTCATCTATGTTTTGATTTAAATACATTACTCCTGTTTTTTCTTTTTTAGCGATATGATTTGCAACTTTAGTGAGTGTTTTCGTTGATGATATACCAACACTTGTTGGAATCCCTGTCCATTTCAAGACTTTTTTTCTTATTTCTTTTCCATAATTTTCTATACTTTTTTCATCCAAAAAAGATAAATCAATAAATGCTTCGTCTATAGAATAAATTTCAATATTAGATGAAAAGGTTTTTAATACCCTCATGACTCTACGAGACAGATCTCCGTATAAAGCATAGTTGGATGAAAAAATATGAACTTGATTTTTCTTAATCAATTCTTTGACCTTAAAATATGGTTCACCCATTTTAATTCCCAAAGCTTTAGCCTCACTCGACCTAGAAATTACACAACCATCATTATTTGATAATACCACAACAGGTTTATATTGTATTTTAGGTTTAAATAGTCTTTCACATGAAACATAGAAGGAATTGCAGTCTACAAGAGCAATTTTTTTTTTATTATAATTTATGAATGACATACGTAACTACCCCCCAAATTATTATGTTTGGATTTTCATTTAATTCTATTTTGTTTAGACCAGATGATAGATAATTTTTTTCTCTTCCCTTTAAAAAAGTTTTGACTACTAACTCTTCATTCACATTTGCTATTACTGTTGAGAGATTTTTTGGATCAATACTTCTATCAACGACTAATAGATCTCCGTCATAAATACCAACATTACTCATAGATTTTCCCTGAACTCTTATTACAAATGTTGCTGGTGCATTTTTTATTAAGTGTGAATTTAAATCTACATCATCTTCAATGTAGTCAGTAGCAGGAGACGGAAAACCAGCTCCAACTTTGTGAATATAAAAGGGTAATTTTAACCTCATAAATGTTCTTGATTTGTTCTTTTATAAGTGTAAGATATAAAATCGTCAAGCTTTAATTAGCGAAAAGATTTTAATTAATTCAAGAAAGTCTTTTTATGACTTCATCTTTCGATAAAGACAAGATGATATCGTAGATACCAGGACCAAATTTAGAGCCAGTTAAAACAATTCTTAAGGGCTGACCAACACCTTTAAAGTTTGTTTTATGTTTATCAATTAATCCTTTAAAAGTTTTTTCAAGATTTTCTTTATTTACGTTTGACATTTTTTCAAATTGAAAAAGAAAATCTTTTATAATATTTTTAGAAGTAGAATCTAAAAGCTTAGAATCTTCAGGAGAAATTTTAATATCATCTTGTAAAATGTATTCGGAATTACAATAAATATCATCAAGTGTTTTAGCTTTGTTTTTTAAAAAACTCATAGATTTAAGAATAGATTTTTCCTTAGAAGATTCTACTTTTTTTCTAAACTTTTTAGAAAAAACTTTAAATAACTCAAACAATTTTTTTTCATCCATATGTTTAATGTAATACTCATTTAAGGAAAGTATCCTGGTTAAGTCCAGTTTTGATGGTGATTTTCCAACTCCTTTCAAATCAAAAAGCTCTATACTTTCCTTTAAAGTAAAAATTTCTTTATCTTTATGAGCCCAACCAAGACGTAAAAGATAATTTCTAAGAGCATCAGATATAATTCCTTTTTTAATATAGTCACCTATAGTTGATGCCATATCCCTTTTTGAGAGCTTGGACCCTTTTTCACTGTGAATAAGAGGGATATGTGCAAACTGCGGTATATCCCATTTCAAGGCTTCATAGATTTGTTTTTGTTTAAAAGTATTTATTTTATGATCATCGCCTCTTATGACATGAGTAATCTTCATCAGATGATCATCTACTACAGCAGACAATTGATAAGTAGGTGAACCATCTTGTCTCAAAATAACAAAATCTTCTATAATAGAATTTGCGATATTAATTTCACCTTGAACAAGATCTTTAACAATGGAATTTCCAGAAATTTTACTCTTAAATCTAATTACAGGTTGAATATTTTTTGGAATTGGAAGATCTTTAGGATCTCTCCATTTTCTATTGTAAACATAAGGTATTCCTTGTTTCTTACATTTTTCTTTTTGTTCTTTAATTTCTTCTTCAGAACAATAACATTTATACGCAAAATCTTTTTTTAAAAGTTCATGAGCAATTTCTTTATGTTTGTTAATATTTTTAGATTGAATATATTCTTTATCATCATGCTTAATCCCAATCCAATCAAGAGATTCTATAATTTGTTTTTTAAATTCTTCTTTTGATCTTTCTTTGTCCGTATCTTCAATTCTGAGATAAAATTTACCTTTATTTTTTTTAGCTAACAACCAATTAAACAAAGCGGTTCTAACACCACCAATGTGCAAAGGTCCTGTAGGTGAGGGTGCAAACCTGCAAATAAAAGCCATGAGATGAAATTAAACTATTTTAATTGAAGTTTCTATATAAAGAAATCAATTTTCCTTGAATCTTAATTCTTTTTGCTGCGTATATTTTTGTGCCGTATTTCTTGTTGGCACTCTCGAGAGCAATCGTATTTCCTTTTTTTCTAATTCTTTTTAAAGTTGCTTCCTCATTATCAATCAAAACTACAGCTATTTGACCATTGTCTGCAGTAGAGCTTTTTTTAATAATTACTGTATCACCGTCATTAATCCCTGCTTCGATCATAGAGTCACCTTTAACTCTTAATCCAAAGTGATCATCATTTTTATTAAAGTCAGCAGGTAAATTAATCTTGTCAACTTCTTGTTGTATTGCTTCTATAGGCGTACCTGCCGCTATTGAACCAAGAACTGAAACTTTACTAGATTTTCCAGCGTTTTTATCTAAACCACCCTTGATTACACTTGGGGTAAAAGTATTAAACAAATCATGTGCACTTGCGTTTTCAGGAAGCTTGATTACTTCGAGCGCTCTTGCTTTGTGGGCCAATCTTTTTATAAACCCTCTTTCTTCTAATGCTGATATTAGTCGATGAATTCCAGATTTCGACTTAAGGTTGAGTGAATTTTTCATTTCCTCATAAGAAGGAGATACACCAGTTGATCTAATTTTTTTATTAATAAAAATTAATAAGTTTTTTTGTTTTTTTGTAAGCATAGAACAAATCTCGTACATCTATGTTCTACAAAAGTTCTACTATAATATCAACGCCAAATTAACCTTGAATTACCTGTTTATTTGAACGATTCTTTTTAATAGAGATGAGTTTTTGTCTAGATCCCTAAGAAGTGATTCACCAATAAGGAAGTTGTTTATTTTTGTTTTTTTTACTATTTCTTTCACTTCATTTTCTGATTTTATTCCGCTTTCACAGATAAGTGGACCAGAATGATTCATCAAAACTTTGTGTAAATCATAAGTTGTTTTAATGTTTGTTTTCAAAGTTTTAAGGTTTCTATTATTAATTCCAATTATTGCATTTTTAAAATTAAGCGCATTTCTTGCCTCTTCCTCAGTATGCACTTCGACTATTGTGTTCATGTTTAATTCTTCAGCAGTATTGTAAATCTCTTTGGCAATTTTTTCATTAATTGCTGATAAAATAATCAGAATAGCATCTGCACCAAAACTTCTAGCAAGATAAACCTGGTAAGAATCTATAAAAAAATCTTTACACAAAACAGGTAATTTTATCTCTTCTTTAACTTCATGAATATGCTCTAGTTTTCCTTTAAAATAATTTTCTTCCGTCAAGATAGAAAGACAATCTGCCCCAGATTCTAAGTATTGTTTCGCAATAATTTTAGGTTCATAATTTTGTATAATAACTCCTGCAGATGGACTTGATTTTTTTATTTCAGCGATAACAGAGATCTTATTATTATTTAATTTATCCTTAAAATCTAAGTAATTTTTATACGAATCTATTTTTTTTTTAAGACTGTCAACTGTAAAAGAGTTTTTATACTTTTCTACATTATTTTTCTTATCCGAAATTATTCTCTCGAGAGTATTGCTCATTTCATAAGTTTCGAAATATGATTAATAACTTTTCCTGAGAGGATATGTTTTCTTAATTCTTCATACCCTTCTTTAAAGGAGTTTAATTTTTCTGCCACAAGTAAACCAGCGGCAGCATTTAGACAGACAGCAATAGAAAAATCATTATTTTTTCCTTCAAATATTTCTTTTATTTTTTCCGCATTATATTCAGGACCTTTTCCAACAATATTATCAAAATTATCTGCTTTAATACCTAAATCTTTTGGACTTAAAATAGATTCTTTAATTTTTCCATCACTAAGCTCAACAATATCTGTGTTTGCGTATGGAGAAATTTCATCAAGTCCATCTTGACTATTTACAATCAATGCTTTTTTTAAATTCAAATTTTTAAGTGCTTCAGCAAAAACTTTAAGCAATTTTTTATCAAAAACCCCAACAACTTGTCTTTTTACTTTTGCTGGGTTACTTAATGGTCCAATTAAATTAAATATAGTTCTTTTTCCAATTTTTTTTCTTACTGGTCCAACGTATTTCATAGCTGAGTGATAACCTGGAGCAAACATAAATCCAAAGTTGTTATTGTTTATACTTGTTTCTACTTCTTTGGGACCGAGAGCAATACTTATATTTAATTTTTCTAAAACATCAGCAGACCCACATTTTGAAGAAACAGATTTATTGCCGTGTTTAGCTACTTTTACTCCAAAGCTAGATAGTAATAGCGCTGCAGCAGTAGAAATATTTAGTGTATTCTTTCCATCTCCTCCAGTACCACATGTATCTACAGTATTATTCGGTACATTTACTTTATTTGCTTTCTCTCGCAAAATATAAACACCACCTGCAATTTCATCAGACGTTTCTCCTTTAGCAGAAGAAGAGATCAAAAACTCATGAATTTGTTCTTCATTAACTTTGCCAGACATCATGCTTTCAAAAGCAGATTTACTTTCTTCAAAACTTAAATTTTGTTTATTTTTTAGTTTTTTTATAATTTTATCCATTTTATTTATAATTTAAAAAGTTTTTGATTAATTTCATGCCCTCCTTAGTGCTTATACTTTCAGGGTGAAATTGCACACCATGTAAGTTGTATTTTTTATGCATAATTCCCATTATTACATTATTTTTTGTTTTAGCTGTAATTATAAAATCTTTATTTAGTGTATTTCTATCAATTATAAGACTGTGATACCTAGTTCCCACTAGATTGTTCTTTACGCCTTTAAAAATTCCAATTTTGTTATGAGAAATTTTACTTGTTTTTCCATGCATAATTTTCTTTGCATTTATTATTTTAGCCCCAAATGCTTGGCCAATTACCTGATGTCCCAAACAGACCCCAAGTATGGGTATTTTGGGAGATAGATCTTTAACAATTTTTAAGCAATTTCCTGCTTGGCTAGGATTTCCGGGGCCTGGTGAAATTACAATCTTCTTGTATTTTTTTCTTAAAATTTCTTTCGAGGTAGTTTTATCATTTCTTATCACTTCAACTTTACATTTTGCTGCAAGCAGGTAGTGAAAAAGATTGTAAGTAAAACTATCGTAATTATCTATTAATAGAGTTTTCATTTATTTTATAGCGTTTAACAAAGCCTGCGCTTTATTAACAGTTTCTTTAAATTCATTATTAGGATTGCTATCCGCAACAATTCCAGCTCCAGACTGCACATATATCTTTTTATTTTTTATAAGTGCTGTCCTCAAAGCTATGCACGTATCAAAATCTTGTTTTGATGTAAAATATCCAATACCTCCAGCATAAAGTTTTCTTTTAGAATCTTCTAACTCATCTATAATTTCCATTGCCCTTATTTTTGGAGCTCCACTAACTGTACCAGCGGGAAAACCAGCCAAAAACGTTTCAAAAAGTGAAATTTTTTTTGCCAATCTACCCGTGACATTGGAAACGATGTGCATTACATGGGAATATTTTTCTACTTTAAATTTTTCAGTAACTTTTACACTATTTTTATCAGAAACTTTGCCCACATCATTTCTTCCAAGATCTAAAAGCATTAAATGTTCAGCTAATTCTTTTGGATCTTTTAACAATTCCAAAGTTAATTTCTTGTCATGCGACTTATTTTTCCCCCTGGGTCTGGTACCTGCTATTGGTCTTATTGTAACTTCTCCATTTAATAGTCTTACCAAGATTTCAGGACTGCTTCCTAAAACTTGGAAATCATTAAAGTTGAAATAAAACATAAATGGTGAGGGATTTAAAACTCTAAGAGCATTATAAATCTCCAAGGGAGGTTTTTCTATTTGGGCCTCAAATCTTTGGCTTAGTACAACTTGAAAAATATCGCCGTCCTTAATGTACTTTTTTGCTTTCCTAACTATATTTTTAAATTTTGACTTTGATATATTTGATTTAACTTTAATTTTATTTTTATTTTTATGAAAATTTGTTGGAAGTTTTATATTTCCAAAACTTTTAAAGTCTTTAAAACTATTTTTAATTTTTTCATATTCAAGTTTGTAATTAGAGATGTTTTGTTCTTTGTAAATATTTTCAATAAAAAATATTCTTTTTTCAACATTGTCGTAGATAATTAAATTTTTTGGCCTCATGAGTCGTATATCTGGTATATCCAGATCATTTTTACAATTATTTGGTATTTTTTCTATTAATCTAATTATGTCATATGAAAAATATCCCACAAGCATAGAGGCCATTCTTGGAAGTTTCTTGTTAGAATTGACTTTGAAATTTTTAAGTAGATTATTCAAAAATGTTAGTACATTTTCTTTAATAATCTTCTTCTTTTTGAAATTATCAATAGTTATTTTGTTATTTTTTATATTGTAAATTCTATCAGGATTAAAACCAATTATTGTATAACGACCTCTAATTATACCTTTTTCAATAGATTCAAAAATAAAGCTATTTTTTTTTATAAGTATAAATTTGTAAAGATTTTCAACAAAAGAATAATGTTTACAGCTATATGAGTGATAGATTGTTTGATTAATTTTTTTTTTATGTAACTTTGTAAAATCAGATAAACTTGAACTTAATTTCATTGAAATGAGTTTTTTAGCCTTTCAACAACTTTATCATTTATTTCAATTTTATATTTATTGTTAATATACTTATCATAGGATTTATAAACTCTAGCAATGTATTCTGAGCTAGCCTTTTTTATATATTCGTCGTACTCCTTGTCATTTGTGTTAATTTTAATATTTTTTTCATCAGCAACCCTTATCAAATAATTTTTTTGGAAACTATTATCAGACAATAAAAAAATTTGTCCTTTTCTATAATTATAAATTTCTTTTCTCAAAATAGAATTAAATTTTTTTTCATCACGCAAACCATTTATTGTGATAAGTGAGATTTTAGCTTTATTTTTATTTGAAAACTCAGCCATCTTATTTTTGTTAAATTTATTATCATTTATAAGATCCAAAATTTTTTTATTTTCTTTGATCGCAAAAGTTATTGCAATTTGTTTCTTTATTGTTTTTAACAGATCTGAATCATTTAAAGAAATAAAGTTAGTTTTTTCTTCAAGAACTTCGACAATGTAGTAATTGTCATCAAAATTTAATAATTCAGGAATATTTTGATTTTTAATTAAAAAGATTTTGTTAATAAGTTTTTTATCTATATTTTCTTCAAGTTTTCCATCTAGGTTTTTATTTCTAGAATTAATAAAATTTGTATTTACAACGTTTTTCTTAAAATCTTTTGTTATAACTTCAAAAGTTTTTCCATCCAATATTTCATTTTCTATAGAATCAAGTCTTTTAAAAAAATCCTCATCAAAATCATTTTTTTCAGTTAGAATTTTAGGAGTGAGCTTAACGTAGTTAAATTTAAAGAATTTTTCTTTAAACAAATCTTTGCTTTTTTCATAATAATCTTTGATTTCATCTTTAGATATAATTTTTTTATCATAGATGTCGTTTAAATTTATATATTCTAACTCTTTAATTTGCTTTTCCTTTTTGTAGAGATTATTAATTATAAAATTAGGTAACTTAATCCCCCCGCTATAATAAGTTAGTAATTGACCTTTCAATTCCATATTTTCTATTCTTCTTTCAAATGACGGTGCAGCAAAATTATTTTTTAATAAAAACTTTTCATATTTAGTTCTTGAGAATTTGCCATCTTTTTCAAATTCCTTGTCATTAACAAGAATATCTTTTAATGATCTATCAGTTAACTTTATTCCTTTTTTTTTAGTTTCTAGATCGATTATTTTTTCACTGATATAGTTTGTTAAAATTTGATCAAATATTCGAGATTTTCCGATTGATTCAATTTCATTTTTTTTTAGATTGATTTTTTGAATATAATTCACAAATTCTTGCGCATTAATCTTTTCACTGTTTATTTCTACTAAAACATTTTGCTTTCCAGATCTAAATACATCTCCCATACCCCACATAATGAAAGGTAGAGCTATAATTGCTATAAAAATCTTAGCTAAAAACGATTTTGAAAATTTTCTTATTGATGCAAGCATAAATTTAATTTATGAAATTTAAATTAAATATATTGAAAAATCTATAAGTAAAGTCACAATTATGACTAATCAAATGAGATATTTTATAGGTAATTGGAAAATGTTTGGAATTCCTAGCTCGTTTAAAATTTTAGACAAAATAAACCAATACTATCTGAAAGATAAAAAAAGTAACAAAAAATATAAAATAGTGATGGCACCACCATTAACTCTTTTGCAGGATTTTTCCAAAAGATTCAAAAATAAAAAAATTCTTATATCTGCACAAAATTCTTATCATCAGGATAATTATGGAGCACACACAGGATTCGTTAGTCCTTTTATGATTAGAAAGCTTGGAGTTAGTTATATTATTATTGGACACTCGGAAAGTAGAGCATCAGGCGAAACTGAAGAAATTATCAAAAACAAAGTATCTTTAGCTTTAAAAAATAACTTTAATGTAATTTTATGTATAGGGGAAAATCAAAAACAAAAAAGAAAAAAAATGACTTTAAAAACACTTAAAAAGCAAATTTCAAATTCTATAATGAAAAAGTATAATTTTAGAAAAATAATTATTGCATATGAACCTATATGGTCAATAGGAACTGGCAAAGTTCCATCACATCAAGAGTTAAAAAAAAATGCTTTAGCTATAAAAAAATTTATTAAACAGAAATATAGGCTAAAATTTAATCCAAAATTGCTTTACGGTGGATCAGTAGATAAAACCACAGTGGGTATATTCAGATCTATTAATGAATTAGACGGTTTTTTAATTGGTGGTGCTTCAAAATCTTCAAAAAATTTTATTGATATAATAAAAAATTTCTATACATAACCTCTATGGAAACAGCTTTAATAGTAGCAAATGTAGTTCTCGCAGTAGTTTTGATACTTATTATTTTACTTCAAAGATCTGAAGGTGGAGCATTAGGTTTAGGAGTCTCACAACAAGAAAATTTTGCTTCAACTAGAGCGGTTGGAAATTTTTTAACCAAATCTACAGGTATAATTGCAGCTTTATTCATAATTTCAAGTATATCACTTGTTGTGTTATCAAGAGGAGATCTAGAGGAAACCCAATCTGTTATTGAAAAAGTAGAAGAAGAAAAAGATTCAAAAACGCCAAAAATTCCAGATTCTGAAAAATAAACTTTATTTTTTAAAGAAAACCAGATATAACATACTTCCATGGCGCGATATGTATTTGTCACTGGCGGCGTGGTCTCATCACTAGGAAAAGGACTCTCATCAGCTTCGCTAGCATCTTTGTTACAACTAAGAGGCTATAAAGTCAGAGTTAGAAAATTAGATCCTTATTTAAATGTAGACCCCGGGACTATGAATCCGTTTCAACACGGGGAAGTTTTTGTAACGGACGATGGTGCAGAAACTGATTTAGATATAGGTCACTACGAAAGATTTACAGGAATTTCCGCTACACAATCAGACAATATAACAACTGGTGGTATTTATAGTGATATAATTAAAAAAGAGAGAAGAGGTGATTATTTGGGTGGAACAGTTCAAGTTGTTCCTCATGTAACTGATCGTATAAAGAAATTTATATCCCACAATGTAAAAAATGAAGATTTTATTATTTGCGAAATTGGTGGAACAGTTGGAGATATAGAAAGCTTACCTTTCCTTGAAGCAATTAGACAATTTTCTAATGATACAGGAAGAAAAAATAGTTTGTTTATTCATCTTACTTTAGTTCCTTATCTTAAAGCATCAGGAGAACTTAAAACTAAACCAACTCAGCATTCGGTTAAAGAGTTGAGAAGCTTAGGTATCCAACCAGATATAATAATCTGTAGATCAGAAAGAGAAATTCCAAAAACAGAAAGAAAAAAGATATCTTTGTTTTGTAATGTTCATATAGATAATGTTATTGAAACTGTAGACGTAAAAACTATATATGAAGCTCCAATTAGTTTTCACAAAGAAAAACTAGACGATCAAGTTTTATCATACTTTAATATAAAAAATAAAAAATCACCTGATCTTAGCAAATGGAAAAATATTACAACAAAAGTTCTTAATCCAAAAAGAAATGTAAATATAGGTATTATAGGAAAATATGTTAATCTCAAAGATGCTTATAAGTCACTTGATGAAGCACTAATTCACGGTGGAATATCAAATAATTTAAAGGTTAACTTAAAAAGAATAGACTCAGAAAATTTAAAGCCTGAAAATATAAAACCGTTATTAAAAGATGTAACAGGTGTTCTTATTCCAGGAGGTTTTGGAAAAAGAGGCAGCGAAGGTAAAATTGCTGCCATAAAATATGCAAGATTGAATAGTATACCTTTCTTTGGTATTTGCTTTGGTATGCAAATGGCAGTTATTGAAGCCGCTAGAAATTTATTGAATATCAAAAATGCTTCTACCAGTGAGTTTGGAAATAATTGTACCCCAGTTGTTGGATTGCTTGAGGAATGGAGCAAAGGGAAGAAAAAAATGAAAGGAAGCGAAAAAAATTTAGGCGGAACAATGAGATTAGGCTTATATGATGCTGTATTAAAAAATAATTCTTTGATATCTAAAATATATTCAGAAAAGAAAATTAAAGAAAGACACAGACATAGGTATGAAGTGAATATAAAATATAAAAATGATTTTGAAAAAAAAGGACTAATTTTTTCTGCTCTATCCCCAGACGGAATGCTTCCAGAAATAATTGAATTAAAAAATCATCCTTGGTTTGTTGGTGTTCAATTTCATCCTGAATTTAAATCAAGACCCTTTACACCACATCCATTATTTTCATCTTTTATCAAGGCTGCAAGCATCAATGGAGGAAAAATTAATGGAAAATAAATCTGTGAAATGTGGAAAATTAAATATTTCAAATACAAGTCCGTTTACTTTGATTGCGGGACCTTGCCAATTAGAAAATGAAAAACATGCTTTAGATGTTGCTATTGAGCTAAAAAAAATTACAGAAAAACTTAATATAGGTTTAATTTATAAAACATCCTTCGATAAAGCCAACAGGACTAGTCTAAAAGGTAAAAGAGGAGCCGGTCTTGAAAAATCCCTTCCAGTTTTTGATAAAATTCGAAAAAATGTAGGTGTACCAGTTTTAACAGATGTTCATACGGCAGAGCAGTGTGAAATTATTTCAAAACATGTTGACGTTTTACAAATACCAGCTTTTTTATGTAGACAAACTGATTTATTAATTGCTGCTGCTAAAACAGGAAAAGTTATAAATGTCAAGAAAGGACAATTCTTAGCTCCTTGGGATATGATTAATGTAACAAAAAAAATTGCTGAGTCAGGAAATACAAATATTTTAGTTACAGAACGAGGCGCAAGCTTTGGTTATAACACATTAGTATCAGACATGAGATCTTTACCTATTATGGCGAAGAATGGCTATCCTGTAGTTTTTGATGCGACGCATTCTGTCCAACAACCTGGCGGAATGGGAGATAAAAGCGGAGGACAAAGAGAGTTTGTAGAATATCTTGCACGTGCTGCTATTGCTGTTGGGGTCGCAGCAGTTTTCATGGAGACACATCCTGATCCGGATAATGCACCATCTGATGGACCGAATATGGTTCCATTATCAAAAATGTCTAGTTTGTTAGAGCAACTAGTTAAAATTGATAAATTAGTGAAGAATGGTAAGAATTAAAAAAATCAAAGGCCGACAGGTTTTTGATAGCAGAGGCAACCCAACAGTTGAGGCCGAAGTGTTTTCAGAAAATGGAAATTCTGCATCAGCAATCGTTCCTTCAGGAGCATCAACCGGAACTCATGAAGCTTATGAATTAAGAGACAAAGAAAATAATAATTATTTAGGGAAAAGCGTTTATAAAGCCATAGAGAATGTAAACACTCAAATAGCGAAGGCTCTATCAAATATTGATGTTAATAACCAAAAAAAGATAGACCAAACTTTAATTGATTTAGATGGCACAGAACAAAAGAAAAAACTCGGAGCCAACGCAATATTGTCAGTTTCGATAGCATCTTGTAAGCTTGCTGCTTTAGAAAGCAATCTTCCTCTTTATCAATATATAGAAAAATCTAAAGAATATCATTTACCAGTCCCTCTTTTAAATATTATAAACGGCGGAGTTCATGCAAAAAATAATTTAGATATCCAAGAGTTTATGATTAGGCCTGAAAAAACAAAATCATTTGCGGAAGCATTAAGAAAAAGTTTTTTGGTTATCCAAAATTTAAAAAACATGGTCGATACAACTAATGTTGGCGACGAAGGTGGTTTTGCTCCAAATTTAAAAAACGATGAAGAAGCAATTAAATTAATTTTAAAAGCAATTGAAAAATCTAATTTGAAAGCCGGAGAAGATGTTTCTATATGTTTAGATGTTGCGGCAAATGAATTAAAAAAAGGAAAAACAGTAGAGTATTACATAGACTTAATTAAAAAATATCCAATTAAGTCTATAGAAGACCCTTTCTCAGAAGACGACTGGGAGTCTTGGGAAAAACTTACAAAAGAAACTAATATTCAAATTGTGGGCGATGATTTATTTGCAACAAATATAAAAAGACTGCAAAAAGGAATTAAAGATAAATCAGCTAATTCTATATTAGTTAAGTTAAATCAAATAGGCACATTGAGCGAAACTTTAGAAGTTATCGGTTTGGCAAAAAGGAGTGGTTTTAAAACCATTATTTCACATAGATCTGGTGACTCAGAAGATACTTTTATCGCTGACCTAGCTGTGGCTACAAATTCACAGCAAATTAAAACAGGTTCTTTAGCAAGATCTGAGAGGGTGTCCAAATATAACCGGTTATTAAAGATAGAAGAGGAACTTGGAAAATCCTCAAAAATGGCTAAAATATAGTAATGCGGTTTATTCAAACTTTAAAAAAAAGAAAATTACTTTTTTTAAATATTTTTTTATTACTATATATAGCCTTTAATTTACTGGATGGTGAAAGGGGACTTATATCATATTTTGAAAAAAAAAAGTTGATTAATGATTTAAAAGATCAACAAGTTTTTTTAAACAATGAATTAAAATCATATGAAAATAAAAACAAATTACTTTCTGATAATTTAAATTTTGATTTTTTAGATACTTTACTTAGAGACAAGTTAAAATTTGGAAAAAAGAATGAGATTTTGATAAAATTAAATGAGTAAACCTAGACATCCAGAAAAAATTAAAAAGCCAATTAATCCTATTAAGAAAAAACCATCATGGATACGTTCTAAGATTTTAGATACACAAACATTTTTTAAAACCAAAGAAATAGTTAACAGAAATAAACTTAATACAGTTTGCCAAGAAGCTAACTGTCCAAATATCACTGAGTGTTGGAGCAAAAAACATGCAACTTTTATGATTATGGGAGACATTTGTACTAGAGGGTGTGCTTTTTGCGATGTAAAAACTGGAAAACCAAATAAATTGGATTCTTTAGAGCCAATAAAAATTTCTAAAGCAGTAAAAGAATTAAACCTTAATCATGTTGTAATTACTTCGGTAGATCGAGATGATTTAAAGGATGGAGGAGCAAATCATTTTAAGGATGTTGTTTTAGAAACAAAAAAAAACAATCCTCATACAACTATAGAAGTTTTAACACCAGATTTTCTTAGAAAAGGAAATGCTTTTGAAAAAGTTTTGGAAGCTTCACCGGATGTTTTTAATCATAATATTGAAACTGTTCCAAGTCTGTACTTAACCGTTAGACCTGGATCTAGATATTTTGCATCTTTAAAACTATTAGAGTCTGCAAAAAAAATTAAACCTAATATATTTACTAAATCAGGTTTAATGGTTGGTCTAGGTGAAAATAAAAACGAAATATTACAAGTTATGGATGATCTTAGATCAGCAAATGTTGATTTTTTAACAATAGGCCAGTATCTCCAGCCATCACCTAAACATCATCCCCTTCAAAGATATTACCATCCTCATGAATTTGTAGAGTTAAAAAATATTGCTTTATCAAAAGGATTTTTATTAGTTGCATCATCTCCATTGACGAGATCTTCTTACCATGCAGACGAAGATTTTAAAAAATTAAAAAATGCAAGAGATGAGCAAACAAAATGCCACACGCTTCAATAAAAAAAATTATTTCTTGTAAAAAAACTGATCTCATCAACATGATACTAGATATAGAGAAGTATCCAGAGTTTGTTCCATGGTGCTTAAGCGGAAAAATTCATAGAAAAGAAGAAATGGAAGACATGATAGAAATGGAAGCAGACCTAACTGTAGGCAAGAAGTTCTTAAATCAAACTTATAAAAGCCACGTTACTTATTATAAACAAAAAGGTAAAATTATAGTAAGCAATATTGGAGGTCCTTTAAAACATCTGAAAAATGAATGGGAAATAAGAGAAATTAACAATCAGAGTGAAATTACTTTTGAAATTGATTTTGAAATAAAAAATATTTTTTATAATATGATTATGAAAAAATCTTTTGATCAAGGACTAAAAAAAATTGCTGATGCTTTTGAAAAAAGAGCTATAGAACTATTTAATAAATAATGTTGACTATTTTCCTATTTACGTTGTTATTTTTGTTGCTTTGGTATTACTTAAAAGATTGGATAAACTACCTGAAAACTGGAGACCCAAGGGAAACTAACCAAAATTATTGGATGTTTTCTTACGATTTTAAAGATAATAAAGATCATGAAATGTATTGGGACAAGAATGTTCAACTGTTAAATAAAAAAAAAAGAATAAGAAATAAGTTAGTTTTCCTTTTGTATATAGACACAATTATTATTTTTATACTAGCTAACAGTCTAGTAGCAAAAATGATGATTTTTATATTTAATTAAATTGTACGCAGAATTAATTCTAAAGTTTTTTTAGTTGCAGCTCTTTGAATGTTTAAACGACCTTTGTTTTTAAATAAAAATCTATTTACCTTAACTTTATTACCCTTTTTTATACCTACATAAACTAGTCCAACTGGCTTTTGTTTAGTCCCACCACTAGGTCCGGCTATCCCAGTAACGGAAACAGCAACATTACTTTTACTAATTTTGCTTAAATTATTAACCATGGAAAAACAACATTGAATACTTACAGCCCCATGTTTTTTAATAATTTGTTTAGGTACTTTTAAAAGATGATTTTTAGAATGGTTAGAGTAGGTGACTAAACCCATCGTAAATACTTTAGAAGATCCACTTACAGAAGTAATAGCACCTGAAAGCATTCCGCCAGTACAAGACTCAGCAACAGTTATTTTAAGTCTTTTCTTTTTTAGTAGTTTAACTATTTTTTGAGAAATTTTTTTCATCCAAAAACCATATATAAAACAAGAATAAGCACAACATACAATCCTGCACAAACGTCATCCATAATAACACCAAAACTATTTTTAAAGTTTTTTTCATAATAATTAGCAGGAAAAGGTTTTGCGATATCAAAAATTCTAAATAATAAAAACATTATAAAATAATACATTAGCGTTTCAGAAGTTTCATTTTTCGTGTTGTGTGCAATTTCGTAAAGACAAATAGGAATTGATTGACCGATAAATTCATCAATCACAACTTCTTTAGGATCTTTATAAGTTAAATTTTTTATAAAAATATTAACTGCATATAGAGAAATAAAAAAAATTATAATTACTAAAATTAAGATAATATTTGGTGAAATATTTAAAATATGAAACAAGAAAAACAAAAATAATGCTGTAGCTAAAGATGCAAAGCTGCCAGGTATTTTTTTGATTTTTCCAATGCCGAATAATGTGACAAATAAGAAATTTATTTTATTAATCATATTTTATTACATAGCTTATTACTTCACAGGCTACAGCTTTTTCTTTTCCTATCACACCTAATTTTTCTGTTGTCTTACCTTTTATATTTATTTGATCATTTGAAATTTTACATAATTTAGAAATATTATTTATCATTCTATCTTTATATTTTTTAATCTTAGGTGTTTGAACAATAATGTTTATATCTAAATTTTTTATGTAAAAACCTTTAGATTTGATTTGATCCATTACATTTCTTAATAAAATTGTTGATCTTATATTTTTAAATTTTTTATTTTTATCGGAAAACATTTGTCCTATATCTCCCATTCGACATGCACCAAGAATAGAATCAATTATAGAATGTAAAACAGGATCTCCATCTGAATGGCCCAAAGTTCCCAAATGTGATTTTATTTTTAAGCCACCCAAAAAAAGTTTTCTTTTTGGAACAAGTCTGTGTACATCAAAACCTATCCCCACTCTTGTTTTGATATTCATAAAATTTTTAAGCATCAAAAGATCTTCTTGGTTAGTAATTTTGAAATTATTTTTTTCTCCATTAATAAATTTTACTTCTTTTAATGACGGCAAAAGAGAAAGATCATCATCTTTGTATAAATATTTATTTTTAGAATGTAATTTAAATATTTTATTAAAATCAAAGCATTGAGGAGTTTGAGTATAAAAAAAATCCTCTCTTTTTTGATTTAAGAAAAATTTATTATCTACAGATTGTTTAAGAGCATCATAAACAGCAATTCTTGGAACTACTGATTTCTTTTTAGAATTTTTTATAATTCTTCTGATTAATTTTTCTGAAAAATTAGGTCTAGCAGAGTCATGTATTAAAACCTTTTGATTTTTGATTCTGTTATTTTTAATATATTTTAAAGCATTAAAAGTTGATTTTTGCCTTGTTTCAGCACCTACTACTGTAACAAAATTTTTAAACTCAATATTTTTTAAATATTTTTTATGTTTTTTGTTTATAACTACTATAATTTTTTTAATTTGATTTATTTTAGAAAATTTAATTAACGAATGTTCTAATATGGTTTTTTCACCAATTTTAATAAAAGGTTTTGGCAAAGTAGAATTTAATCGTCTACTCTCCCCAGCAGCTAACAATATTAAGGAAAAACTCATTATATTAATTTACTCCATATTTAGGTAAGTTATAAAATATATTCAAAATGATAAATACTATTAAAAGTTTTAAGTGGTTTTTTACCGTTTCATTTCTTTGTGTTTTATTAGGTGTATTCACTTTTATAACTTTTATAAATCAGAATTTTATTTTTTTAAACGAAAATAACCTCCAATATTTACTTATATTAGATATAAGTTTATTAGTAATTTTTTTGATATTACTGATAAGAGAAACTTCAAAACTATTTTCTCGATATATATCAGGAAAAACCGGTTCAAAAACCAGCTTGAATTATGTCATTCAATTTTCGTTGTTTGCATTCATACCTTCATTAATTGTAGCAATTTTTTCTTTGATACTTTTCAATGTTGGATTACAAAAATACTTTGATCAAAAAATTACATCAGCTGTAAATAATTCTTATGAGGTAGCAAAAAATTATATTGAAGAAACCAAAAGATCTGTTGAAGCAGATATTTTTTTAATAAGTTTGGATTTAAATAGATATTCTGGCATTTTATTTTCTAGTCCTAAAAATTTTAACAAAATTGTAAGAACACAAAGACTTTTGAGAAAAGTAGATGAAATTTATCTAATTGATAGTAGCAAAAACATTTTAGTTGCGGATACCAATAATCTTGAAAATGATTTTATTATGCCAACTGATAAAAATTTTAATGATGCTTTAGATGGTTCACCTATTTCAATCACAGGAGATTCTGAAAGAAAGACAGCTGTGATGATAAAGCTTAATAATTTTATAGACACTTACCTTTATATATCTAAAGATATACAACCAAAATTAATTCAATATCTTAATGATACAGAGCAAGCGGTAAATTTTTATTACACCGTTGAAAATAATAGAACAGGAATCAAAATTACTTTTGCGATAATCTATATAATTGTTGTTGCCATGTTACTTTTTTTAACAATTGTTCTTGCAATTACTTTTGCGGGAAGGCTGACAAAACCAATAGTAAATTTAATTTCTGCATCACAAAATATTAGTGCAGGCCAATTAGACAGCAAGGTCCCCGAAATTGAATCTGATGATGAAATAAAAACATTAAATAAAAACTTTAATAATATGATTGAAAGATTAAAAAAACAGCAAGATAAACTTTTAAGTGCAGAGAGATATTCTGCATGGGAAACAGTAGCCAGAAAACTTGCTCATGAAATTAAAAATCCTTTAACGCCCATTCAGCTTTCGATAGATAGGCTAAAAGAAAAATATTCAGAACAATTAAATGATAAAAAAGGTGAGTTTAATAAATACCTAGAAACAATTAATCGACAAATAAAAGATATTGAAAAAATGGTAAACGAATTTTCTGATTTTGCTAGAATGCCACAACCAATTTTAAAAAAAATTAATATTTTAGAAACTATAAAAAGAGCGGTAGATTTTTACAAACTTTCACAAAAAGGTTTAAAACTAAATTTTAACAATAAATCAAATAATATTCTCTTTATAAAAGGTGATAGCGAACAACTTTATAGAGTATTTATAAATTTGATTAAGAATTCTATCGAAGCAATTGATACAAAGAAACAAAAACATGCCAAATTACAAGGTAAAATTGACCTGGAAATAATGCTAGATAATGAATATATAGTTATCAAAATGCTAGATAATGGCACTGGGTTTAATGATATTAAAAATATTACCAAACCTTATTTTACAACAAAAAAAGATGGAACTGGTTTAGGTTTACCAATAGTAACAAAAATTATTAATGAGCATAACGGTGAAATCAATTTTGTTAAACACTCTGATGGAGCTGAGATAAACATCTCTTTACCAATTTTTAATGAAAACTGAAGTATTAGTAATAGATGATAATTTTGATATTAGAAATTTAATTTCTAATATTTTAAAAGAGAAAAAATATAATGTCAGAGAAGCCGCAAACTATGATCAGGCTATATTTGAAATTGAAAAAAAACTTCCTGATATTGCAGTTGTAGACGTTAAGCTCGACAAGGGTGATAATAAAGATGGAATTGATATATTAAAAAAAATTAAAAGCTTAACAGATTTAGTTCCCGTTATAATGATTTCCGGACATGCAAATGTACAAATGGCCGTTGAATCACTTAAATTGGGTGCTTATGAATTTATTCAAAAACCTTTTTCTACAGATCAATTGTTAAATTTTATAAATCGTGCACTAGAGAACACGAATCTTAAAAAAGAAAATACTCAACTAGAAAATAAATTATTTCATTCATTTGATTTAATTGGTGAAAGTAGCCAATTAATAAAAATAAAAAAACTTATTACAAAACTATCATTAACTGATAGTAGAGTTTTGATTTCTGGGCCGACTGGATCAGGCAAAGAGCTAGTTGCCAGAAAGATACATAGGAATTCACTACGTTCGAAAGAATCATTTATCGTTTTAAACGGTGCTTTATTACAAAAAGACAATTATGAACAAGAACTACTCGGATCAGAAAATAGCGATGGAACAATTACTTACGGTTTTTTAGAAAAAGCCAACAACGGAACATTGTTAATAGACGAAGTATCTGAAATTCCTTTAGATACACAGGCAAAAATTCTAAGAGTTTTAATTGACCAGAAATTTAAAAGAATAAATGGAAAACAAGATGTTTTTGTAAATATACGAATAATATCTTCAACATCAAAAGATTTAAAAAATGAAGTTAATATTGGAAATTTTAGAGAAGATCTTTATCACAGACTCAACGTTGTCCCTATTGAAATACCAAAACTTAATTCAAGAACAGATGATATTCCATTGCTAATTAACTATTTTCAAAAAAAAATCTCAGATATTAATGGCATGCCAGAAATAAAAATAAATACTGAAGACGATCTTTTATACTCTTATGAATGGCCTGGTAATGTTAGGGAACTTAGAAATCTTGTTGAAAGAATATCTATTTTGTCTCAAAACGAAAATAAATCAAATATAGGTAGATTGTTGCATGAAATTTTAAACAAAAATTCAACTCAGCTTAATGAGAATTCCAATATATCTATGTCTTTTCCATTAAAACAAGCTAGAGAAAATTTTGAAAAAAATTATCTTTTAAATCAGCTTAAAAAAAACAAAGGTAATATATCTAAGACAGCTGAGTTTATAGGAATGGAAAGATCCGCACTTCACAGAAAACTTAAATCTCTCGGAATAAAAGGCATTAATTAATCATGAATATTATAATATGTGGTGCCGGCAAGGTCGGCTTTTCAATAAGTAAACAATTGCAAGCACAAGGTCATTCTGTAACAGTTATTGATCAATCTTCAGAGGACATTAAGAAAATTAATGATACTCAAGACGTAAAAGGTATTGTTGGCAGAGCCACTTTACCATCTGTTCTTGAAAATGCAGGAGCCAAAGATACAGACATGATTATTGCAGTTACTAGAAATGATGAGACCAATATGATTGTTTGTCAATTAGCAAGTTCTTTATTTAATATTTCCAAAAAAATTGCCAGAATTAGATCACAAGATTTTTTAGAGGGTAAGTGGAGTAAATTGTATAGCAAATCAAATATTCCAATTGACGTGATAATTTCACCTGAAAGAGAGGTTGCTAAATCTCTATACAGAAAATTGGAAGCACCTGGAGCTTTAGACAACGTACCTTTTGTAAAAGATAAAGTTAAATTATTAGAAATTTTAATTGAAAAAAATTGTCCAATAACAAATGTACCCCTTAAAGATCTAACTAAGAAATTTCCAGAATTCAAAGCTTATGTTTTTGGCGCTGAGAGAAAAGAAAAATTTGTATTTTTTAAAAAAAATGATCAAATGAAAATTGGTGATAAAGTTTATGTTGTAGTAAGCACTGATCAAATTAATAAATTGTTGTCTGTATTTGGTCACGATGAAAAATTAGCTAAAAAAATATTAATAATTGGAGGAGGTAATATTGGATTACATCTAGCTAAACTTCTAGAAAATGTCGAGGGTTTACGAACTAAAATTATAGAAAAAAACAAGGCAAGAGCAGAACATTTAGCAAGCGAACTATCATCTGCAATTGTGATTTGTGGTGACGCTTTAGATGAAAAAATTTTAAAAGAAGCAAACATAGAGGAAATCGAAACTGTTTTTGCAATAACAAATGACGATGAGGACAATGTTATGGCATGCGTTCTTGCTGAAAAATATTCACCTTCAAAAAGAACCATAGCTATTGTTAATAAACATAATTATAGTTTGCTTCAGGAGTCATTGAAAATTGACGATTTGGTAGATCCAAGGATGACAACTGTCTCAACGATTATGAAACATGTTCATATGGGAACTATAGACACAGTATTTTCTTTAATGGATGGTCAATATGAATTTCTTGAAGCAAAAATTATCGAAACTTCTGAATTGGCAAACAAAGCTATTAAAGATTCTAATTTACCAGATGAGGTAAGAATTGGAGCAATATTTAGAAAAGGTAAAGTTATGATTCCCAAATCAAATGTTGTTCTACAGAAAGATGATATAGTTGTAATTTTATCTAAGAGAGAGCAATTAAAAGAAGTGGAAAATCTTTTTAGAACCTCATCATAAAATGCAAATAAAATCCTGTTTATATTATTTAGGCATAAGCTGCTTCCCAGTAAGCTTTTTATCTTTATTAAATATCTTTTACTCTTTTTATTTCAATGATTTAGGAAATATTAAATCTTACGTCATTACACTTTTCATTTCTTTAATAGTTGGCTTTAATTTTTATAAATCAGGAAAAGAATTTAAAGAAAATATTAATGCTTTTGAACAAATTTTTTTAGTTCTTTTAGTTTATTTAACAATATCTTTTTTTTATGCCATACCTTTTTATTTTGGAGGTTATGGTTTTTCTCTAATGGATTCTTTTTTTGAATCTGTTTCTGGACTTACCGGAACAGGTTTTTCCGTAATAAATAATATAAATAGTATAGACTCACCTTTGATTTTATGGAGATCTTCATCACAGTGGTTAGGTGGATTCTATTTTTTAATTTTTATAATTTTAATTTTTTCTAATAAACAGATAAATTCTAAATTTGTAGATTTTTCGTTTAATTTGGAAACTAAGATTAATTTAGCTCCAAATTTAATAAGAGTTTCTATTAGAACTTTTTTTATTTATATTTTTTTAACTGCAACAATTTTCTTCTTATTTTTAGTTTCTGATATAAGACTTTTTGATAGTTTTAATTTAGCTATGACCATAATTTCTTCAGGTGGTTTTTTACCTGAAAATTCATTAGATAAAATAATAAACACAAATTTAAAGCAAATTATGATGATATTTGCTTTTCTAATATCTATTTTAAATTTTTATCTTTTTTACAATATTATTTTTAATAGAGGCAATATTAAAAGCCACAAGGAAGACTTATATTTGTTATCTTTAATTCTTGTTTTTTCTTCACTTTTTTATTTAACCAATGATCTTAATATATTTTTGGTAGGTATAAATATTTTGTCTAGCATAGGTACTTCTGGAATATCTATTGGTAACGTTCCAGAAAACTTTGGCTTATATTTATTAGTATTAACATTATTTGGTGGCTCCATAATTTCTACAACTTCTGGAATTAAATTTTTACGGATTTATATATTGATAAAAGCTTTCGTTATGGAATCATATAAATTAGTTAAACCAAATGTTATAGTAAATACAAATTTAATGTTATCTAATAAAAAAATAAATATGGAAAACATTAAAATGTCATTTTTAATTTTTATTTTATTTTTCCTAAGCCTTTTTATTTTAAATAGTATTTTGCTGCTAGATATTTTAAATTTTGAAAATTCCTTTAAATTATCCATATTAACTTTAACGAATACAGCGATATCCAATATATATGGGGTTGAAAAAATTGATTTTTCTAGTTTATTTACAACTTCAAAAATTTCACTTATTTTGTTCATGATAATTGCCAAGGTTGAATTACTCTCAATTTTTGTTTTATTTAGAAAAATATTTTTTAGAAATTAAATTATGGGAAAAATAATTATAATCGGAGCTGGTGCAATGGGAACAGCCTTTGCTTATCCGTGTGTCGATAACAAACATGACGTAAGTATTATTGGGACACATTTAGAAAACCAGGCTGTTGAAGAGTTGAACAAAAATCGTTTTCATCCAGGTCTTAATTTAGAAGTAATTAAATCTATTAAATTTTTTAAACACGAGTCTATTAAAGAAGTTTTTAAAACCAATCCAGATCTCATTGTTATAGGGGTTAGTTCAAAAGGCATTAATTGGATTGCAGAAGAATTAAATAAAATTTCAAAAAACAAAGACTTACCTAACCTATTAATGTTAACCAAAGGCTTAAGTATAAATGAAAAAAAATATGAGCTTCTGGTTAATAAACTAGAAAGATTGTTATCTGAAAAAGGAATTAAAAATATAAATTTATCTGCTGTTGGAGGACCATGTTTAGCACCTGGATTAGCTAACAGAGTCCACAGCGGCGTTGTGATTGCCAATAATAATTTAGATACCGCTAAGTCTTTAAGCAAAATGTTGTCGACAGATTATTATCACGTGTCAACATCTTCAGATATAAATGGAGTTGAAGTTTGCGCAGCTATTAAAAATATATTTTCTATGGTTATTGGAGCCGCTTCAGGACTAAACAAAACAAAACCTCAGGGGAATTTGTATTTAAATACTTCCGCAGCCTTAGTTAAACAATCCGTTTATGAAATGGAAGTTTTTGCAGAATTTTTAAAAGGAAAAAAAGAAACTGTTAAAGGTTTAGCTGGTCTAGGAGATTTATATGTAAGTGCAGCCGGCGGAAGAAACAGTAAAATGGGATCATTAATAGGGGAGGGAATTGTTTTTTCCGAAGCTAAGAAAACAAAAATGCCAAATGTTACAGTTGAAGGAGCTGAATTAATTTTTGAAATAGGAAATAAAGTAAAAGAAGATTTTGATGAAAAAAAACTTCCCTTAATGATTGCTATGATTGATGCTATACTAGAGGATAAAAAATTGAATATAAAGTGGAAAAACTTTCAATGATTAGAAAATTTATACTAATACTTTTTTTTACAACATGTTTTACCATTACAAATTTACATGCCGGATCATATGGTAAGGGAGAATTAAAAATGACCGATATGGGTGTGAACCAGTTTTCTACATATCTAAAAAAAAAAAATATCATGAAGGCAGCAATAACTAATGATGGAGACCGTCTTTTTTGGTATGAGTGTGGAGGAAATGCAGCAAACTGTTGGTCAGTACCAACTCATGAAATCTTAACACAATGTAAACGATATTATAAAAAACCATGTTCAGTATTTGCATTAAGAAAAACAGTTAAGTGGCAGAATGGCATTAATCCTGGTGGCAAAAAGGCGTTATTTAGATCAGACATGACTTTAAGTGAAATAAAAGAAAAATTAACTGAATTAGGTTTTTATGGAAATACAACTAAAATTAAAAAAGAAGGTTATATTTCAAAAAAATCAAAAAAAGAAAATAACACACCAGAACCAGATCAAAGTGATATAAGTACAAAATTAACAGATTTATATGAACTATATAAATCTGGGGCTTTAACAGAAAAAGAATATAAAAAAGCCAAGGATAAGATTTTAAAATAATAAATAATGAAAAAGAATTTTATTATTTCAATTGATCAAGGAACCACATCAAGCAGAGTAATTTTATTTAATCTAAAAGGAAAACTTATTTATTCCTCTCAAAAAGAATTTACACAATATTTTCCAAAAAGTGGATGGGTGGAACATAATCCTGAAGAAATTTGGAGCACAACAAAAAAAACTTTAAAAGATGTAATAAAAAAAGCTAAAAAATTAAAAGGAAATATTTTATCGATAGGAATTACAAATCAAAGGGAGACAACAGTTTTATGGGATAAAAAAACTGGAAAAACTGTTTATAGAGCTATTGTATGGCAAGACCGAAGACAAGCAGAATTTTGTAAAAAATTAAAAAAACAAAATAAAGAAACTATTATTTTTAACAAGACTGGACTTCCTATAGATTCCTATTTTTCTGGAACTAAAATAAAATGGATTTTAGATAACGTTCCAAAAGCAAGAAAATTAATGCAAAATAAACAATTACTCTTTGGTACTATTGATACCTTTTTGATTTGGCGTTTAACAAAAGGCAAAGTTCACGCTACTGATGCTACTAATGCTAGTAGAACAATGATTTATAATATTACAACGAATAAATGGGATGATACAATTCTAAAAATTCTTAAAATACAAAAACATATTTTACCAGAAGTAAAAAATTGTGCTGATGATTTTGGAAATACACATCCATCAATAACTGGCAAGTCCATACCAATTACTGGTGTTGTAGGCGATCAACAATCGGCATCAATAGGACAATGCTGCTTTGATCCAGGATCACTTAAGAGCACTTATGGTACTGGGGCTTTTATTTTATTAAATACTGGTAGTAAGAAAATTTATTCAAAAAATAGACTCTTAACAACAATAGCTTATAGGATTAACGGAAAAACTACATATGCAATGGAAGGATCTATATTTATTGCAGGAGCAGGCGTTCAATGGTTAAGAGACCGTATGAAATTTTTTAAAAAAGCAAGTGAAACAGAAAAAATTTTAAGATCTCTTAAAGATAATAAAGATGTATATTTAGTCCCAGCTTTTACTGGGATGGGTGCGCCTTATTGGAATCAAAATGCCAGAGGAGTTTTAAGTGGACTAACTAGAGATACCGGTCCAAAAGAAATTGTTAGATCTACTATAGAGTCTGTTGCCTATCAAACTTACGATTTGTTTGAAGCAATGAAACATGATGGGTTAAGGCCAAAAATAGTAAAAGTTGACGGAGGCATGGTCATGAATAATTGGTTTACCCAATTTTTATCTGACGTAGTAAATGTAAAAGTATTAAGGCCCAAAGTACACGAAACCACCGCATTAGGCGCAGCTTTTATGGCTGGACTTAAAATTGGTGCTTATAAATCGTTAAAAGATATTTCTAAAAATTGGAATTTGGATAAAAAATTTTCGCCCAAAATGAACAAAAAATCAAGAAAAACACTTCTTAATGGCTGGTCAAAAGCAATAAAAAGAGCACTGATAAATTAAATCACTTCTCAGTTGTATTAAATAAAACTGTACAACTTGATTGTATTTTGTTTCAATTAAATAATTAACAAACAACAGGGAGGATTAATGTTTAAAACATTGAAAACTATAATAGCTGTTGCTGTTGCTTTCACTTTAGTTTCGACATCTGCTTATTCAGACGCAATAAGCAAATGGGCGAAAGGGGAATTTAGTCTTTCAACTCTTTCTGAAAAAGAGAGAATTAAAGAATTAAAATGGTTCCAAGATGCTGCGAAGCCATTCAAGGGAATGTCTATCAAAGTATTATCTGAAACTATTCCTACTCACGAGTATGAGTCTAAAGTTTTAACCAAGGCTTTTGAAGAAATTACTGGAATTAAAGTAAATCATCAATTGCTTGGCGAAGGTGATGTGGTAATGGCTGTTCAAACACAAATGCAAACTAACGTAAGTATTTACGATGCGTACATCAATGACTCAGATTTGATTGGTACTCACGCTAGAATGCAACAAGCTGTTAATCTAACGAAATGGATGGCTGGAGAAGGTAAAGATGTTACTCTACCGACTTTGGACCTAAATGATTTCATTGGTAAGCAGTTTACTACAGGTCCAGATGGCGACTTATATCAAATGCCTGACCAACAATTTGCTAACCTTTATTGGTTTAGAAAAGATTGGTTTGACAGACCTGAAATCAAAAAAGGTTTTAAAGATAAATACGGATACGATTTAGGTGTTCCTTTAAATTGGTCTGCTTATGAAGACATCGCTAAATACTTCTCAGAAGATGTGAAAACAATAGACGGTGTTCAAATTTATGGTCACATGGACTACGGCAAAAGAGCTCCTGACTTAGGTTGGAGAATGACTGATGCTTGGTTATCAATGGCTGGAGCAGGTGATGTTGGAAAACCTAATGGAGTACCAGTGGACGAATGGGGAATAAGAATGGAAAAAGGTTCTTGTAACCCGGTTGGAGCTTCTGTAACAAGAGGTGGAGCTGCTAATGGTCCTGCTGCTGTATACGCAATTAGAAAATGGGATGAATGGTTAAGAAACTATGCACCTCCAGGTGCTGCGGCTATGGACTTCTATCAGTCTCTACCGTCTTTATCTTCTGGAAACGTTGCTCAGCAAATTTTCTGGTACACAGCGTTCACGGCTTCTTTAGTAGGAAAAAATCCTAACAATAAAGTTGTTGATGCTGACGGAAAGCCGTTATGGAGAATGGGTCCATCACCAAAAGGACCTTATTGGGAAGAAGGCATGAAGCTTGGATATCAAGATGCTGGATCTTGGACTTTATTTAAGTCTACACCAGTTAAAAATAGAAAAGCTGCATGGTTATACGCTCAATTCGTTGTATCAAAAACAGTTGATCTTAAGAAAAGTCACGTTGGTTTAACTATCATTAGAGATAGTTCTATCGATCATAAATCTTTCACAGAAAGAGCTGATGCATTAGGTGGACTTGTAGAGTTCTATAGATCTAACAACAGAAATATTTGGTCACCAACAGGTATCAACGTTCCGGATTATCCGAAACTTGCACAAATCTGGTGGCAACAAATTGGAGATGTAAACTCAGGTGCGTTTACTCCACAACAAGCTATGGATCGTCTCGCAGAAGAGATGGACTTAGTTATGTCACGTATGGAAGCTGCTGATAAAGGTAGTAACGCTTACGGTGGATGTGGACCTAGACTTAATAAACCAAGAGAAGCTTCTTATTGGTTGAATAAAAAAGGTTCACCTAAGGCTAAACGAGATGAGAAACCTCAAGGAAAAACTATTCCATACGCAAGAGCTTGGAAATAGATAGAGGTTAATCTAAATTTAAAGGGGGCACTTGCTGCCCCCTTTTTTTAAAACTAAATTTTTATTTATGAGTCTTGAATTAAAAAATATAGAAAAGAAAATTGGAATAGACACTCATATTTATCCTACTAATCTTAAATTAGAAAAAAATACTATAAATGTGCTTTTGGGTTCTACATTAGCAGGTAAAACAACATTGATGCAAATTATGGCCGGTTTAGATAAACCAACCTCAGGTCAAATTTGGTTCAATCAGAAAAATGTAACAGGAAAGAAAGTTCAAAGCAGAAACTGCTCAATGGTTTACCAACAATTTATTAATTATCCAAATTATACAGTATTCGAAAATATAGCATCACCACTAATGATTACAGGTGTTAAAACGGACGAAATTAAACAAAGAGTTGGAAAAGTTGCTGAACTATTAAAATTATCAGCAATGTTGAATAAAAAACCTGATGAATTATCAGGAGGTCAACAACAAAGAACTGCATTAGCAAGAGCTTTAGTTAAAGATTCTGATTTAATTTTATTAGATGAACCATTAGCAAATTTGGATTTTAAATTGAGAGAAGAATTAAGGGAAGAATTACCAAAATTATTTGAAGATAGAGATTGTATAGTTGTGTATGCAACCACAGAACCTTCCGATGCTTTAATGATTGGGGGAAATACAGCGACATTATTAGAGGGAAAAGTCATACAATACGGAAAAACCTTAGAAGTTTATAATAAACCAGATAATCTTATATCTGCTAAAGTTTTTAGTGACCCCCCAATGAATATAGCCGAGGTTAAAAAAAGTGGAGACATTTGTAAATTAAATGACAATAGCGTCCAATGGAAACCATCTACTAAAATTAAAGATGGAATTTATAAAATAGGTATAAGACCACATAATATTACGACATACAAAGAAGGAAATAATTCTGTTGAGATAAATGGCAAGGTGCAGATCTCAGAATTAAGTGGTTCAGAAAGTTTAATACATTTTACAAACGGTAATTTAAATTGGGTATCTTTATCTAACGGTATTCAACAAAAAAATGTTGGTGAAAATACAAAACTTTATATGAATACAGATGAATTTTTATATTTTGATCAAAATAACAGGTTGGTAAACAATGGCTAAAATTACATTAAAAAATTTAAGTCATAGTTATTTAGAAAAACAAAATAACAATGCAGACTGGGCTCTCAGAGATATTAGTATTGATTGGAAAGATAGTGGAGCATACGCGCTTCTTGGTCCATCAGGTTGTGGTAAGACCACACTATTAAATATAGTTTCAGGTTTATTAAAACCAACTAAAGGCAATGTTTTGTTTGACGACAAGGATGTAACAACACTTAATCCAGTTGAAAGAGATATTGCCCAGATATTTCAGTTTCCAGTAATTTACGACACAATGTCTGTTTATGACAACTTAGCATTTCCCTTAAAAAACAGAGGTCTTTCTGATGGAGAGATAGCATCTAAAGTTAAAGAAATTGCTGAAATGTTAGAATTAACATCAACCTTAAAAAATAGAGCTTCAGGTTTAACAGCTGATGGTAAGCAAAAAATTTCTTTAGGCAGAGGACTTGTTAGATCAGACGTAAACGTAATTATGTTTGATGAACCATTAACTGTTATTGATCCGCACCTAAAATGGGTTTTAAGATCTAAATTGAAAGAATTACACCAAAAAATTAACCGTACAATGATTTATGTAACACACGATCAAACAGAAGCCTTAACTTTTGCTGATCAAGTTGTTGTTATGCACGAAGGACAAATTGTACAAACGGGTACGCCAGTTGAACTCTTTGAAAAACCAAAACACACTTTTGTAGGTCATTTTATTGGTTCTCCAGGAATGAATATTCTTCCATGTGAAATAAAAAATGGTGAAGTTAATTTTGGTGGTCAAAAAATTTCAAGTCATAATTCTATTAAAAAATCAAATTTTAGCAAAACTCAAATAGGCATAAGGCCAGAATTTATTAATTTTTCAAAAGAAGGAATCCCGGTGAAAATTAAAAGAGTAAGTAATACCGGAAGACATAAAATCATTGACACTGAATGTACTGGTGGAAAAATTAAGATTTTATCAAATGCATCAACTGAAATTCCAAGCGGAAGTACACATGTAACTTTTAATAAAAAATTTACATATATCTATGGTGATAACTGGATAATAGAATAATGAACAAAACTATAAATCAAAAAGCCTGGTTATTTGTAATTCCTGTATTTGTTCTTGTAGCATTTAATGCCGCTATACCATTAATGACAGTAGTAAATTATTCTTTTCAGGAAACATTTGGAAATAACGTATTTGCATGGGAAGGAACTAGGTGGTTTAAACAAATCTTATTATCAGAAAGATTTCATGCTGCTTTGGGTCGGCAAATAGCATTTACTTTTATTATACTTTTAATTCAAATCCCACTAGGTATTGGAATAGCTTTAACAATGCCAAAAAAAGGTTGGGGTGTTCCAGTTTGTTTAATTTTAATGTCGATGCCACTTCTTATTCCATGGAACGTTGTTGGAGCAATGTGGAATATTTTTGCTTTACCGGATATCGGTTTTCTTGGTTACACACTCAATGCTATAGGTTTCGATTATAATTTTACGCAACAACCTGGTGATGCCTGGTTTACAACAATTTTGATGGATGTTTGGCATTGGACTTCATTAGTGGTGCTCTTATCTTATGCTGGACTTAATTCAATTCAACCCGCTTATTATCAAGCAGCAGAAATTGATGGAGCAAGTAGATGGGCCACTTTTAGATATATAGAATTACCAAAAATGAAAAAAGTTTTAACACTGGCTATTCTTTTGAGATTTATGGACAGTTTTATGATTTACACAGAACCATTTGTTTTAACAGGTGGAGGCCCGGGGAACACTACAGCATTCCTATCAATCGATTTGGTAAAAATGGCCTTAGGACAATTTGATTTAGGGCCTGCTGCAGCAATGTCATTAATTTATTTCTTCATTGTTCTTTTGGTATGTTGGGTTTTTTATAATTTGATGATGAAAAATGAGGCGCAATCATGAAAAAATATAAGTGGTTAGTTCCTACATTGTACATTGTTTTTTTAATGTTACCAATTTATTGGCTTATAAATATGTCGTTTAAAACAACAACTGAAATTATAAATACATATTCATTATGGCCGCAGAAATTTACTACTGAAAATTATGTAAAAATATTTACAGATAGCACTTGGTATATGGGATATGTTAACTCAATTACATATACAGTTTTTAATACTATTTTGTCTGTAGCCGCAGCTTTACCTGCTGCTTATGCATTTTCTCGTTATAAATTTTTAGGAGATAAACATTTATTCTTTTGGTTATTGACTAACAGAATGGCTCCACCTGCAGTTTTTGCTTTACCATTTTTTCAGTTTTATTCCTCTGTCAACTTATTTGACACACACATAGCAGTTGCACTATCGCACTGTCTATTTAATATTCCATTAGCTGTTTGGATATTAGAGGGATTTATGTCTGCTGTTCCAAAAGAATTAGATGAAACAGCTTATGTAGATGGTTATTCATTTGGAAGATTCTTTTTTAAAATTTTTGTTCCTACAATCGCTGCAGGAATAGGAATAACAATGTTTTTCTGTTTTATGTTTTCTTGGGTAGAGCTTTTATTGGCCAAAACATTGACTGCTACAGCAGCTAAACCTATAGCAGCAACAATGACTCGTACAGCAAGTACTTCAGGATATGAACTTGGATTATTAGCAGCAGCTGGTACTTTAACAATTATTCCTGGGGCAATTGTAATTTATTTTGTTAAAAATTATATTGCCAAAGGTTTTGCAATGGGGAGAGTCTAATGTTTACAAAATTGTACGCCGCTACATGGGGTGAAGTTGGAAAAGCAAAAGACAAAGGCTTTTTTGATTTTGATTTTTTTTCATGGATGGCTTGGACTTGGCAAACCGCTGCTTTTTTTATATTCATTGCAATATGTATAACAGTTATGCTCCTTTGGGAAAAAAAAGTTCCTGGAGGATCTCCCAGAAGAGGTATTTTAGGTTTGGATACTACGAGGGGAGATAGATTATTTGTATCATTACTTGGAAGCGCATTCATTCATTTAGCATGGCTAGGGCTAGTTGGAAGTCTCTTGTGGATAGCCACAATTATTTGCATTGCTTATTTTATTGTTGTATTTAAATACGTATAAATCCTATGGTAAAAATTGGAATTAACGGATTTGGTAGAATTGGAAGACTCATATTAAGAGCCTTATTAGAAAATTACAAAGATAAAATACAAGTTGTTGGCATTAACGATCTTGGTTCAATTGAAACAAATGCTCATTTAATAAAATATGATAGTACTCATGGAACTTTGCCACATGACGTTAGCACATCAAAAGATGGGTTTAAGATTTTAAATCAAAATATTAAAGTTTTTGCAGAAAGAGATCCTGCTAATTTACCTTGGGGAAAAGTAGGAGCCGATGTTGTTTTAGAATGTACAGGGTTATTTTTAAATAAAGAAACTGCGGGAAAACATTTAAAAGCTGGAGCAAAAAAAGTAATTGTATCTGCTCCTGCTAAAGATGTAGATTTTACCATTGTTCAAGGCGTTAACAGCAAGGACCTTAAAAAGGAACATAATGTTATTTCCAATGGATCATGCACAACAAATTGCTTGGCTCCTGTTGCAATGGTTTTAGAAAACAATTTTGGAATTGAATATGGTTATATGACTACCATTCATAGCTATACTGGTGATCAAAAACTTCTTGATACTCTTCATAAAGATTTAAGAAGAGCAAGATCAACGGAAGGAGCAATGATTCCAACTTCTACTGGTGCAGCAAAAGCTATGAGCTTAGTGTTGCCAAGTTTAAAAGGTAAATTAGATGGAACAGCCATAAGAGTTCCAACACCAAATGTTTCACTTATTGATTTTACTTTAGTTACAAAAAAAGATGTTACAGCTGATACAATTAATGATGCCATGACCAAAGCAGCACAGGGAGAATTAAAAGGTATTCTTGGAATTAATAAACAGCCTTTAGTATCAAAAGATTTTAATCACGATTCACACAGCTCCATATTTGACGCTACACAAACCCAGGTTATCAAAGGTAAATTTAGTAGAGTTTTATCTTGGTATGATAATGAATGGGGTTTTTCTAATAGAATGTGCGATACCTCTATTCAAATTTCTAAACTTATCTAGTTGACTTAAAAACTCATTTCAGTTCTACTTAAAAAAGGGGGAAGGTAGATTTTGGAAATTGTAACCACAATAGCACCAATAGCGCTTGCTCTAATCATGTTAGGATTAGGCCTCGGTTTAACTATTGATGATTTTTCTAGGGTAATAAAGAATCCTAAAAATTTTTTTGTTGGTTCGCTTTGCCAATTAATTTTGCTTCCAATTATAGCTTTTATAATAATTAAAATTTACAACCCACCAATAGAATTAGCTTTGGGAGTTATGATAATAGCAGCAGCTCCCGGAGGTGTAACCTCAAATGTATTAACAAAATTTGCAAATGGTGACGTAGCATTATCAATATCACTGACAGCTATCATAAGTTTAATAAGCATTCTTTCTGTACCGTTTATTATATTTCAATCCGCTAATCTTTTAGGAGTGGAGAGCAGTCTTAACGAGAACATTACAATGGGAGGAATAGCTATAAAAATGTTTTTAGTAGTAACCGTTCCTGTTATTTTGGGCATGCTTATTAGAACATTTGCAACAAACTTTATAACTTCAAAAACAAAAATAATACAAAGAATATCTATAATTTTATTTGTAATTGTATTTCTTTCTATTTGGGTAGAAGAATGGGATAGGGTCATAAGTTTTATAACACGAGCTGGTATTATTACTTTAATTTTAAATGTAGTAATGATGATAGTTGGTTTTTATGTTGCTAAGTTTTGGATATCAGGGATGCCACAAAGGAAATGTATATCTTTGGAATGTGGTTTACAAAATGGAACTTTAGCCGTCTTTGTAGCAACTCAATTAGTTGATGACATTGTATATATAGTTCCCACTGCTGCCTACGCTATTATAATGTTTATCACATCTATAATCTTTGTGTTTATTGTAAGGAATTTAAAATAACATGACAACAGATACTAACGTTACTTCAATAAAGAAAAAATTAGACTCTCTTGGATCAAGACAAAAATCATTTGGTACTGGAATGTATGAATTTTTAATGTTTATGATCGACTATTATCGAAGAGTAAGATCAGATTTAAAAATGGATTTTGACTCATTTATGATTATTCAAATTGTAGTAAGTCACGAGGTATATATAATGCAAACTGAAACTACAAAAACATATTCTGAGATTTCTAATGAATTTGATAAAATATCAAAAGCAACAGATATTGACGATTCTCTTTTAATTTTTAAAGCTAAAGAGCTTATGTCTAAAATACAAAAAAACAGATTAACAGTTTCAAGTATTTGCCAAGTATCAACACTGCCCAAAGAGACCGTTAGGAGAAAAGTTAGAGCTTTAGTAGCAAGGAAGATTTTAAGCCAAACTAAATCAGAGGGAGTTTTGGTTGGCCCAGGTTATAAGCTAATTTTTGATGAAACGGTTCCAAAAACGACCTTGGCATTTTCTAAATTAATTAAAAAATGGAAAGTATCTGGAGTTCTCGATAACTTATTGCGACTGTAAATATGAAAAGATTAGATTTTTTTCAATTTATCAATGGTGATAAAGTACCATTACCTTTTAGTGACAAAGAATATGAAAGAAGATTAAAAGGATTAAGAAAAATAATAGAAGAAAATAATCTTGATGCAGTAATTTTAACGTCTTTGCAAAATATAGCCTACTATTCTGGTTTTCTTTATTGTTCCTTTGGTAGACAATATGCGTGCATTGTAACTCCAAAACGCAATGTAGTAATTTCAGCTCAAGTTGATGCCGGTCAACCAGGACGCAGATGTTATGGAGAAAATCTTGTCTATACAGATTGGAAAAAAGATAATTATTTTAAAGCGATTGTTTATGTTTTGGGAAAAGCAAAAAAAATTGGTGTTGAAGAGGATCATTTAACGAAAGAAAGATATAAAAAATTGCAAGATTCTTTCGATAATTCTAAAATTGTTGATATATCACAATTAACAATGTCTCAAAGAATGATTAAGTCCGATGAAGAAATTGCTTTAATAAGGAGTGGTGCAAAAATAGCAGATATTGGAGGAGAAGCGATTGTTAAAGCAATTAAGGTAGGAGCTTCTGAAATTGATGTGGCCATGGTCGGTCGAGATGCCATGGAGACAGCTATTGCAAAATTTCATTCAAATTCAGAGCTACGTGATACATGGGTTTGGTTTCAATCAGGAATTAATACTGATGGAGCCCACAATCCTGTAACTACAAGAAAAATTAAATTCGGTGACATTCTTTCCTTAAATACTTTCCCGATGATTTCTGGATATTATACTGCATTAGAACGTACGCTTTTTATGGGAAAAGTTGACAAAGATTCCCTAAAGGCTTGGGAAGCAAACGTTAAAGTTCATCGTAGAGGTATAGAAATTATTAAACCTGGTGTTAAGTGTTCAGCAATAGCTGCTGAACTTAATGAATTATTTTCTGAACTTGGATATTTGGATCGAAGAACATTTGGTTATGGACATTCATTTGGTTTGTTAAGTCCCTATTATGGAAGAGAAGGCAAACTTGAATTTCGAGAAGATATCGAAACAGTTTTGAAACCAAACATGGTTGTTTCTATGGAACCCATGATACTTATTCCTGAAGGAGAACCCGGAGCAGGCGGATATCGTGAACACGATATTCTTGTAATAAATGAAAATGGGGCTGAAGACATAACTAAATTTCCATTTGGCCCTGAACACAATGTAATTAAGTAGAAAAATGTCTTTAAATTTTAAACATATTATTCCTAAATTTAAAAAAAAATTTAATCCCAAAGTTGGTTTAATTGCTTTGTCAACTGACTATACAATAGAAAGTGATTTTAATACTGTGTGTAGAGATTTGCCTTTAGATATTTTTATTAATCGTATTCATAATCAAAATCCATTAACAAAAGAAAATCTTTTAAAAATGCAAGACGAACTTGAATCAGTAGCCAAAAAAATACTACCCGATGAAAAACTTGATACGATTGCTTATGGATGTACATCGGGAACAATTGCTATTGGGGAAGACAATGTGAAAGAAAAAGTTCTATTGGCCAAACCAAATTGCTACGTAACTACACCAGTAACTTCTGCGATCAAGGCTTTTAAGGAAATGAGTATAAAAAAAATTGCTGTATTTACTCCTTACCCAGACTCTGTAAATAAAACAATTTTTGAATATTTTACAAAGAAAAATATCGAAGTATTGTCATTTGCTAGCTTAAACTTAAATTTAGATTCAGATATTGCTAAAATTGATCCAGAATATTTACTGGAAACATTTGTGGAGTTAGACACTGCTAATGCAGATGCATTATTTATATCTTGTACTGCACTTCCAGTATTAAAAATTATTGATGAAGTAGAAAAAAAAATAAATAAACCAGTTTTATCTAGTAATCAAACCTTGATTTGGGACACAATAAGATCAATTGGATACAAATCTTCAGTAAAAGGATACGGAAAACTTTTAAGAAATTAATAATGCTTTTTGAAAAACAAGAATACAAAAATCGACTATTAAAAGTTAAATCATCAATGAAAAAAAAGGGCATTGATTTATTAGTTTCCCACGACCCAGCTAACATGAATTATCTAACAGGATATGATGCTTGGTCTTTCTATTACGCTCAATGTGTTTTAGTTCACATTAATGAAGACGAACCAATTTGTTTTTTAAGAGACCAAGATATTGCAGGTGGGTATATAAAAACATACTTACAAGATAAAAACATAATTAAATATGATGAAAAATATATTCATACTTGGCCACTTCATCCATATCAATATTTAGTAGAAATAATAAAAAAAAGAAAATGGGATAAATCTAATATAGGTTTAGAAATGGATAGCCACTATTTTACAGCATTTTGCTATGAAACAATAAAAGTAGGTTTGCCCAATGCAAAAATTAAAGACGCTGAACGTTTAGTTAATTGGGTGAGAGTTGTTAAATCAGATGCAGAAGTTAACTTAATGAAATCGGCTGCACGCATAACTGAAAACGCAATGAAAACAGCTTTCAAAAGTATTAATCCCGGCATAAGACAATGCGATGCTGTGGCGGATATTCAAAAAGCTTTATTTAATGGAACAAGAGAATTTGGAGGAGATTATCCAAGTATCGCAACTTTGTTACCGACAGGCAAAGGAACTTCGGCATCTCATTTAACAGCAACAGAAGATAAATTTGTTTCGGGAGAAGCAACAATTATTGAAATAGCAGGCGTGTATAAAAGATATCATTGTCCAATGGCGCGAACAGTACTTTTAGGTGAAAAAAACCAAAAAAAAATTGACACCATGAAAGCTACCAACGAAGCTCTAGATGCAGGAATTTCTGTAACAAAACCAGGAAATACTGCAGACGATGTTGCACAAAAATTTTGGGGTATTTTAGATAAATATAAAATTAAAAAAGATTCCAGAACGGGTTATTCTATAGGAATTGGTTACCCGCCTGATTGGGGAGAACAAACTTTGAATATATCAAAAGGAGACAAAACAATTTTACAACCTAACGTTACTTTTCACATGATAGCTGTTATGCAATTTGGTGATTGGGGTGTAGAAGCGAGTGAATCGGTAAGAGTTACAGAAAAAGGTTCAGAATTATTCTGCAATCTATCTAGAGACTTACATATTAAAGGGTAAAAAAAACTTGATATATTTTTTTACAAATGTTTTAATCATCAATCATTATTATGTCTTCGAATAGTTTTGTAAAATTTGATAAAGTAGATAAAAGCTACGATGGCGATGTTCTTGTAGTTAAAGATCTTAATGTAGATATTCCAAAAGGAGAATTTCTTACAATGCTTGGGCCTTCTGGTTCGGGAAAAACCACTACATTAATGATGCTTGCTGGATTTGAAACACCCACTAGCGGTGAAATATATTTAGATGGAGATGCGATCAGCAGCATCCCTCCTTATAAAAGAGGAATTGGTATGGTTTTTCAAAACTATGCTTTATTTCCACATATGACTGTAAACGAAAATCTTTCATTTCCTCTCGAAGTTAGAAAACTAAATAAATCTGAGATTCAAGATAAAGTTAAAAAAGCTTTATCTATGGTTGAACTTCAAGACTTTGGCAATCGTATGCCAATGCAGTTATCAGGTGGTCAACAACAACGTGTTGCTCTAGCAAGAGCGCTAGTTTTTGAGCCAAGACTTGTTTTGATGGATGAGCCTTTAGGTGCTTTAGATAAAAAACTTAGAGAACAAATGCAATATGAAATTAAACATATTCATGAAAATATTGGAATTACAGTTGTTTATGTTACCCATGATCAAAGTGAAGCTTTAACAATGTCAAATCGAATTGCAGTTTTTAATGATGGAAAGATTCAACAAATATCAACACCAGATATTTTATATGAAAAACCTGAATGTGCATTTGTAGCTCAGTTTATTGGAGAAAATAATCAACTTAAAGGAAAAGTAAAATCTATCAATGGTAATTCGTGTGTAATTAAAACAGAAAAAGGAGAAGAGATAAAATCTCTGAAAGTAAATGTAAAAGCTGTGGGTGAGGGATCAACAGTATCATTACGTCCAGAACGAGTTGAAATTAATTCTCCAGATACTAATTTTGAAAATACTTTTGACGGAACAGTGAAAGAACTAATTTACCTAGGAGACCATATTCGCACAAGGGTTGAAGTTTGTGGAAATGATCAATTTATTGTAAAAGTTCCTAATTCCTACAAAGGAGCAAACTTAAAAACAGGAACTTCAGTAAAACTCTCTTGGAAAGCAAGTGATTCAAGGGCGTTAGACCTGGGTTAATTTCTCACTTTTCCGGTTTACATCACTTTCTCAATTTGTTTTAATTATCGAATTATACGTATAATTAATCAATATAAAGAGGGAAAAAATATGATTAAATCAATAAAAGTTGCTTTACTAGCAATAGTAGGGTTAGCATTTACAGCTACGGCTTATGCTGATTTTACATTTGTTTCTTGGGGTGGAGCATACACAATGAGCCAACAAAAAGCTTACATTGATACTTGGGGACCTGTTAAAAGCGGGAAAACTAAGGTTAGAGTAGAAAACTACAACGGTGGTCTTGGGGAAGTAAAAGCTCAAGTTGAGTCAGGAAACGTTAAGTGGGACGTTGTTGACGGTCTACCTGTAGACATGATCAATGGTTGCGACGAAGGCTTATTTGAAAAACTTGACATGGACACTTGGGAAGGTGGAAAATACAGCGCTAGTATTAAAGAAAATGGTGCTGGTTCAAGCGGACCAATCTCAGAATGTTCAGCACCACAAATCTTTTGGTCATATGTTGTAATTTTTGATCCAAAAGCTTTTCCTGGAAAAAAACCGACAAGAATGAAAGATTTCTTTGACGTTGAAAAATTCCCAGGAAAAAGAGGTGTTCACACATGGCCACAAGCTGTTCTTGAAATGGCACTTGTTGCTGACGGAGTTAAACCTACTAAAGTAAATTCTGTTTTACAGGCTGAAGGTGGGCCAGACAGAGCATTTGCTAAACTTGAAGAACTTAAAGGACATGTAGTTCACTGGTCAGCAGGAGCTCAACCGTTAGAACTAGTAAAAAGCGGTGAAGTAGTTATGTCTATCGTGTACAATGGTCGTGCCGGAGCTGCTATTCTTTCAGAAGGCGCTAGCTTCGATTACATTTGGGAAGGCCAAGTACTTGACGGAGACTGGGTAGCTATTCCTAAGGGTTCAAAAAATAAAGCAGAAGCTATTGAATTCTTAAAACACGCTACTAGTTGTGAATCTCAAGCTGGACAAGCTAAGTACATTACTTACATGCCTATGAGAGATTGCGGTACTAAGATCATTAAAGCAAATGAACCTTGGTTCCACACTGGTGTAGACGTGCTACCACACATGCCGAATACTAAAAGAAGATTGAAAAAATCTGTATTTACGGACCCTGTATGGTGGGCTGACAACAACGCTGAACTAAAAGAACAATGGACAGCGTGGATGGCAGGTAACAAGAAGTAATATTAAAAAATATTAAAAGGCGGATATTTATTATCCGCCTTTTTTTTTATTCAAATGAGTCAAGCAGCAAATAATCAAATATTAACGACTGACGGGATACCCTTAAAAGTCAGTCTTAAAAAAGCTGAAAGAAAAAACAAAATTCGGGCATTTACTTTAGTTTTACCCTTATTACTTTTTATTCTTATCACTTTCGTTTTTCCTATATTTAATATGTTGGCGAGAAGTGTTGATGATAAGCAAATTAATACAGTCTTTCCAAAAACTTTTGAGATTTATAAAAAATGGGACCAAAGTGATCTTCCTAGTGAAGAAATGTATGCTACCTTATTCAACGAAGTTATAACTGCAGACGGACGGCAAATTGGTAAAGCTAGTACCCGTATGAATTATAGCAAGTCTGGTTGGAAGAGTTTAATTAAAAAATCAAAAAGACAATTCAAAAAAATCAAAGAAGGTCCTTACAAAGAAAAGATGATCGCAATAGACAAAAGATGGGCTAACATAGAATATTGGAAAGCACTAGGACAGATGGTTGACCCATATACTATGGGTTATTATTTAAATGCGGTAGATTTAACATACGATTCAAATAAAAAAATTATTCAACAACCAGAAAAAAGAAGGATCTATAATTCAACTTGGTGGCTTACTTTTGAGGTCAGTGTTCTTGTAACATTATTTTGTTTAATCTTAGGCTATCCAATTTCTTATTTATTAGCCACATTACCATTAAAATTCAGTAACTTACTTATGATTTGTGTTTTGTTACCTTTCTGGACTTCTTTATTAGTTAGAACAGTTTCATGGATAGTGATTTTGATGCAAAAAGGAATTTTTAACAGCATTTTGGTTTGGGCAGGAATTATAGCCGACGAAAATCGTATGCAGTTAATATATAACAAAACCGGCACATTAATAGCTATGACCCAAATCTTATTACCGTTTATGGTGCTTCCGTTATATAGTGTTATGAAAACAATTTCTCCAACTTATATGCGTGCAGCTTTAAATTTAGGAGCTCAACCAATGCACGCTTTTTATAAAATTTATATGCCACAAACGATCCCTGGAATTAGTGCTGGTGGTTTGCTAGTTTTCGTTCTTGCTATTGGGTACTTTATCACACCAGAACTGGTAGGAGGCTCAGAAGGCTTATTAATTGGTCACTTTATAGCTTATCATTTAAAAACAACTTTAAATTGGGGGCTATGTTCAGCACTAGGGGCAATACTGCTAGCAGTTATGTTAGTTTTGTATTGGGCGTATAATAAAATTGTTGGAATTGAAAATATAAAATTAGGATAAATTACCATGGCTTTACCAACATATACAACAACGGGACAAAGAATTGGTTATTATGGTTTCTTATTTTATTGTGGACTAGTATTCTTTTTTTTAATTGCTCCGATCTTTATTATTATTCCTTTGTCTTTTAATCAATCACCCTTCTTTGGTTTTACTCCAGAAATGCTAAGACTGGAGCCAGAAGCATTTTCTCTTCGATGGTACAGACAGATGTTAGGTATATGCAGAGAAGACGATATTATCACAACTGTATGCACAAACAAATGGATGTTAGGTACGGTAAACAGTTTCATTATTGGTTTATCAGCAACTTTTTTAGCAACAACCTTAGGTACTATGGCAGCTCTGGGCTTAAGTAGACCAAATATGCCTTTCAAGGGTTTGATTATGGCTGTCTTAATTTCACCAATGATTGTTCCTTTAATTATAACTGCAGCAGGAATTTTCTTTTTTTATGCTAAATTTGGACTTGTAGGTACTTACACTGGACTTATACTAGCTCATACAGCATTAGGAACACCGTTTGTTGTTATAACCGTTACAGCAACTCTTACTGGATTTGATACTAACCTCACTCGTGCATCAGCAAGTTTAGGCGCTAATCAGTTGAAAACTTTTTTTAAGGTAATAATGCCACTTATTCTTCCTGGGGTAATCTCGGGAGCCTTGTTTGCATTTATTACTTCATTTGATGAAGTGGTCGTAGTCCTTTTCCTAGGAAGTGTTGACCAGATAACTATTCCACGACAAATGTGGGCCGGTATACGACAAGAAATAAGTCCAGTCATACTTTGTATGGCCACATGTCTTGTAGCCTTATCAATTACTTTATTAACCACAGTTGAGTTACTAAGAAGAAGATCTGAACGACTACGTGGTATAAAGTTACGTAATTAAATTATTCTGCTTTTCAGATCTATAAGCATTTTTAAACAAAGTTTTAATTGATCAAAAGTTATATATTCATCAACAGTGTGTGCTTGTTCAATTGATCCTGGACCACAAACTACAGTACTAACACCAAATTCTTGGAACAATCCCGCTTCTGTTCCAAAAGATACCACATCTTTTGAATTGTCACCTGTTAAATTACAAACCAGATTAACAGCCTCTGAACCTTCTTTTTCATCAAAACCTACTACTTCTCCAATAGTTATTTTTTTAATATTTGCTTTTGGATAAACTTTTTTCATTTCAGGCAGTAAAGTTTTTTCAGCATAATCATCAATATTCTTATTAATAAATTCCCCATCTTCTTGGGTAATTGGTCTAGACTCCCAATCAAGCGTACATTTGTCAGCTATAACATTAGTACCTATTCCCCCATTAATTTTTCCTATTTGTAATGTTGAATAAGGAGGAGAAAAAATATTCTTTTTATGTTTTTTTCTTTTTAATTCATTCCTTAATTCCATCAGTTTATTACTGTATCGAATTGCATATTCGACAGCGCTTACCCCATGTTCGGGATCCGAAGCATGTCCTGATAAGCCAGTAAATTCTGTAATATACTCATTATAACCTTTGTGTGCTGTAATAGCTCTCATGCTTGTAGGTTCACCAATTATACAAGCTGAGAAATTAATTTTTCTTTTTTTTAAATCATCCAACATCACGGGAGCACCCAAACATACGGTTTCTTCATCGTAAGTATATGATAAATGAATTGGTTTTTTTAAATTTTCAGAAGCAAATAATGGTGCCATTGCTAAAGTGCAAGCGATAAATCCTTTCATGTCACAAGATCCTCGTCCATAAATTTTATTATTTTTTTCTATTGCCACATAAGGATTGGAGGACCATTCTTTTGGTGAAGCTGGAACAACATCTGTGTGACCAGATAATATTATACCAGCACTATTTGATTTTTTTCTCCCACTTATAGTGGTAAATAAATTGGCTTGTTGTGTAGACTTGTTAACAGTTTTGAAAGAAGTGACTCCAAGTTTTCTTAATCTTTTTTCGCAATATTCAATTAATTTGAGATTTGGAGAACCTGAAATAGTAGGAAACTTTATTAAATCAGATAAAATTTTTAAAGTTTCAGGAAATACCTGATCAATTATATTTTTTTGCGCGGTCATTTAAACAAACAAAGCATACATCATTATATCTTTTCCTTCATCATTTATTATATATAGTATTATTTAAAATCTATTGTGAAAAATTATGTCATATAACAATCAAAAAAAAGGAATGCTTCTTGCATTTGGAGGGACTCTATTTATAACGCCAGACTCTCTTCTAATACGTCTCGCAAATATCGATTCATGGAATTTAATTTTTTATAGAGGATTCATTCCATTTTTAACTATTTTAATTGGTCTATTATTTTTTTATAGATCCAGTTTATTAAAACAAATTTTAAATAATGGATGGCATGGTTTAGTTTATATCCTTTCATTTTCTATAATTAGCATTTTATTTGTTATTTCAATTGAAAATACAAATGTTGCAAATACATTAATTATGATTGCTTTAGCTCCAATGCTCTCAGCAATTATTAGCCTTATTTTTTTGAAAGAAAATCCTGATCAGAAAACATGGGTTGCTATTATTATTACTACTTTAGCTGTAATCTACATATTTCATGGCGCAATAGATACTGGAGATTTTTTAGGAAATTTTTTAGGTTTAATTGTTGCAACTGGTTTAGCTGTTAATGCTGTGGTTATAAGATTGGCTAAAAAAATCAATCTAGTTCCTTCTGCCATGATTGGAAAATTGGTGGTCGCATTATTTGCAATTTTTTTTGCTGATCAAATAAAATTAGAAAACAATGATCTGATTATTATCCCTTTAATGTGTACTGTGTGTATTGCACTTCCGTTTGTATGTGTAACTTTGGCACCAAGATATATTACAGCAGCTGAAGTTAATCTTTTCTTTTTGCTTGAAACTATTTTAGGACCTTTTTGGGTTTGGTTGATCATAAAAGAAGAGCCTAACATCGAAACAATTATTGGAGGAACTGTAATCATTATCACAATTGCCATTCATGCCATTTTGAAATTAAAAAAAACATAATTTTATTAAAATAATTCATTGCAATTCTTCATATGAAGGAATAACTACTCCTCATTCATGAACAAATTATTAAAAAATTCTTGGGCCCTTTTTACCGGTTATGGAATCATTATGATTGCATTTGGATTGCAAGGAAATTTACTTGGAGTTCGTTCAGCAATTGAAGATTTCAGTTTAATATCTACTGGCATTTTAATGTCAGCATACTTTATAGGATTTTTTGTTGGGGCCAATGTTGTTCCAAACTTGGTTTCACGAGTAGGTCACGTCAGAGTCTTTGCTGCTTTTGCGTCAATGGCATCTTTAAGCATTTTAGTTCATGCAATATTTGTCAACCCTATTGTTTGGAGTATTGCAAGATTTTTGACAGGAATGAGTATGGTAAGTATTTTTATAGTCACTGAAAGTTGGTTAAATGATAGAGCCAATAATAGATCGCGAGGTAAATTATTATCTGTCTATATGTTTGTAACTTTTGGCTCTATAGCATTAGGTGCTCTTTTATTAAATTTCAGCAGTCCAATAAAATTTGAACCCTTTGTTTTAATATCACTTTTATTATCAATCGCATTAATGCCAATTCTTCTTACAAAACGTAAAGCTCCTAGATTTAAAAAAATAAGTCCTATGAAAACAAAAGAATTATATAAAATTTCACCTATGGGTGTTGTTACTTCTTTTTGTAATGGCTTAATTCATTCTGCACTATTTACATTAACAGCTGTTTATGGGGTAATAATGGGTTTTACTATTTTTGAAATCTCTTTATTAATATTCTTAATTACTATTGCTGGAGCTTTGTTTCAGTGGCCTTTAGGTTATATTTCCGACAAAATGGATCGTAGAAAAGTTATGATTTATAGTTCTTTAGTTGCAGCACTTTTTGCTTTTTTATCAATTGTTACAGTTGGATCATCGGCAGAACTAATGAATTTTGCTGTAGACTGGGAAACAAATAAATTTATATTTTTTATTTTTACAACGATTTTTGCTGGATTTTCACTTCCTATCTACGCAATTAATATTGCACATACAAACGATTATATCCCCAAAGAAAAATTTGTTTCTGCGGGTGCGGGACTCCAATTGGTTTTAAGTTTAGGAGCAATGGGAGGTCCTCTAGCTTGTGTTATTTTTATGGATAGTTTTGGCCCAAGTGGGTTTTTTGTTTTTTTAATTATTTTACATATTATTATTAGCGTATTTGGATTTTACAGAATGTCTGTAAGACCTACAGAAGAAAATCCTGATTCAACATTTACACCTTTACCAAGGAATATTACTCCATTAGGAATCGAACTTGATCCAACCACCGGAGCAAATTTGTCTGCTACTGATAAGAAATGAGAAAAGACAGATTTGATGAGAAAATACAATTAAATTCTTAATATTTTCAAAATCTTATAATTAATATATGGTTCTTTTATGAAAATAGGAGTCGCAAAGAATAAAAAGAAGATTTTTGTTTCTTTGTATAAAAAGAATATAGAATTACACCCTCTTTGGTTACGAGAAAGGGTTAACAATCAAGAGTTATTAGACCAAAACACTGGGCAAAGATTGTACGATCCCTCAGATTTAAATCATAAACTAAAAATAAAAAGAGCTTTAATTAAAAGGAAAAAACTTAACGTAGAATTTACAGACGGTATTGAGTCTGAATACCACATAGATGATCTGCTAGAAGAAATAAATAAAAATTTACTTGATAAAAAAATTTCTTTATGGAATTCAAAGATAAAAAATAAGCTTATCTTAAGATTTAAGGCAAACATGTTTAATAATAAGGAAGGCTACTTTTTTTTAGAAAAATTTTATAAATATGGTTTTTCAATATTAAAAAATACTCCGGCTAAAAAAAATTTTATTGTAAATTTTGCTAATTCTATAGGCGTTATTAGACCAACAAATTTTGGAACTTTGTTTAATGTTCGTTCCGTAAGAAAAGCAAATGATTTAGCCTATACACCTCATGCGTTGGCTGCTCATACTGACAATCCTTATAGAAAACCAATACCAGGAATTCAAATTTTGCATTGCATTAAAAACGATACAAAAGGTGGCCACTCAACGCTTACAGACGGATTTGCAGTAGCTGAGTATTTAAGAAAAAAACACAAAATCTTTTTTAAATTACTTACTAGTGTAAAAGTCAGATTTACGTATGTTAATAAAGATACAATACTTGAAAATTGGGGAGAAAATATTGAACTAAATAAAAATGGTTCGCTAAAAAGAGTTAGATTAAGCCCAAGACTTGATTATGTACCAGTACTCAAAAAGGATCAATTAAATCAATTTTATAAAGCCAGATCATTTTTTATAAAACTATGTAATTCAAAAAAATTTATGATTCAATTTAAACTGGAGCCAGGAGATCTAATGATAATGGATAATTATAGGACTCTTCATGGAAGAACCGCTTATAACATGAATGTCGGAGAAAGACATTTGCAAGGATGTTATATTGATCACGATTCTGCAGAAAGTAAAATGAAATATTTAAAAAAAAAATACAATATTTAATGGATAAAGTTAGCTTTAAAGAAATGAAAAAGGGTACAAAAGAAGATTATCTTCTTTTAGATCGTCGTGAAAAAAAGTTTATTAAAAGTACTGCTGATAGAGTTTTAAATTTTATGAACACTTTAAATGCTACTTTAGAAGGCTATCAAATTTCTAGACTACAACACTCTTTACAAACTGCTACAAGAGCAATTAATGATAAGGCAGAAGATGAAATGATCGTAGCTGCTTTACTTCATGATATTGGCGATGAACTGGCTCCTTTAAATCATGCTGAATACGCTGCAGCAGTTCTAAAACCATATGTTAGCGAAAAAACACATTGGATAATCGAGAAACACGGTATATTTCAAATGTACTATTATGCCCACCATTTAGGCGGTAACAAAAATGAAAGAGAGAAATTTAAAGGACACAAATATTATATGGATACTTTAAACTTTTGTGAAAAATGGGACCAAAAATCTTTTGATCCAAATTTTAAATCTTTAACTCTTAAAGATTTTGAACCTTACGTTAGAAAAATATTTAACAGAACTCCCTATTCTAATTAAATTATACAATTATAAATGAACAAGAAAAATTCAGCAAAACTCTGGAAACTTATCCAGGATACTGGTGATTATTTAAAAGGAAAACTTCCAGATCATCCAAATCATCCTAAAGGAAGAAATTCTTATGCACATGTGGCTATATGTATAAGATCAAAATTTAAAAAAAGTTATAAAGATATAGAAGATGAAAAGTTACAAGAAGTTATTGATTATATCGAATACTTAAAAAATAACCCAACTTAATGAAAAAAGATAAAAAAATATTTTTAAATGAATTAAAATCAGGTTTATCAAAAAATAATAAAACGATTCCTTCTAAATTTCATTACGATTTATTAGGAAGTAAATATTTTGAAAAAATTACACAACAGAAAGAGTATTATCTTACAAAAAAAGAAAAAGAAATATTAAAAAAATTATCTAAAAAAATACCATCAATGTTCACAGGCACCCTGTCATTTATTGAATTAGGTAGTGGCGCCGCTGATAAAATAAAAATTTTACTTAATAAACGTGTTAAATTTTATATACCACTTGATATTTCTTTAGATTTTGTAAAATCATCTGTATTAAAATTAAAAAAACAATATCCAAAGCTTAAAATAAAACCTATAAAAATAGATTATTCAAAACCATTCAAAATACCAAAATTTAAAAGAACCACAAAAATTTGTTTTTTTTTAGGTTCCTCTATTGGAAACTTTCATAATAATCAAGAGGTAAACTTTTTAAAAAATATCAGAAAAAGTATTGGAAAAAATAACTATTTATTTGTGGGCGTTGATTTAATAAAAAATAAAAAAATTTTAGAAAAGGCATACAATGACAAAAAAGGGTACACTGCCAAATTTAGTCTAAATTTAATTAATATAATTAACAGAACTTTTAATACAGGTTTAAATATTAAAAATTTTTATTATAAAGGAAAATTCAATAATCGCTTAAAATGCATTGAAGGTTTTTTAGTTAGCAAAATAAATCAGTCATTTTTTCTAGATAAAAAAAAGTTTTTTTTAAAAAAGAATGAAGATATCCAGGTAGAGGTTTCAAATAAGTTTACTATTAAATCCTTTATTCGCTTATCTCGTGTAGCTAAATGGAAAGTAGAAGACTATTGGCTTGATAATCGCAAATACTTCGCTATTTTCCTTCTAAAATCCTAGCTGCGTCATTATTGCAATTGAGAAGCATTATTAACTGCTTGAAAATGATAATCATTATCAATATAACTCCATAAAAACAATAAAAATAAAAAAGTAGATAATATGAAAAAATTATTATTAAGCATCTTGGGCTTCTTATTTGTTTGCACGTCATTAATGGCGCAGGAAGTAAATATATTTAGCGCAAGACACTACGATTCAGATGTGCAGCTTTACAAAAAATTTACTGCAAAAACAGGAATTAAAGTAAATGTTGTTTCTGGAAAAGATAAAGCCTTACAAAAAAGGATTAAAGAAGAAGGCATAGACTGCAAAGGTGATTTATATATTACTGCTGATGCAGGAAGACTTGGTGCTTTTCAATCAGAAGGAATGTTTCAAAAAGGAGCAAGTTCAGCTAGAATTAAAAAAGTTGTACCTGCTAATTTTAGAAATGCCTATTGGACAGGTATAGCTAAAAGAGCTCGTGTAATTTATTATAATCCAAAGACTGTAAATCCATCATGGAACATGACTTATGAAGATTTAGCCAATCCTAAGTACAAAGGCAAGGTTGTTATCAGACAATCCAACAACGTTTATAACCAATCATTAGTTGCTTCTATGATCAAAAATAATGGAGCAAAGAAAACTGAAAAATGGGCTAAAGGTTTGGTATCTAACTTTGCAAGAAAAGCAAAAGGCAATGATAGAGCACAAATCTTAGCAGTTGCAGCAGGAGAAGCTGATTGGGCAGTAGCGAATACATACTACATAGCATTAATGTTGTCTGGAAAAAAAGGTCCAGAACAGCAAGCGGCAGCCAAAAAAGTAAAACCTTTCTTTCCTAATCAGGATGGAAGAGGAACACATATGAATATTAGCGGTGGAGGAATTTTAAAACATGCTCCAAACAAAGCTAATGCTATTAAACTTCTTGAGTTTTTATTAACTCCAGAAGCGCAAAAGCACATTGTTAACAATACGTTTGAGTACTCTATGATTGATGGAATTGAACCAAATAAATTAATTTCTCAGTTTGGTTTAGGTTTCAAACAAGATCTTAAAACAAAAGTTTCTTCATATGGTAAACTTCAAGCTAAGGCATTGAAAATAATGACCGAAGCTGGTTGGAATTAACATATAAGAAAAATTTAGTCCCTGGCCTCCTCCGGGGACTAAATTGGAGGAGGAGAGTTGAATAGTAAAATAAATTTTTGGTATATTAGTTCTTTAATAGTACCTTTAGTGGTAGCAATACCAATTATTACAATTTTTTTTAGTTTCTTTGAAACAACTAGCGATTATTTAATGATTCTAAAGGACACATTTCTTTTAGAATATATTGCTAATTCAATTTTAATTTTAGTTGGAGTTTTATTGCTAACTTTATTTTTTGGTGTTACAGCAGCTTACTTTGTATCTTTCTATGACTTTCCTGGAGTTAATTTTTTTAAATGGGCTTTAATTTTATCTTTTGCAGTTCCAGCTTATATATATGCTTATTCATTAACTGCTTTTTTTGAAAATTATGGTACTGCATTTTCAATATTAACTTTTTTTTTAGGAGAAGCAGAATATAACAAATATATACCTAAATTTGATGGATTAATAGGATCTATTTTTTCAATATCATTTTCACTTTTTGGATATGTTTATGTATTAACAAGAGCTTCTTTTTTGTATCAGTCACATAATTTAATAGAAGTAGGAAAAAACCTTGGTTTTTCTTCAAATCAAAGTTTTTCCAGAATTATTTTACCTTCAGCCAGACCGGCAATTGTTGCAGGTTTATCTTTAGTAGCAATGGAAACATTATCTGATTTTGGAACTGTATCTTTTTTTAGTATTTCAACATTAACAACAGCCATTTATAACGCTTGGATTACTTTTGATGACCTCACAACAGCAAACCAATTGTCTTTTTTATTATTATTTTTTATTTTATTTTTGTTTATTATTGAAAATTATTCTCGAAAAAGGGCTAAATATCACCAACCGTCGCAAGGTTTTAAGAACATTCCAAAAATTGAACTAAAAGGAAGAAAATCTTTTTTAGCCTTTTCTTTTTGTTCTTTATTGTTTTTTTGTAGTTTTTTATTTCCAGTCGCTCAAATGAGTTATTGGACAATAAAATTTCCAAAATATTTTCAGGATATTAACTTGTGGCTACTCAATTTAAATACACTTTTGTTAGTTTTCTTATCTAGCGGATGTTTAATAATATTTTCTTTTTTATCAAATTATGGAAACAGAATATCTAAAAGTAAATTTTTGAATTATTTATCGGCTTTTTCTATATCTGGATATGCTATACCAGGTGTCATATTGGCCGTTGCTTTTATTACTTTCATTTCTTGGCTAAGCGATACTTTTACTTCTCTCTTTGGTTTTACTAGTTTTAAACCTTTGTTTATTGGTTCAATTATCGGCCTTGTTATTGCATATTTTGTTAGATTTTTTTCGTTATCTTTTAATGGAATTAAATCGGGTTATTTAAAAATAAATCAATCAATAGACGACAGCGCATATCTTTTGGGATACTCAAAACTTAAAACTTTCACAAAAATACATGTTCCTTATCTAAAAAATAGTATTTTTCTCGTAGGAGTTTTAATTGCTATTGAAATTATAAAAGAGCTCCCGATTACTTTAATACTTCGCCCTTTTAATTTTGAAACTTTTGCAACAAAAGCATACTCATATGCCGCTCAAGATCTGTTGGAAGCTGCTGCTTTTCCTTCGTTATGTTTGGTTATATGGGCAAGCTTACTTATATTATTTGTCTCTAGATATATACTTTCAGAGAAATAGAGCTATGTTATAAGAAAACGTATGACACAAAATTTCCTTGAAATAGAAAAAGCAACCTTTGCAGCAAGTAAAAAAAATAAAGTTAATGATGTTTCGTTAACAATTAAAGAAGAAGGTGAAATTATTTGTTTGTTGGGACCTTCTGGCATTGGAAAAACAACAATGCTTAGAACTATAGCAGGTCTTCAAAATTTACAATCTGGAAAAATTAAATTAAGAGGTAAGGTAATTTCTTCAAACGATTATAATCTTGAACCAGAAAAAAGAAATATAGCTTTATGTTTTCAGGACAATTCATTGTTTCCACATTATAATGTTCTCGACAATATAAATATTGGAGTTAAAAGAAACAAAAGTTCAAAGTTTAGTTATTCTGATAATGATTTAGTAAAAATTTTGCATTTAGAAGATTTAAAAGAAAAATATCCTCACGAGATAAGCGCAGGCGAAGCACAAAGAGTTTCTTTGGCTAGATCTTTAATGTCTAAACCTGATCTTCTTTTATTAGATGAGCCATTTTCTAACATTGATCAAAGTTTGAAAGATGAATTACAAAAAAGGATAAAGGATCTTCTGAAAGAAATAAATATTACAACTATTGCTGTTACCCACGATTCCTACGAAGCCTTTTATCTTGCTGACAAATGTGGAATTATATTAAACCAATCTCTAAAGCAGTTTGATATACCTTACAACATCTATCATTATCCAAATTCAATTGATGTTGTTAAATTTTTAAATAGAGGAATTTTAATAGACGCTGAAGTTACAGGAAATGATACATTAAAAAATTCTGAATTAGGTACAATAAAAGGTAAATTTATTAAAAAGCAATCGGTAGGAGCATCTGTTAAACTTTTAATACAACCTGAAGATTTGGAACATGATGATAAAAGCAACTTAATATTAGAGGTAGTAGATAGAAAATTTAGAGGAACAAATTTTATTTACACGTTAAAAACAAAAAAAAATCAAATTATTCCGGTCTTTGTCCATTCACATCATGAACACCAACATAAAATTAAAGAAAAGTTTGGCATTAAAACACCGATTTATATTGACCACTTGGTATGTTTTTAAGTAAATATATAAGTTTAAAACAATTGCGCCCTTAGCTCAGTTGGATAGAGCATCGGTTTTCTAAACCGAGGGTCGTAGGTTCGAATCCTTCAGGGCGCGCCACTTTAAAAAAAAACTTGTTGGCTTTTAATTATTTAAATTCGTAGCCCAGTTCAAATACATTTGATGGTAAAATACATCTGTTTTTAAAATGCTCTTTCCAAATATTTTTTATAAAATAGTCGGACTTATTATGAACAGAATAATATTTATAAAAAGAATAGGGCAAACCTGAGTTTTCCCATACTTTGAAATACAATGATTTAGAAACAACCTCAAACATTCCCATATATTTTTTTATCATTTTTTTTTCCATTTCATTTAAGACACCAATTGCTATAGCAGCATCAAACGTTTTATTTTTAAATAATTTAATCTGATGTGGAAAAATAAATAATACATCATTTTCTGCAAGCATGCTTTTAATTTTTTCTTCATCATTGACTTCAAAAGCAGTAGTAATTTTTTTATTTGGAAAGAATTTTTTTAAATTATTTTTTGAGAAATGCAAAGCAGGCGGCAAGTCTGCTATTACATATTTACAATTATTCATCAGGGAAAGAAAAATATTAGCAGTTCTACCGTAACCGGCACCTAGTTCTAATATGTGAAGATTTTCTTTTTTATTTTTTGTTAGAATAGAAATTTTTTCATATTCCAACAATGAAATTAACATATGTTGAGTTATTAATTTATTGTCAATTTTTATTTTAGGATTGTATTCCAAATAAATATTTTTATTTAATTGGTCATAATTTCCAAATATTTTTTTATCTTTTATAGTGTGGTAAATAAGCAATAAAATTATATTATAATGTATAGATCTCATTAGTGTAAGATGAGGATGTTTATTAAAAATATCCGCACTAAAATTTATTTTTTTGTTTATATTTTTATCACTTTTCTCAATTGAATATTCATCTACATAAGTAAAGCCAGCATAGTCAGTCATAGCAATTGCATTAAGAGGATCATCAGAAGAGGTATTTTTTATATGATTATAATGGTTTATAATTAAATGACGCCAAAATTTAGATGTCCATTTGTAACTTTCTGAATTTAAAAATAGATCAGTTGTTTTTATTAAATCATCTGTGTAGGCGCTCTTATCTAATCTTGCCCAAAATTTCTTTAAATTTTTTTGTCTTAAAAAAGCATTTTTAAAAGTGCTCCACAAAGATCTAGGTTGATGCAGCTCAGATTTTTTTATGTTTAACCTAGAAAAAATTAGTTTAGAAAACATTATTGCTTATAGTACTTTCTTCTCATAAATTTTATACAGTTTTAAATTGAAATATTCTAAATATTGTATCAGTAATATTATAAATATCTATATAAAGGTTATAAAAATCTCTCATTAGGGGAATATGTCCACGATATATGAACACCATATCACTTGAAGAAATTGTTTTAATCAAAGATACTAAAGCAGATTACATTATCTCGTATGATGTAATTTATTGTTAACAATAAATATGAAGGGGAAAATAATGCTAAAAACATTAAAAACTTTGGTTTATATGCTTACTTCTATTGCATTACTAGTTAGTTTCGAAACTGGTGCAATGGCAGCAAAAAAATCAAAAACTCTTAAAAAAACTCAGAAAATGGGTTACGTAAGATGTGGAGTTTCACAAGGTCTACCAGGATTTTCTAACGCTGATGCGGCAGGAAATTGGAAAGGTGTAGACGTTGATGTTTGCAGAGCAGTTGCGGCTGCTACACTTGGAGATTCAGGAAAAGTTAAATTCTATCCTTTAAGTGCTAAAGAAAGATTTACTGCATTAACTTCAGGTGAGATTGATGTCTTATCAAGAAACACTACTTGGACGCTATCAAGAGATGCTGACATTGGTTTAACTTTTGTTGGTGTAAACTTTTATGATGGCCAAGGTTTTATGGTCAGAAAATCTTCTGGCATAACATCTACAAGCCAATTCAAAAGCGGTATTTCTGCTTGTACGAATATTGGTACAACAACAGAGCTTAACATGAGAGACTTTTTTAATTCTAAAGGAATTAAATATGAGCCTGTTGCATTTGAAAAAGCGGACGAAGTCGTAGCTGCATATGATGCAGGAAGATGTGATACATACACAACTGATAAATCTGGTTTAGCCGCTCAAAGAACTAAATTGAGCAAACCGGGTGATCATATAGTATTACCTGAAACAATATCTAAAGAACCATTAGGACCTGTTGTAAGACAAGGTGATCCTGTTTGGGAAGATATTGTTAGATGGTCACTTAACGTTATGATCGAAGCAGAAGAGTATGGAATTACTTCAGCTAATGCTGACAGCATGAAGTCTTCAGAAAATCCAGCAATTAAAAGATTAGTTGGAGCTGAAGGTGAACTTGGTGCAGCATTTGGTCTAGATAATGACTGGAGCTTAAGAATTATCAAACAAGTTGGTAATTACGGTGAAAGCTACAAACGTAACATAGCTGATACTGGTATATTACCTGACAGAGGTCCAAATCAACTTTGGACTAAAGGTGGTATTCTTTACGTTCCGCCTGCTAGATAATTGCGGATAACTATTATTTAAAAAGAAAGGGCTAGATTTTTCTGGCCCTTTTTTTTATTGTAAAGCTAAATGAAAATTAAAAATTTTAACTTAGGTCTAGGTAGTTTTTTAAGGAACAACCCAAAACTTGGAGATTTTCTACCTCAGGCTGTTACACTTTTTGCGATTATTTTTATAATTGGATTTTTTACATTCAATGCCCAAACAAACATGGATAGTAGAGGTATTGATTTTGGATTTGGTTTTTTAAGCCAGGAATCGTCTTTTGATATACAGTTTTCATTAATCGATTATGATGGGTCTCATTCATACGCTAAAGCTTATTTAGTTGGTCTTTTAAATACTCTTTTAGTTTCAGCTGTAGGTATATTTTTTGCTACTCTTTTAGGAGTTATAGTTGGTATTTCTAGATTGTCTTCAAATTATTTAATATCAAGATTAGCTGAAATTTATGTAGAGATTTTCAGAAATATACCTTTGCTTTTACAAATATTCTTTTGGTATTTTGCCGCCCTAAGAGCTTTGCCTTTACCAAAGGAGGCTATAAGTTTTTTTGATGTATCATTTTTAACCATTAAAGGTTTTTTTATTCCCAAACTTATTTGGACCAATTTTTCCATTTTATTTTATTCTTTTGTAGCAGCAATCGTCTCTATAGTTTTTATTTATGTTTATGGAAAAAGAAAACAAGAAGCGACAGGACAAAGAATACCTGTATTTTTAATTTCAGTAGGTCTATTAATAATACTACCTGTAGTTGCATCCTTGTTAGGAGGAGTTAGTTTAGATTTTGGAATTCCCGAACTTGTACAGCAGTCTGAGACGATTTTTAATTTCAAAGGTGGGATCAATATTATTCCAGAATTAATGGCTTTAGCTTTAGCACTATCTTTGTACACAGCTACATTCATTGCAGAGTGCGTTAGGGCTGGAATAATGGGTGTTAGCAAAGGTCAAAAAGAGGCAGCGGCATCTATAGGTCTTACTCCAGGCCAGGTATTACAATTGGTTGTTATGCCTCAAGCATTAAGAATTATAATACCACCAACCACAAACCAATATCTTAATTTAACTAAAAACTCTTCATTAGCTGCAGCAATTGCTTATCCCGATCTTGTACTAGTTTTTGCAGGTACAGCCATGATGCAAACAGGAAGGGCTATAGAAATAGTCTCAATAACAATGCTTACATATTTATCGTTAAGTATAGCAATTTCGATATTTATGAATTGGTATAATAAAAAAATAGCAATTAAGGAAAAATGATTAAAAATTTAACATTTTTAAAACCAAACAAAGAAAGTCTAAACCTTTATATTTCTTTAGGAGCAGTGTTTTTTGTATTGGGAATTGCAGACATAAGTTTTAATGTTTTTGGATTTTTACCAATTTGGATCAGTTATTTTGTGCCTTTGGCTTTTTGTTTTTTAGGCTTACATTTAATTAGAATAGAATTTAGCGGAAACAAAACTTTAGATGTTTTAAATAAAAATATTAATTCGGACTGGTTTAATGCCATTCTAACAATATTTGCTATTTTCCTTTTAATTAAATTTATTCCACCAATATTAGATTGGCTCTTTTTTGAGGCTACTTTTGTTGGCTCAAAAAAAGAGGATTGTACCAGTGACGGTGCTTGTTGGGTATTTATAAATGTTTGGTTTGAAAGACTGATGTATGGCTTGTATCCAATTAAAGAAATTTGGAGAATTAACGCAGCTTTTATAGGTTTAATATTAACAGTAGGATTAGCCTTTTTTGCTTCAGCAAAAACCAAAAAATACGTACTAATGTTTTTAATTTTTGTTTATCCATTCATAATGATCTCTCTAATTTCCGGAGGTAATTTTGGTCTTGAATGGGTTGAAACCAATGCTTGGGGAGGTTTAGCGCTTACATTTATAATTTCAATATTTGCTTTAACTTTCTGTTTTCCTGTTGGTTTATTTTTAGCCCTAGGAAGAAGGTCTTCATATCCAGTAATAAGATATGCTTCAATTGGTTTTATAGAATTTTGGAGAGGCGTTCCATTGATTACTGTTTTATTTATGGCCTCAGTAATGTTTCCAATGTTTTTACCAGAAGATACCTATATGGATAAACTCGTAAGAGTTATAATAGCAATCACACTCTTCGAGTCCGCTTATATGGCAGAAGTTGTACGTGGCGGACTTCAAGCTTTGCCAAGAGGCCAATATGATGCTGGAAAATCTTTAGGTATGGGATATTGGAGAATGCATCTTTTAATAATAATGCCCCAAGCTTTAAAGCTTGTTATCCCAGGTATTGCAAATACTTTCTTAGCTTTAGTAAAAGACACTCCACTAATTTTAGTTGTAGGATTACTTGAATTAATTGGAATGATTGATATGGCAAAAACAAATCCTAAATGGCTTGGATTTGCAGCTGAAGGTTATGTTTTTGCGGGTTTTGTTTTCTGGATAGTATGTTACGCTATGAGCAGATACAGTATTAGTTTAGAGAGAAAATATAAAACAGATAGATAAAAAATTTTATGTCACAAACAATTATACAAATGAAAGAAGTCAATAAGTGGTTTGGAGACTTTCAAGTTTTAAAAGATATAAATCTTAATGTTGAGGAAAAGCAAAAAATTGTAGTTTGCGGACCTTCTGGATCAGGAAAATCTACTCTAATTAGATGTATTAATAGACTAGAAGAACATCAAAAAGGACAAATCATTGTTGACGGACATGAGTTATCCGAAAAAACTAAAGATATTGAAAAAATTAGAGCAGAAGTGGGAATGGTTTTTCAACAATTTAATCTTTTTCCACATTTATCAATTTTAGACAATTGCACTTTGGCTCCTATATGGGTAAAGAAAACCCCAAAGAAAAAAGCAGAAGAACTTGCGATGCAACAGTTAAAAAAAGTTCAAATTGCTGATCAAGCAATGAAATTTCCAGGTCAATTATCAGGAGGACAACAACAAAGAGCAGCTCTTGCTAGAGCTTTGTGCATGGAACCAAAAATTATGCTTTTTGATGAACCAACCTCAGCTTTAGACCCCGAAATGATTAAAGAAGTTTTAGACGCAATGGTAAATTTAGCAAAAGCTGGAATGACTATGATTGTTGTTACTCACGAAATGGGTTTTGCAAAAGAAGTCGCAGACGAAGTAGTTTTTATGGATGAAGGAATGATTGTAGAAAGAGCTAAAACCAAAGAGTTTTTTGCCAACCCCAAAAACGAAAGAACTAAACTCTTCTTAAGCCAAATACTTTAGTTTTTTTAAATTTAATGAGAAAACTGATCTTTTTATTTATATTTTTCTTATTTTTTTTTAACAATCTTTCATTTGGGCACGTAAAACATTACGAAAAAGTTAAATATCTTAAATATAGTCTTTTTTTTAACGAAAATATTATTGGTTCACATAATTTCACCTTTAAAAATGTCGGAAATATCTTTTATGTCAAAAGCGATGGAGAATTTAATGTTTCCAAACTTGGAATTAACCTTATGAAATATTCCACAAAAAGTGAGGAGATTTACGAAAATGGAAAATTAATAAAATTCACCTCAAAAACTGTACAAAATGATAAAAATAAATATGTAAATATCAATATTAAAGAAAAAAAACTAAATATTGATGGATCATCATTTAAAGGGCTTGTTAATGATGATTTATTGATTGGGTCTTGGTGGAATCATTCAATAATTAATAAAAAAAAGCAAATTAGTCCAATTTCGGGTAGAATTTTAGATCAAAAAGTAAAATTTTTGGGTAAAAAAAATATTAATTTAAACGGAAAAGATTATAAAGCTCTGCATTTTCATTTTTTATCTAATGACAACAAGCCTTTAAAGAAAAAAAAATTAAATATTCATGTTTGGTATGATGAAAAAACTTTAATTTGGCTTAAAGCTTCATATGATAAGTTTGGAAAATGGGAATATAGGTTAGTCGAACACGGTTTTTAATGAAATAAAAGGTAAAAAAGGGGTTTTTTCAATAGATATGTCAACAATTATTACGATTAATCTATTAGAAACAAGGTTTTTTTGGCCCAAAAAAAAATTGCTTTAGAGTATATTTACTGTTGCCAAATATTTTTTTTTCATATTGAATAAACCGAATTTGGGAGTTGTCGATGGAAGAGAATTTTAACGTTCATTTAGGAAAAAAATTAAGAATGAGAAGACTATCATTAGGTCTAACTCAAACGAAAGTAGCAAACGCAATCAACGTCACATTTCAACAGATCCAAAAATATGAAAAAGGAACTAACGGAGTAAGTTCAAGTAGGCTTATGCAATTATCTAACTTTTTAAAAGTTCCAATAACTTACTTTTATGAAGATTATAGTGATTATAAGAAAATTGTTGGTGACGAAATAGGTAGTACTGAGGATTTAAACTATTCTTTTTTGCTAAAGACTTTTTCAAAACTTTCTGATGTTCAAAAAACAAAGATTGTTCAGATTTTGAAAAATACTGGAAGTCTTAAAGAAACTGGTTAGTTATTATTTGGCTCCTCGGGCAGGACTCGAACCTGCGACCAATTGATTAACAGTCAACTGCTCTACCAACTGAGCTACCGAGGAATTAAATCAAGATATACTTTTATTTATAATTTTTAACAAGTTATATTTTAATGGAGGCCACGCCCAGAATCGAACTGGGATAAAAGGATTTGCAATCCTCTGCGTAACCATTCCGCCACGTGGCCATATTTAGATTAATATAGGTTTATATATAAAAATAAAGCTAGAAGTTTGTAAATATTATTAATATTTATAAGTAGTATGGAATTTAGTAAATATAACCACAAAAAAGTAGAGAACAAGATTTATTCTTATTGGGAAAAAAACAAGTTATTTAAGCCTAGAAAAAATAAAAAAACCTTTTCAATAGTAATACCACCACCTAACGTTACTGGAACTCTTCACATGGGACATGCATTAAATAATTCACTTCAGGATGTTTTAGTCAGATATCATAGAATGAATAATTTTGAAACTTTATGGCAACCAGGTACGGATCATGCGGGTATTGCTACTCAGGCTTTAGTAGAAAAACAGTTAAAATTAAAAAATATAGATAAAAACAACATTGGAAGAAAACGATTTATAAAAAAAGTTTGGCAATGGAAAAATGATTATGGTGGAAAAATTATTAATCAACTTAAAAAATTGGGTTGTTCATGTGATTGGTCTAGGAATGCTTTTACCATGGATAAAAATCTTTCAAATTCAGTAATCAAAGTATTTGTAGATTTATATAAAAAGAAATTAATTTACAAATCTAAAAAACTCGTTAATTGGGATACGTTTTTAAAAACCGCAATATCAGATCTTGAAGTTGATCAAAGAGAGATGAATTCTAAACTTTATTATATTAAATATAAAATTGAAAATTCTGACAACTATATTGCGATTGCAACAACCAGGCCAGAAACTATGCTGGGAGATACAGCAATAGCTGTCAATCCAAGTGACGAAAGATATAAAGATTTAGCAGGAAAATTTGCAATTCTCCCAATTGTTGGAAGAAAATTAAAAATTATCCAAGATCAATACGCTGATCCAGAACAAGGAACTGGTGCTGTAAAAATTACTCCTGCGCATGATTTCAATGACTTTAATGTTGGCAGAAGACAAAAATTAAAAATGATAAATATATTTACGACAGATGGAAAAATTAACGAGAATGCTCCAAATACGTACGTAGGTTTAGACAGATTTGAAGCTAGAAATAAAATTTTGAAGGAACTATCTGAATTACAACTTCTATTAAAAGAAGAAAATATAAAAAATAAAGTGCCTTATGGAGACAGATCGAACACAATTATCGAACCTTATCTTACTGAACAATGGTTTGTTGATGCAAAAAAACTTTCAGAAAGCGCAAAAAAAATTGTTAAAAATAAAAAAACAAATTTCTTTCCTGAAAATTGGACAAAAACTTATTTTCAATGGATGAATAATATTGAGCCATGGTGCATATCGAGACAGCTATGGTGGGGACATCAAATTCCTGCATGGTATGGTCCAGACAAAAAAATTTTTGTAGCTGAAAATGAAAAAAAAGCTCAATTAGAGTCTAAAAAGTTTTATAAAAAAAAGGTTAAATTAAGCAGAGACCCCGATGTTCTCGATACCTGGTTTTCTTCTGGTCTTTGGCCGTTTGCTACTTTGGGCTGGCCTAAATCAAATTATTATTTAAAAAGATTTTATCCCACATCTGTATTGGTAACTGGTTTTGATATTATTTTTTTCTGGGTAGCAAGAATGATGATGTTAGGAATGGAATTTTTAAAAAAAGAACCATTTAAAGAAATTTATGTTCACGCTCTTGTAAGAGACGAGAAAGGACAAAAAATGTCTAAATCAAAAGGTAACGTTATTGATCCTTTAGAGTTAATAAAAACTTATAGCGCAGATGCTTTAAGGTTTACTTTGTTATCTATGGCATCTCCAGGTAGAGACGTTAAATTATCCGAACAGAGAGTAAAAGGGTATAGAAATTTTCTTACAAAAATTTGGAATGCAAATAATTTTTTGAAAGTAAATAAGTGTAGTTTTAATTCTAACATTAATACTAAAAGACTTACTTTGAATATAAATAAATGGATTTATTCTGAATTAATTAAAACTAAAAATTTAGCAGAAAAACATATAATTAATTATAGATTTGATGAAGCATCCAAGATAATTTATAAATTCGTATGGAATAGCTATTGTGATTGGTATTTAGAGCTATCTAAAACTATATTTTCTTCTAATGATAAAAAACAAATAAAAGAAGTTAAATCTACCTCTACCTATATATTTAAAGAAGCATTAATTCTATTACATCCATTTATTCCTTTTATTACTGAAGAATTATGGCAAAGAAATAAATTGGGTAGTAAAAAAGAAAAATACTTAATGTATTCATCTTGGATTAAGGAAAATAAGATTAAAAAGGACAAAGAAACAGAAAATGTAAACGATATAATTGATGTTATTTCAAAAATGAGATCTTTTAAAAATGAATTGAGTATAGCTCCAGGATCTTTTATTGATATTTCTATAGAAAACCTAGTAAAAAGCAAACAAAAACTGTTTTTTGATAATCAAATTATTTTAAAAAAACTTGGAAGAATAAACTCAATTTTGACCAAAGATATTACGAATAAACAGTCTGCTAGCCTAGTTATTTCCGGGGAAATAATTAAGATATACTTTGATCAAAGTGTAGATCTAAATTTAATTAGAGAAAATTTGCTTAAAAAACAAAATAAATTATTAAACCAATTAGAAAATATTAGTAAAAAATTAGATAATAAGAGCTTTATAAATAAAGCTCCAAATCATATTGTGGAACAGGAAAAAAATACCTATAATGAACTTAAAAGTGATATCGATAAGATTAATTTAACAATTAAAAGTTTAGCATGAAAAAGTTTGACAAAAAAAAATTACCTAGTCGTCATACATCTGTAGGAGTCGATAAAGCTCCACATAGATCTTTTTACTATGCAATGAAGCTTACAGAAGAAGATGTTGCAAAGCCTTTTGTTGGTGTAGTTTCTACTTGGAATGAGGCAGCACCTTGTAATATTGCTTTGATGAGACAGGCTCAGTCTGTAAAAAAAGGAGTTAAAGACTCCGAAGGTACTCCTCGTGAGTTTTGCACCATAACAGTAACAGATGGAATAGCCATGGGCCATGAAGGAATGAAGTCTTCATTGATTTCTAGAGAAGTGATTGCAGATTCCACAGAATTAACAGTCAGAGGACATTGTTATGATGCTCTAGTTGGTGTAGCAGGCTGTGATAAATCTTTACCAGGTTTAATGATGGCTATGTGCAGATTAAATGTGCCTAGTGTATTTATTTATGGGGGATCAATATTACCAGGAAAATTTAAAGGCAAAGATGTAACCGTGGTAGATGTATTTGAGGGTGTAGGAAAGCATTCATCAGGAAAAATGTCTACCGAAGAACTAAGAGAGTTAGAATTAGTGGCTTGTCCAAGTGCGGGAGCATGCGGAGGACAATTCACAGCCAATACTATGGCATGTGTATCCGAAGCAATTGGTTTAGCATTGCCTTATTCATCAGGCACTCCTGCACCGTATGAAGAAAGAGATAAATACGCATATCTTAGCGGCCAAGCAGTGATGAATTTATTAGAAAAAAAAATTAAACCTAGAGATATAGTTACAAAAAAATCACTTGAAAATGCTGCAACAATAGTTGCTGCTACAGGAGGATCTACCAATGCAGCTTTACATCTACCATCAATTGCAAACGAATGTGGTATTAAATTTGATTTAATGGACGTAGCAAAGATTTTTAAAAAAACACCTTATCTTGCAGATTTAAAACCTGGAGGTAAATATGTTGCTAAAGACATGTTCGAAGCAGGTGGTGTTCCAATGCTGCTCAAAACACTTATGGATGGAGGCTTCATACATGAAAACTGTTTAACTGTTACAGGAAAAACTATGAAAGAAAATTTAAAAAATGTGATTTTTAATGATAATCAAAAAGTTTTGAGACGCTATAACAATCCTATTTCTCAAGATGGTGGAGTAGTAGGTTTAAAAGGGAACTTGGCTCCAGAAGGAGCCATTGTTAAAGTTGCAGGATTAAAAAAATTAAAGTTTACGGGAAAAGCAAAATGCTTTGACACGGAAGAAGCGGCATTTAATGCTGTTCAAAAAAAAAATTATAAAGAAGGTGACATTATTGTAATTAGATATGAAGGACCAAAAGGTGGTCCCGGGATGCGTGAAATGCTATCAACAACAGGAGCAATTTATGGACAAGGAATGGGTGAAAAGGTAGCTCTTATTACAGACGGTAGATTTTCGGGAGCTACTAGAGGATTCTGTATAGGACATGTTGGGCCCGAAGCCTCTGTAGGCGGTCCTATAGGATTATTAAAAGATGGAGATATAATTCACATTGATGCTAAGAAGGGCACCATCAACGTTGATCTGTCGAAAAAAGAATTAATCAAGAGAAGAAAAAAGTGGAAACCGAAAAAAATAAATTTTGGTAACGGCACACTTTGGAAATATGCACAAACAGTCGGTCCTGCTTATTTAGGCGCCTCTACTCATCCAGGAGCCAAAAAAGAAGTAAAGTGTTATGCTGATATATAATGAAAATTAAACCTGTTATCTTATGTGGCGGCGAAGGTACGAGGTTATGGCCGAAATCAAAAAAAATTAATCCAAAACAATTTATAGATTTTGGTGGATGGAACTTATTTCAAAAGACGATCCAAAGAATAAAAAACCCAATTTTTGACAACCCTATAATAAGCACTAATATGTTGTATTTAAAATTGGTTAAAAAACATCTTTCAAAAAATAAAATTAGAAAATACCATATAATTTTGGAACCAATTAAAAGAAATACTGCTCCCGCAATATTATCCTCAGCATTAATTAACAATGTTTCGTATAATCAACCAATGATTTTTTTCCCTTGTGATCATTTAATAGATAAAACAAATACTTTTTTTAAATTTTTGCAATCAAATAGAAAACATTTAAACGAAGAAAATATATTTATTTTTGGAATTAAACCTAATTATCCCTCTTCTCAATACGGGTATTTTTTGACAAAAAAAACAGGAAAACATTTAAACAAAGTCACCCGATTTATTGAAAAACCAAATCTCTCCAAGGCAAAATTAATAGTTAAAAAAAAAGGTTCTTGGAATTCAGGAATATTGTTTGCTAAAAAATCTTCAATTTTAAATCACTTTAGAAAACATCAATCTTTTATTTTAAAAAATTGCATAGACTCATTTAGAAAATCCAAGATCAAAAATAAAGTTTTTTATCTAAATAAAAAAAATTTTAAAAAAATTAAACCAATTTCATTTGATTATGCAATTCTTGAAAAAAGCAAAAACGTCTACGGTATCAATATAAATATTCCTTGGTCTGACCTTGGTAGTTGGAAAGATATTCTAAATGTTTTTGAAAAGAATAAAAAAATATATTTTAAGAGAAAAAATGTTTTTTATCGACCTTGGGGTAAGTACATAAATTTGTTTAAAGGAAATGGTTTTTTAATTAAAGAACTGTCCATTAATTCAAACTCGTCTATTAGTTTGCAAAAACACAGACATAGATCAGAATATTGGAACGTAATTTCAGGAAAACCAAAAATAACATTAAATAAAAAAAAATTTTTTACAAAAGCAAACGATTTTATTCATATACCTAAAGGAGCGATACATAGAATTGAAAATTTGTATAAAAAACCTGTAAAAATTATGGAAGTCCAATCAGGTGCAATTTTAAAAGAAACAGATATTGTTAGATACAAAGATGTTTACGGAAGAATAAGTTAATTAAAATAGATTTCGACAGGTGTATGATCAGAAGGTTTAACTTTTCCTCTGGGTTTTTTATTTATAAATATTTTTTTTATATTATCTGTTAAATTATTTGAAACTAAAAAATGATCAATTCTTAATCCATAATTTTTTTGCCATGAACCTGCCATATAATCCCAAAAAGTATATTCCTGTTTTTTTTTATTTAAATATCTATAGGCATCAACAAAACCTAAATTAATTAATTCTCTAAATTTTTTTCTTATTTCAATTTTAAATAAAGCATCGTTTTTGTATTTTTCAAAATTATAAACATCAATTTCTTCAGGTATAATATTAAAATCACCACCAATTATAATATTTTTGTTATTATTTAGAGTTTTTTTAATTTCTTTTACAAAAGCGTTCAACCAATCTTTTTTATATTCAAATTTTTCTGTATTAATAGGATTTCCGTTTGGGACATATATATTTATTAGTTTTAATATTGTTGTTTTGTAATCAATATCTGCCACAATAACCCTTGCTTGATTAAGCTTATCTTTAATTAATGTTGTGTTAATTTTTCCAATTTTTTTTTTTGATAAAATGGCCACTCCATTATAACTTTTTTGACCAAAAACATGTGACTCATAACCAGCATTTTTAAAATCCATAAATGGAAAATTTTTTTCTTCTGTTTTGATTTCTTGAAGCATTAATATGTCTGGCTTGCTATCAGATATATAGTCAAGAATATTATCAATTCTGGCTCTGACAGAATTTACATTCCAAGAAACAATTTTCATTAGACAGAAAAAGAAATTCCACAACCGCAGGAAGATGTGGCGTTTGGATTTTGTATAATAAATGAATTTCCAATTAATTCTTTTTTAAAGTCAACAACTGAACCATTTATAATTTTTAAAGAACTTTCGTCTATAATAGTTTTGTCAAAAATTTTATCATTTTGTTTGATATTATCGTCAAAAGAGAATTTATATTTAAATCCTGAACAACCTCCACCTTGGACAGAAATTCTAAAATAAATTTTTGCTCCTTTATCTAAAACAACTCTATTAATTTCCTTTTTAGCAGAATCTGTAAATTCAATTTTATTAGTCATATTTTTAAAATAATGTATTATACAATTTTATCACAGCATATGCAAAAAAAACGAATATTCAAAGTTTTCTGTACCAATAAAATCTTCTGGAAGGATTTACAAAGAAAAAGCAAGCTTGTTTAGATCTCCTTACCAGAGAGATCGAGATAGAATAATCCACTCAACTGCTTTTAGGAGACTAAAACATAAAACACAAGTTTTTGTAAATACTAGTGGAGATCATTATAGAACAAGAATCACTCATTCACTCGAAGTTGCTCAAATTGCAAGAACTCTAGGCAGAATTTTTAATTTGAACGAAGACTTGTGTGAAACCTTAAGTCTAGCTCACGACTTGGGACATCCTCCTTTTGGGCACGCTGGTGAAAACTCATTAAATAGATGCATGATTAATTATGGAGGTTTTGATCACAATATTCAAACTTTAAGAGTAATAACAATTTTGGAAAATAAGTATTATAATTTCAGAGGATTAAATTTATGCATCGAAACTTTAGATGGTTTGGTAAAACATAACGGTCCAGTAAAAAAAAAATTAAAATATGAATCGATTCTTGGAAAAGACATATTTAAAAATAAAATTATCTTTTCAAATAATTCTTCTTTGGAGTCTCAAATTTCATCTATCTCTGATGACATAGCATACAATAGCCATGATTTAGAGGACGGTTTAAGAGCACAATTGTTTAGAATAGAAGATTTAAAATCAATACCAATTATCTCAAATATTATTAACAAGCATAAAAAAAACTTAAATAAAAATAAAAATGATCTATTATTAAGACAAATCATTAGAAGTATAATTGACGAAATGGTAAAAGATGTTATTAGCGAAACGAAAAAAAACATTAAACTTGTTAACCCAAAAAATATAAATGATATATATAGATCTAAAGTTAAGTTAGTAACTTTTTCAAAAAAAATGTTAAATTTTGATAAAGAAATTAAATCTTTTTTAAGAGATAATATGTATTTACATGAAACAGTTCTAAAAAGGACGCGACAAGGAAAAAAAATAATTAACAAGCTATTCAAGACCATTTGCAAGAAACCAAAAAAATTTATAGGAAATAAAAATTTTACAAGAATAACAAAAGAAAGATGCGTTTGCGATTATATTGCTGGAATGACAGATAGATTTGCAATTAATCTTTATAACACAATAAAATGAATCTTTTTAAAATATACTCAAAAAAAATTATAGACATTATTTATAAAAACAAAGATTTATTTAACATTAATTCAAAAAAACTTTTAAATGATATTATAGTTGAAAATCCTCCGTCAGGATTTGATTTTGATCTTTCAACTAATGCTGCAATAAAA
>CACIZC010000001.1 GCA_902591045.1 uncultured Pelagibacteraceae bacterium | reverse complement strand
TCTTCTTTTCCTTCTTTTTTTCTATCTTTTTTTGGAATTGCTTTTTTAGGATTATTTCCAGGTTTTGGCATTGGCATAATATTGGCTTCTCCCAAAATTCTAGAAACTCTAAGCGTTGGTTTTGCTCCTTTTGAAATCCAATGTTTGACTCTTTCGGTCTCAATTTTTATTCTTTCTTTCTTCTCTTTTGGAAGGAGTGGATTAAATAATCCAATTTTTTCAATAAATCTTCCATCTCTTGGAAATCTACTGTCAGCAACAACAATCTTGTATATTGGTCTCTTTTTTGCTCCGCCCATTGATAATCTTATTCTTAACATTTTGTTCCTTTCATTTTAAATTGTTTAATAGTTCGTCAGGTATTTTGCCTTCTGGCATTTTTCCTTTTGACATTTTCTTCATCATCTTTGACATCATTTTAAATTGCTTTAACAATTTATTAATTGTTTGCACATCTGTTCCAGATCCCAAAGAGATTCTTTTTCGTCTAGACCCGCTGATAATATCAGGGCTCCGTCTCTCTTGTTTTGTCATCGACAAAATTATTGCTTCATTTGCTGACAAAAGCTTTTCATCTACATTTGCATTTTGCATTTGTTCTTTTACTTTTCCTACTCCTGGTAAAAGAGAGAGAACGCCTTCCATTCCTCCCATTTTTTTCATCTGTCTTATTTGCATAAGATAATCCTCAAAAGTGAAGGCCCCCTTTTTAAGGTTTTCTTCTGTTGCTTTAATCTTTTCTTCATCAAGATCTTGTGATGCTTTTTCGACCAAAGAAACTATATCTCCCATACCAAGAATTCTGTTAGCTAATCTGTCTGGATGGAATGGTTCAAAATCATCTATTTTTTCACCAACACCTATAAATTTTATAGGCTTTCCAGTCGTCTGCTTCATGCTTAAAGCTGCTCCGCCTCGACCATCTCCATCAACCCTTGTTAAAATAATACTAGTTAATTCAACTGCTCTATCAAATTCAGAAGCCAAGTTAACGGCAATTTGCCCTGTTAAAGAGTCTGCTACTAATATTGTTTCAACAGGTTTAGCTTCTGCCTTAATATTTTTTATTTCAGACATCATGTTTAAATCAATTTGTGTACGACCAGCAGTATCAAAAATTATAATATCAGAACCATTAAGGTTTGCTGCATTATTTGCTCTTTTTGCAATATCCATTGGAAGTTGATCTTTTATTACTGGAAGAACATTTAAATTGTTCTTTTCACATAAAACCTTTAATTGTTCCTGTGCAGCTGGTCTATAGACGTCCAAACTAACTAGTAAAATTTTCTTCTTAAAATTTTTTTCTATATTTTTTGCAAGCTTTACTGCTGTGGTTGTTTTTCCAGATCCTTGTAGACCAACCAATAATATGGATGCTGGTGGAGCAGCTTTTAAGTTTATTTCTTCAGATTTGCCACCTAACACTTCAACTAATTGGTCATAAACAATCTTAACCAGCATTTGTCCTGGTGAGGTAGATCTAATAATTTCTTGGCCGATAGCCTTAGGTTTAATATTGTCTATAAATTTCTTAACTACTGGTAATGCCACGTCAGCAGCTAGTAGTGCTTGTCTAATTTCTTTTAGACCAGTCTCTACCTGGGCTTCGTTAAGCGAAGGAGCTTTTTTTAATTTATTAAATATTCCTTCTAATTTATTTGTTAAATTTTCAAACATTTTTTATTCATTCAACACCAATCGCACTAGTGGGCGAACCCTCGCTGACTAGTGTCGATCCCTTTATTTCTAAAGGCACCGCAAAATCTACTATTTGCGGAAGTGACCAGAAGCTACAATTAAGGGTTTTAAAAGTCAATGAATAAAGATACTAATAAAATTATGACGCTTATAAACGCTTACAGAATGGATGGTCTCGGAAATAATTTTGTAATTATTGATAAAAGACAATCTTCTCTTGAAATAAATAGTGAAAAAATTGCTAATTTAGCAAGCAAAAAAAATATAGAATTTGATCAACTAATTACTTTGGAAAAAGAAGAACAAAATAAATATCCGATAAAAATTTTTAATCGAGATGGAATTGAAACAACAGCTTGTGGAAATGGAAGCAGATGTATTGCTTATTTAATTTCTAAGGAAAATAATCAAAAAAAAATCATTATTAAAACTAAAGAAAGAGTCTTGAATGCTGAAATAGTTGGAAAGCAAATTGTAAAAATAAATATGGGAAAGCCAAAATTTAATTGGCAAGATATACCTTTAAAAGAAAATATAAATACAAAGCAGGTTATTGTTGATTTGGTAAAAAAAGAATATGGAAATGGATTTTGCTTAAACATAGGAAATCCTCACATTATTTTTTTTGTAAAAGATTGTTTTAAAGTTGATATAAAAAATATTGGTCCAAAAATTGAAAACCACGCACTCTTTCCAAAAAGAACAAATGTAACTTTTGCTCAAGTCTTGGATAAGAAAAACATCAAAGTAAATGTTTGGGAAAGAGGTGCTGGCCAAACAAAAGCGTGCGGTACTGCAGCCTGTGCCACTGTGATTGCTGGTTCTTTTCAAGGTTTGGTTGAGAAAAATTCCAATGTTATATTTAAAGAAGGAAAACTCGAAATTGACTACAGAGAAGAAATTTTTATGACCGGACCAGTTTCGGAAGTTAGAAAAATTAATTTAGACTTTTAATGAAATTTTTTGAAAATTTTAAATTTGATAATTTATTTGGTAAAAAGAAAATTGACCAAAATTTATTAGATAGATTTGAAGAAATTCTTATTGAATCTGATGTTGGAACGGAAGTAGCTTCGAATTTAAAGGAAGAGTTTAAAAAAGAAAAAATAGGGAAAGAAATTAAAAATGAAAAAGAAATATTTGATTTTTTAGCAGAGCAAATCTCTAAAATTCTAAAACCTCACGAAAAAAACCTTAATAATCTAAACAAAAATTCACCGTCTATTGTGGTGATTGCGGGCGTAAATGGAGTGGGAAAAACAACTACGATTGGAAAATTGGGAAAATTATTTAAAAATCAAGGAAAAAAAATAGTTTTTGGTGCTGCTGATACTTTTAGAGCAGCTGCTACTGAACAGCTAGAACTTTGGTCTAAAAAAATTGGAGCTGATTTTGTAAAATCAGATCTGGGAACAGACCCGGCATCTGTTGGATATAAAACTGCAAAGTTTGCTGAAGAAAATAAATCAGATATAGCTTTTATTGATACTGCGGGAAGATTACAAAATAAAAAAAATCTTATGGAAGAATATAAAAAAATATTTACTGTTCTCAAAAAAATAAATCCAAAATATCCTCATGAAACCATTTTAGTTTTAGATGCTACAACAGGTCAAAATGCACTAAATCAAGTTGAAGAATTTAAAAAAATTTCTAATATAACTGGTTTAATAGTTACTAAATTAGATACTTCGGCAAAAGGAGGAATATTATTAGCTATATGTAAAAAATTTGGTTTACCTATAGTTGCGGTTGGGATGGGAGAAAAAGAAAGTGATTTACATTCATTTAATTCAGAACAATTTTCTAAAATGTTAGTGCAAAATTAAAAATGAAAATACCAAAAAATATAGAACCAATTGTATCAGGAATATCCGCAGCACTAGTTATAGGAGTTCTCGCATTTTTAACTCTAAGAACATCTTCTGGCATATGGTTAATGTTTTCTTTTGGGGCAACTATTTTTATAGTTTTTGTCCTTTATAGTTTAGAAACAGCGCAACCAAAAAATATTTTTTTTGGACATTTGGTTTCTGTTCTAGTTGGAATTATTTTTAATGAAACAATTGGATTTTCTTTTTACTCACTAGGTTTGTCGGTTGGTGTGGCCGTAGCATTAATGGTTTATCTAAAAATAATGCATCCACCCGCTGCTTCTAATCCTTTAGTAGTTTTATTTACAGATGTATCTTTTGATTTTGTTTTATTTCCAGTTATTACTGGAACGATTGTAATAATTTTGATGTCTGTTTTTATAAATAAAATTATTTTAAAACGAAATTATCCCACGAAGTGGTTTTAAAATTAAATAAATTGAAAAAATTTATTTAGTGCTTTTAAAAGATTTTTGTTGTAATCCATCATGTGATCATCTTCTTCTGGAAAATAAGAAAATTTAGGTTCATTAGCTTTTTCAAAAACTTTTTGTCCCATATAAAATGGTACTATTTTGTCTTTTTTGCCATGCATTACCAAAATAGGAATCTTTATATTTTTTAATTTTTTTACAGTTTCATATCTATCTTTTAATAGAAGAGAAACAGGCAAATAGAAATAGTAGAACTTTCCAGCATCAACCATAGATGTAAATGGGGATTCTAAAATAATTCCAGCAAATTTTTTATTTTGAGCAACTTCAACTGAAACTCCGGTACCTAAAGATTCGCCATAAAGTATAATTTGATCCTCCTTTACACCTTGTTTGGCTAACCAATCTAGTGTGCTTCTGGCATCCTCGTAAAGTCCAATTTCAGAAGGACTGCCTTTGTTGCCACTGAATCCTCTATAAGCAACAATCAAAAAATTAATATCAAAATCTTTAATTAAATTAAGTTTATAAATTCTATTTCTTAAATCTCCAGCATTCCCATGAAAAAAAACTAGAGTTTTTTTTTGTTTAAGGTTTTTTTTGTGAAACCATGCTTTTAAATTATTTTCATTAGAGGTTGGAATAAAAACTTCCTCATAAGAAAAATTTGCATTGTCTGTGTTATAATTATTCTCAAATGGATGGTAAAGAAGGTTCCGTTGATTGAAAAAGACAAATGCAACAACAAATAAATAACAAGAAATAATTATTGCCGCAGCAGTGTACATATATTTAATTTTTTTTTGCAAGATAAATACCAATAAAAACTAAAAAGGCCCCTGTTAAATGATAATATTCTAAAGTTTCGCCAAAAAATACTAGGCCATAAAAAGCACCGTAAACTGTAAATAAATACAACGTAAAACCGGTTATCGATGCACCTAAATATTTTTGAACTTTGGCATAAAGAGTAAAAGCAATTATTGCGGGAGAGATTGCAGCAAAAATTACCCAAAAAAGAAAATTAAAATCAAAGTTTGTACCCTGTCTGTGAAATTCTTCTAACAAATAAAAAGGAAGCAGTGATATTGATCCAAACATCGCGATTAAAACAAATCTAGTTAATAAATCAAATTTTGATTTCCAATTTAGCAAATAAACAGAATAAAGAGCCCAGCTTATTGCGGCTCCCAACATCCAAATATCTCCTACTGTAAATTCTAGACTTGATAAAATTGAAGCATCTCCTTTGAAAATAATTGAAAAAACTCCAAATAAACACAAAGTTAATCCCAGAATTTGTATTAAATTTATTTTTTCCTTATAAATAAAACCTGATAACAAAATTATAAATATTGGTGAAGAAGTATAAATCACAGCCATATTAATAACAGTAGTGGTTTGGCCTGCTATGAATGGAAATGCTCCGCATATTCCACAACCGGTAAGTCCTAAAAAAAAAAGTTTTAAAAATTCTGCTTTAAGTGCTTTTGTTTTTTTTAATATAGGTTTGTAGAAAAAAGGTACCAGCAAAATAAACACTGTTGTCCATCTCCAAAAAGCCAAAGAAACTGGCGGTACAAACTCTACCCCACCTCTTGCGACTATAAGATTGCTAGCCATAAAAACTGGTTGTAAAAATAATAAAAAGTATGGAAATATTAAATTATTACTTTTTTTCGAAGAAGGCTTCATAAAGCATCATAACAATTACTAAGCCCATAAGGATGTAAACTGGAAGAACATCTTTGAAACCAATCATCATTGATCTTGTTAATGTGGTTGCTAGTCCAATTAAAAAAGCTACGGCTAAACCACATCCTATTAATGTTGTTATTTTATTCATCATCCTTACAATTTTTTTCCAACCAATTGGCAACACCCAAAAATCTCAGATCGTCAAGCTTGTTACCAACAAATTGAACACCTAATGGTAGGTTATTTTCTCCTGTAAGTAAAGGTAACGAAATTGATGGAAGACCCATGTAAGTCCAGATTGTGCAAAACTCTGGGCTTCCCGTAAATTTTAATCCTTTTTCAGCTACACCAGTTGACGATGGTGTAATTACACCATGATAATCCTCAAAAACTTCACTGTAGGATCTATAGCTTTGTTCCATAAAATCTTTTGCTTCTGTATATTGATTTGCAGAATATTTAAGTCCGCGCTCAATAGCCTCTACAAGTTTTTTTCCAAGCTTATTTTTAGAATTTTTATAATATTTTTGAAAGCTATTTGCCATGTCAGTTTCATGAACTACTTGGTGATGTTTATGAATGTCTTTAAAATAAGATGGTTCATCAAAAACTTCTATGTATTTTTTCAACTTCTTCATCAAAAATTGGAAAGCTTTTTGTGATTCTTTGTCTATATTTTTCCAATTTGAAGTTTTGTAAAATATAAATTTTGGGTCAAAATGTGGCCCTTTTCTACATTCCTCTAACATTTTATCAGCAGAATAATGAACGGTATCTTTATCATATAAATCTTTTTTGATAAGACATTGAGATAGAAGAGCTACATCTTCAACTTTTTTTCCAAATACTCCAACCTGATCAAGTTTTGCTGATTGTCTCAAAATGCCATTCCTTGATATTAAACCAAAAGATGGTTTGTAACCCACTACGCCGCAATAAGAAGCTGGTCTAATTACTGAACCTTTTGTCTGAGTTCCTACAGACAGCGGAGTCATGTGTGCTGCAACTGCTGCTGCTGATCCACTTGATGATCCCCCTGGAGTTCTTGATTTATCATGCGGATTAGTAGTTTTACCTGGATCGAAATATGCAAATTCAGTGGTAACTGTTTTCCCCATTATGATTGCTCCAGAAATTTTTAAAAGATTAACCACTTCAGAATCTGCGCTTTCGGACATTCCTTTTCTTAAAACTGTTCCGCATTCTGTTGGCATATCTTCGGTTCCGATAATATCTTTTACTCCAACAGGTAAACCGTGAAGTGCTCCTAGTGGTTTTCCAGATTTTCTGTATTCATCTTTTTCTTCGGCTTTCTCTAATAAAAGTTTTTTATCTAAAAAAGCCCAAGCTTTCACATCCTTTTCAAATTTATCTACCCTTTTAAGATAATCCTTACAGACATCTACACAAGAAACTTCACCGCTTTTTAGTTTTTCAACTAGCTCAACAGCTGAAATTGAAAGAATATTGCTCATTGTTTATTTGTTAGTTGGCAAATAATGCTTCAGGTAACCAAAGTGCTATTCCAGGAAACATATACATTAAAAACATAGCAAAAATGACAATTAATAAAAATGGCATAATACCTTTAAAGATATCAAGCAATTCAACATTTCTGCTTTGCACACCTTTTAAATAATAAGCGGACATGGCCATGGGTGGTGTTAAAAATGAAGTTTGTAAATTTAGTGCAATTAACATTGCAAAGAAATATGGATTAACCCCAAAAAACTCAACTAATGGTAAGAATATTGGTACAAATATAATTAAAATTTCAGTCCACTCAAGAGGCCAACCCAACAAGAAAATAATTATTTGAGTAATAACTAAAAATTGCCAAGGCTGTAAATCCATAGACTTAAAGAAATGTTCAAATACTTCGTGGCCACCTAGGTAAGAAAAGACCGACGCAAATGTCCACGATCCTACAAAAAGCCACATGATCATCGCTGTGGTTTTTGCGGTTAAAAATACCGACTCTTTAAAATTTTTCCACTTTAAGGTTCTATAAAAAACTGAAAGTACAATAGCTCCAAAAGCTCCCACAGCTGCGGCTTCTGCAGGTGTTGCCAAACCAGCCAAAATTGTTCCAAGAACAAGAATGATCAAAGAGAATAATGGAAGAAATGAAACCATAACTTCTCGAATAATTTCAGATCTTGGAGGTATATCTTCTTCTTTTGGTTTTGGTGCCAATTCTGGTTTAAAGTAAGCTAAAATTACTACATAGATAATATAAAGTCCTGCTAGCATTAATCCTGGAAATATAGCAGCAGCAAATAATCTTAGTGGCGACAGTTGAGCTATAACGGCATAAACAATTAACATAATGCTTGGTGGGATTAAAATACCAAGACAACCGCCTGAACATATTACTCCTGATGCAAATTTTTTATCATACCCGGCTCTTATCATTGCAGGCCAAGCTAATAAACCCATCAGAGTTACAACTGCACCAATTATACCTGTTGCTGTTGAAAATAGTGCACAAGTCACTAAAGCAGCAACTGCCATTGAAGCAGGTAATTTATGAGAGGCAAGCCTAATTGCAAAAAATAAACGTGAAACTATACCAGCACGTTCAACTAAGTAGCCCATAAATAAAAATAATGGCACTGCCGTTAACACATTATTATCCATTATCGTATAAGTATTAGAAACTAACAGTGTAAAAATTCTATTATCGAACAGATGCTCCATCTGTGAAGGATCGTAATAAGCGTAGTATCCAAAACCCACTCCCATTGCCAACAGTGTGAATGCAATTGGAAATCCTAGTAGAACAGCAAAAAGAAAAACTCCCATCATCATTATTGCTATTTCGGGGTTTGTTAAACTAAATAACATCTTTTTGATCCTCGTCTTGAGAAGTTCTCATTAACATTTTTTCTGTTTCTTCTGCTGCTACAACTGATCTTGCAGGCCAATGACCAGTTTGGATACAAATAATGCATCTAAAAACTTCACTTATACCTTGAATGACTAAAGATAAGCCTGATAGAGGAATAAAGGTTTTGGCCATATAAATATTAATTTGTGCAGGACTATTCCAGCTGGTTTCTTTTATTTTCCATGCCAAAGCTGCGTACTCATAACCATAAAAAACCAATGCAATAACGCCGGGAAAGAAAAAAATAAAATAAAGAACTAAATCAATCCAAGCCTGAGTATGTGGTTTAAAAAGTCTATAAATTACATCTCCCCTTACATGGGCCTCTGTAGACAAAGTGTATGCAGCAGCCATCATAAAAATTCCTGCGTACATTTGTAAACTAAAATCGAAATTCCAAAGTGTTGGGGAATTAAATGCGTAGGCCATAATAACTTCGTAACAAGTTCCGCCCATCAAAATAACTATACACCAAGAAAATGCCTTACCTAGTGAAGTGCTTAATTGATCTGCAAAATGTATGTATCCCCTCATGATTTTTTCAATAAGTTAATCTAATTTCTTTTGAATTGCTATAAAAAAAGGGGGCTACGAAAGCCCCCTTTAATTTTTTTAAAATCTATTAAATTTTAACTTTTGCTAAATTACCGAACTCATTTTCATAAGCCAGTCTGTAATTAGGCTGATTCATCAGCAAGTACTTCATTACTCTTTTAGCGTAAGCTTTTTGTGAGTCTACAACTTTTTTAAAGAAAGGATCTTTTTTATTGAAATCTCCAATAACTTTGTCCCATCCTTTTAATTGTTGAGCCAAGATCTCATCTGAAGTTTGATAAACATTCACTTTGTGTTTGTTCATCAACTTAGATAAGTCAGCTGAGTATCTCACTAATGCTTTAAAGTAGTTGTCTGTATTCGCAGCATAAGCAGCATTTTTCAGAATAGCCTGATGTTTAGGCGCTAATCCGTTAAATGTCTTCTTATTGATTGGAATTTCAAACATCTCTTGAGATTGGTGGAAGCTACCTAAGTGATAGTGCTTAGATACATCTTGCATACCAAACTGTGAGTCTGAAGTTGGGTTGTTAAACTCCGCGGCTTCAATCAAACCTGTTTTCATCGCAGGTTGGATTTCTCCACCAGGAAGCTGTCTTACAACCATTCCCATTGCTGTTAAAACGTTAGTCGCAAGACCAACCGTTCTATACTTCATACCTTTAACATCAGACACTTTGGTTACATTCTTTTTGAACCAACCAAATGGCTGAGCAGGCATTGGCATATGAAAGAAACCTACATAGTTAAAGCCAACCTTTGAGATTACTTCTTCATATAGTTTTCTTCCTCCACCGTACTCCATCCATCCCATAACTTCTTGTGATGACATTCCGTACGAAGGACCAGTACCAAACAATGATGCTGCTGGATTTTTTCCGTACCAGTAAGCAGTTACCCAGTGTCCCATATCTAGAACCCCAGAACTTACTGCCTGACCAATCTCAGATGTTTTAACAACTGCGCCAACTGGCTGAAGATCAATCTTCAGTTCTCCACCTGACATGTCGCTAACCATCTTTGCATAGTCGCCTGCCATTTCGAAGAATATATTAGCTCCAGATGGCCAAGCTGCTTGCATCTTTAAAGTTTTAGGAGCACCAAATGCTACATTCGGCATTGCAATTGTTGCTGCCGCTGCCGCACCCGTTGCCGCTGCTGCTTTAAAGAATTTACGTCTTGAAAGAGTTTTTACTCTTTTTAACGTTTTTTCTTTTTTAGACATATTTGTCTCCTCTTAGTTAATTAACTAGTTGAATTATTTAAGCATAAATAGGTTGTAGAGTCTCGATGATTTAAGAGAAAAATTTTATAGATTCAATTTTAGATTGTACTAATTAATCTTATTTTTGCACTTTCCAGTACGAAAAAACTCTTCGATATTGTCTATTGCTAAATCTGCCATTGCTGTTCGTGTCTTCTTAGTTGCACTCCCAAGATGAGGTAAAATAAATGCTGTAGGTTGATTCAGATATCCCTTATTGATTTTTGGCTCCCCTTTGTAAACATCCAAGCCTATTGCGTATATTTTTCTATTTCCCAAAGCCTGAATCATAGCTTCATCATCGATCATATCTCCTCTTGCAACATTTGTAATAATAGCCCCGCTTGGAAAATATTCTAAGGTCTCTTTATTTATAATATCTTTAGTTTCTTTTGTTGCAGGACAACAAATAGACAAAACATCAGAAACTGAAAATAAACTTTTTATGCTTTCATGATATTTGGCGCCCATTTCAATTTCTGGATTTAATTTTGATCTATTTCTGTAATGAATTTCCATACCAAAACTTTTAGCTAATTTTGCTAAAGCTCTTCCAATTCTTCCCATGCCTAAAATACCAAGTCTAGAACCAGTAAGCTGTTTACCAATTAAAAAATCTGCTGACCACTTCCAATTTTCTTTTCTTGCATAATTCATGCCTTCGTTAGCTCTTCTACATGCTCCAAGAATTAATAACATTGCTATTTCAGCCGTAGCATCTGTCAGAACATCTGGGGTATTAGTAACAGCAATATTTCGTTTCTTTGCTGCTTCATGATCAATATTTCCAAAACCAACTGCAAAATTAGAAATAATTTTAATACTTGAAGGTAAACTATTTATAATTTTTTCATCAATTTGATCGGTAATAGAACTTAAAATTCCATCAAATCCTTGGCTGATTTCAACTAGTTTTTTTTGTGAATAAACTTCATCATTTAAATTTAGTTTAACATCCCAAAGTTTACTGGCTCTTTCTTCGTTTGATCTCAGCAGTTTTCTAGTAATTAAAATTTTCTTTTTCATATAGAATTGAGATTTTTAGGTTTTGGTCCGCCGGTATACCAATCTATCAACTCTACAGTGTGAACTATTGGAATGTTAATTCCATTAGAAATCTGCATCATGCATCCAATATTTCCAGTAGAAATAAAGTCTGGTTTAATTTTATTAATATTTTCCACCTTTTGTTTTAATAATGTTTTTGCAAGATCTGTTTGTAAAATATTATAGGTACCGGCTGAACCGCAACATATATGTCCGTCTGGTATATTTAAAATTTTATTTCCAGTTTTTGATAATAAATCTATCGGCTGTTTGTGAACTTTTTGACCATGCTGCATAGAGCAAGCAGAATGATATGCAATATTATATTTTTTTGAGTTTTTTTCTTTTTTAAAATTAAGTTTTAAATTATCATCAAGAAATTCTGAAATATCTTTTGTTAGATCTGATATTTTTTTAGCTTTCTTTTTGAATTCCTTGTCTTCTCTAAATATGAATCCATAATCTTTTAAAGTAGTTCCGCAACCAGATGTATTTGAAATAATAGCATCTAGTCCATTTTTTAAATATTCATCATACCAAAAGTTAATATTTTTTTTAAAACTCTCTTTTGCAAGATCTTCTTTTCCAAGATGATGGTTTAAAGATCCACAACATTCTATTTCTGGCATTGTAATTACTTCAACTCCATGTCTGGTTAATATTCTAATAGTAGATTCATTAATTTGAGGTGAAACAACTCTCTGCACACAACCAATTAACAAAGCAACTCTTGCGGTTGGTTTTTTTCTTTCGGCTTTATATATGTTTTGAGATTTTAAGGTTCTCCCGTATATTTTTTTAGGGGCAAGATCCAACATAGCTCCCAGTGTTCCTGGTATTAAAAATTTAAAAATTTTTCCAATTTTGGAGATTAAAATTAAAAATTTAAAAATATTAGGCTTCGGCAAAGTTTTTGATAAAAAATCTCTAAATATTCTTTCTGAAAATGGTCTTTTATATTTTTTTTCTATATAGTTTCTGCCATGATCAATTAGGTGCATATAATTAACTCCTGAAGGACAAGTTGTCATGCAAGCATAGCATGATAAACATCTGTCAATATGCGACACTACTTTTTTGGTTGGAACTTTTTTCTTTTCTATCATTTCTTTTATTAAATATATTCTTCCTCTTGGACCGTCCAATTCGTCTCCCAAAATATTAAAAGTTGGGCATGTTGCATTGCACATTCCACAATGCACACATTTTCTTAAAATTTTTTCTGAAGATTTATTATCTTTATCTTTTAATTGATCTTCTGAGAAATTTGTTTGCATTTATATTCCTGTATACATTTTTCCTGGATTAAAAATTCTTTTTGGATCAAAACTTTTTTTTAAATTTTGAGAAATTTTAAATTTAATTGGATCAATAGTAAATATTTCAGAAGAAGACTTAATATTTTCTGGAGATTTAATTACTGTTAAGTATCCATTAACTTCTAAAACTCTTTTTCTTATTTGCTCAATCTTCTGATTAGATAGGTAGTCCAATTCTAGCCAAATTAATGAACCGCCCCAATCAACAAAGTAGCTTGGGTGAAAGGTTTTTAGCCTATTTATTAAGTTTGCTGTTTCTGATGGGGGTATCACAGCTCTTAGAATGTTTTTTTCACCTTTTGAAAAAACCTTGAGAGCTCTTGTGTCTTCCCAAAAAATTTCTGATTGAGTGGTATCTAAAATTGTTGTTTTTTTATCTGTTAAAGCTAAATCTTCAAAAAAATTATTTACTCTTTCTTCTGTTGATTTCTTCGTTCCTTCAATTCTTATCGCAGTTATAGAACCTGGGTGTACAAGATCATTAAATACAAAATTGTCTCTTAAATTTTGTGGATAAAATACTGTGCCCGATGGATCATTTGATGAAGCTATAGCAGATCCCATAACTCCAAGTGAGTGTTCTAAAGCTAAACCGCTAATAATAATAGTTTTTATATCAGTTTGTAGTGGTAAAACTTTTAAAGTGATCTCGCTTAATACCAAAAGAGTTCCGAAAGAACCTGTAACTAATTTAGATAAATCATATCCTGTTACATTTTTTACAACTGTTCCTCCTGATTTAATTTTTTCTCCTTTGCCATTATATCCTTTGAAACCAAGGATATGATCTCTTGCACTACCAACTTTAAATCTCCTAGATCCAGAAAAATTGCATGATAAAGTACCTCCTACAGTTCCTTCTTTTGAATCTTTTTTAAAAATTTCGGAAAAATTTACTGGTTCAAAGGCTAAATATTGATTTTTCTTTTTTAATTCATGCTGTACAATTTTAATTGGTGTTCCAGCTTTAACTGTTATGTAAAGTTCTTCAGGCTTATATTCAACTATTCCTGAAATATTAGACATATCAAGAGTTTTGGAACATTGAAGTTTTTTTCCTATTTGATTTTTTGTTCCTGTGCCTATTATTTCAATTGGCAAATCTTTTTTGTAACAATATTTTATTATCTCTTTAAGATCATTTTCGTTATTAGGTTTTAATATATCTGAATTAAAATCTAGGGATATCTGAGAATTTTGATTTATCTCTTCCATGAATGTGTAGCCTTCCTTCCTCAGCGCATTTTCTTAAAATAGGGTATACTTTCCCTGGATTTAATAAAGAACTTGGATCTAATGAATTTTTTATATTTAGTTGTTGTTGAATATCGTTGTTGTTGAACATTTCACACATTAATTCACGCTTTTCTACACCTATGCCGTGCTCTCCAGATAAAACTCCACCAAATTTTACACATAATTTTAAAATATCTTCACCAAACTTTTCTGTTTTTTCCAATGAAGTTTTATCATTGGCATCAAACATAATTATTGGATGTAAATTGCCATCTCCCGCATGAAATGCATTAGCCACTGGCAATTTATATTTTTTTGATAGTTTAGTAATTTCTTTCAAAACTTTGGAAAGTTTCCCTCTAGGAATGGTTCCGTCTACACAATAATAATCTGGGGCCATTTCTCCACAAGCTGGGAATGCCGCTTTTCTTCCAGACCAAAATTTTAGTCTTTCTTCTTCTGATTTACTTATTTTCACACTTGAGCATTTGTTTTCTTTTGAAATGCTGGCTACTTTGTTTATCAATTCATCAACTTCTGACTTTGTGCCATCTAATTCAACAATTAACATTGCTTCTGCATCCAAAGGATAGCCTGCTTTAGAAAAATTATTTGTTGCTTGAAGTAAAACTTTGTCCATCATTTCCATGCCAGAAGGAATTATTCCTTCTGATATAATTTGTGTAACGCAATTTCCTCCATCTTCTATGCTAGGAAAACCAAGAAGAATGGCTTTGACTGTATGAGGTTTTTTTAAAATTCTTACAGTAACCTCAGTAATTACACATAATAAACCCTCAGAACCAGTTATCAATCCAAGTAAATCATATCCTGGTGAATCAAAAATTTTTCCTCCAATTCTTGTTACAGTTCCATCCACTAAAACTACTTCTATTCCAAGAATATTATTAGTTGTTGTTCCGTATTTTAATGAGTGAACTCCTCCTGAATTCTCGGCAACATTACCTCCGATTGAACAAGCTATTTGGCTTGAAGGATCTGGGGCATAATAAAAACCTTTGTCTTCCACAGCATGTGTTATAGCAAGATTTGTTACGCCTGGCTGAGCTACAACACATCTGTTCTGATAATCTGTCTCTAATATTTTATTAAATTTTCCAAGACCCAATAAGATACAATCTTCTAGAGGTAAAGCACTTCCTGCTAAACCAGTACCGGCACCTCTTGGTACAACTTTTATTTTTCTCTTATTACAATATGATAAAATTTTACTAACCTCTTGTGTGTTCTCAGGCAGAACTACAAGCATTGGTGTTTGCTTGTAAGCAGTTAAACCATCTGTTTCATATGGCTTCAACTCTTCACGTTCAGCCAAAACATTCTCCCTTTTAGTAAAATTGGAAATATCTTGTATTATTTTTTCTCTATCCTTTAGAATTTTCCTATCAACTTTAGGCATTTTAAGTGTTGTCATAATTTTATTCTATAAGCTAAAAATACTTCGGTCAAAAAGTTAAATGCCCAAAATGACTAAAAAAAATTGATTTTTACTAAAGAATTTTTTTAATTTTCTCTAATGCTTGGGAAATATTGTCACTGGATGCGGCAAAACTAAATCTTACATAATTTACAGAGGTTTTTCCAAACGCGGTTCCAGGTACAATAGCTACTCCTGCCTCATGCATACATTTTTTCGCAAATTCTGAACCGTTCATTCCAGTTCCAATTACTTTTGGAAAAGCATAAAATGCTCCTCCCGGCAAACTACATTCTATACCTGGTAAGTTATTTAAGCCTTCATGAATTAATTTTCTTCTTTGAGTAAATTTTTCCATCATAATATTAATTGAATCGTCAGATCCATCTAGTGCTGCAATTCCCGCAAATTGTGCAGCTGCGTTTACGCAAGATACACTATTAATTAAAAATTTATTAATATGTTCAATTAGATTTTTTGGCCAAAAACTCCATCCTAACCTCCAACCTGTCATTGAATATGCTTTGCTCCATCCTTCTAGAACAATTATTCTTTCTCTTAATTCTGGATAATTAAAAAAAGTTGGCATTTCCTTTCCATCAAAAATTTGTCTGCTATAAATTTCATCACTTAAAATGGTAACATGAGGATGTTTTTTAAGACCTTCTGCTAATACATCAATTTTAGATTTTTCAACAAAACTTCCAGTTGGGTTATTTGGATTAATTAATATCAATAATCTAGTTTTGTCTGTTATTAATGATAGAATTTTTTCAGGATTAAATTTTAAATCTTTATCCTCTGTAAGATCATATGGTACCGCAGTGGATCCAGTATAATTGATCATAGACTCATAAATTGGAAAAGCAGGCGTAGGATGAATTATTTCAGCACCAGGCTCACCAAAACATTGTATAGCGTAATGCATTGTGGGTTTTCCTCCTGGCATAATTATAATTCTTTCGGGATCAATATCTTGATTGTAAAGTTTTTTTATTTTTCGAGTAACCGCTTGTCTACATTCTAAAATTCCATTTGATAAAACATAGCCATGATGACCGTCATCCAAAGCTTTCTTTGCTGCCTCAACTATATGCTTCGGAGTTTTAAAGTCTGGCTGACCTAAGCCTAAATGAATCATTTTTTTACCTTGGGACTCAAGTTTTTTTGCTTCAGCTAATATGGCAAAGGCAGACTCTGTTCCTAATCTATTTAAGTTTTTTGCTAATTTCATTTTCTGTAGACAATTTTTGACCTATTAAGTTCTTTTACAGATCTACAGCCCATTAATATCATATCTCGTTTAATTTCATCATGCATTTTTTGCAACATAGATTCGACTCCTTGTTGCCCCCCAGCACCTAAGGCAAACAAATATCCTTTGCCAAAACTACATGCTTTGGCTCCAAGCGCTAGTGCCTTTAAAACATGAGTTCCTCTTCTCACTCCACCATCTAAGATCACCTCTATCTTGTCTCCAACAGCATCGACTATTTCAGCTAACTGATCAAAAGGTGCTCTGGATCCATCAAGTTGTCTTCCTCCATGATTGGAAATCATAATTGCGGAACATCCAATATCAACTGCCCTTTTAGCATCTTCTACCGACATAACTCCTTTAAGAGCAAATGGTCCTCCCCATTTTTGTACACAATACTCAGCGTCCCTCCAATTCATTGAAGGATCAAATTGTTCGTTTATATAATCCATGATTGATTTATCAATATTACTTCCCTTCTCTGTCATATGAATAATATTTTCCAATCTAAATTTTCTACGAAATAAATAATTTAAACTCCACTCTGGATGCAAAGCAAAACTTAAAAGGCTGCCTAAGGTTAGTTTGGGAGGAGTAGAAAATCCTGTTCTATGATCTCTTTCTCTGTTGCCTGCAACCACGGTATCTACTGTCAAACACATGCTGTTGAAACCTGCCTGTTTGCATCGATCAATTAAATTGTCAGTTAATCCCCTGTCTTTATGAATGTAAAGTTGAAATAATTTTGGACCTTTTGTTAATTTTCCAATTTCCTCAATACTGGTTGTTGCCATTGTAGATATACCAAACATGGTTCCCATTTTTTCAGCTGCTCGAGCTGTAGCTCTTTCACCTTCATGAAAATAAAGTCGATGCATTGCTGTGGCAGATAAAAATAATGGAGAATTAATTTTTACTCCCAGAACAGTAGTAGATAAATCCACATTACTAACATCAGTTAAAACATTGGGTACTAAATCACAGTTATTAAATGAATCTGTATTTCTTTTAAGAGTCGCTTCATCATCTGATCCACCATCAATATAATGAAAAATTGGAGAAGGTAATTTTTTTTTTGCTAATTTTCTAAAATCATCAAAATTATAACAGTCTTTTAGATTCATTTGTGTTTTAAATTGTCTTAGAATTTTTTAAGAAAATTAAACATGTAACTGTTTGCTCCAGGATTTTTATCTCCAATACTTGCGTTAGAAACATGGTTATAAGACATTCCTATATTAGTAGTTTCCCCAAAATCATATGATAACTGTAAATCAGTCTTAAATTCTATTGGAGAACCTAGATCTTTGCCGTCACCTTGGCTGTACAATCCCGGAGTAAAACTAGGGGTAAAATTAATTGGACCTAGTTCATAATTAGCTTCTATTCCGGTATAAATGTAAGACGCGTTATTTTCAGTTATAAAAAAACCAGTAACGGGTGAAAATCTTCCTAAAGGGGTATCTCTATATAAATTATGGTTTTGATGTTCAATGCCAAAAAGATTTGCTCTTTGTCCATCGTCACTAAAATCAAAAACTCCGCTATACATATTTATTCCGGACGTAGCATCAAATTCTTTTGTTGTGTTTGATCCAGTTTTTAATTTTTTATCATCTGAATATGATGCGCTCTGCAAAAATAAAAATGTAACAATACAAACAAATAATGTTTTTATTCTCATAATTACTAATAAAAATACATTCTATACAACCAAATGTACATACTATTTCCTAATTATTTCTTAGATAATGGTGTTTTTTTTAAAAATATTAATAAAAGTAATATGCCTCCTAAAAAAAACAAAATATATGGAAGGAACCATAGAATATAGTTTTTTAATTTAAATGGAGGTTTGTATAGTATCCAATCACCATATTTATCTGCCAAGAAATTATAGATCTCATTTTCTTTCATGCCATCTTTTACTTTATCATCAACAACACTTTTGATTGTCATTGCAAAATCGGAATTGGAGTCGGCAATAGTTTGTCCTTGGCAAACTAGACATCTTAGATTTTTATAAATTTTGTAATTTAAATTTTCATCACTAAAACAATTAGAAGATAAGATTAAAAAAATTATAGAAGTAATTATTTTAAAGTAGTTTTTCATGAGCCAATGGCATTAAAAATGTATTTGACATCTTTTTTATTAATTGGTCCAATATATTTTTGTATTATCACTAAATTTTTATCTATTAAAATTGACTCAGGAATACCATAAACCCCAAAATCGATTGATTTTTTTCCACTATCATCTTTGGCTATTAAAAAGTAAGGATTGCCTAATTTATTGAGAAACTTATTCGCTTTTAATTTGTTATCTTTAAAATTTACACCCAATATTTTTATATTATCATTTTTACTTAACTCGATTAAATATTTATGTTCTTTCCTACAAGGACCACACCAGGAAGCCCAAAAATTAATTAGTGTAAAATTATTATTTTTAAGCTCGCTTGTATTAAATGAACCATCTGTATTTAATAAATCTAAATTTACCTCAGAAATAGGCTTTCCGATTAAGTCTTTTGTAGAATAAATTTTTTCTGTTTTAAGCCCTAAATAAAAAACAATTATAATAGATAAAGTTCCAAAAAATGTTAAAAAAAATAAAAATTTTCTCATTTGTTTTCTCTTCTTAAAATTCGAAGAAACCCCCCTGCTGATATTATTAAAACAGATATCCATATTAAATTCATAAAAGGTTTGGTTTGAAATCTAATACTATAAAATTCTGATCCAGCAAGATTACTCATAGTTAAATAAGTGTCAGATAATATTTTTGATTTTATTGATGACTCGTATGTTACAATTTTAGGCTGATTATATACTCTTATTTCAGGTTTGAGATTTTCCTCTTTATAGTTTTTTATATCTGTTATCAAAAAATTCCCTACCAATGTTTCATAATTTTTTTCCTTTAAAATTTTTAAATTATTAAATTTAATAGAATAGTTTGTTAATTTTTTTGTTTCACCAACTTTTAAATTAAAATTACTCTCAGTAGAAAGTATGTTATTTGTGGAAATAAAAAAAATTAACATTCCAAACCCTAGATGAGAAATAGATCTAGATAAATTGAAAGAATTGTTTTTTATTGATGTATATAGATCTAAAAAACTTTGTAAAATTAAATATATAGAAAAAACTAGTATCAATGTTGTTATAAATGAGCTGTCTTTTTCGAAATTTGCAAATATAAAAACTAAACTAAAAGATAGTAGAATAATAAAAAACATTTTTTTTACATCAACTAATTTTGAAGAAAACCATTTGGATTGTGGTCCATAAGACATTAAAAACAGAAAAGGTACAATGAATGGAGCTAAAACGATATTATAATAAGCTGGGCCTACAGAAACTTTTTCTTTGGATAACACTTCTAAAAAAAGAGGATAAAGTGTCCCAATTAGTACAACTGTAAGAAAAAAAATCATGAACCAATTATTAAATAAAACAAAAGACTCTTTGCTTAAAAATAAAAAATTATTTTTTTCATTTGGAAAATATTTAAAAAGAATGATTAATGACATCGATATCATAAAAGCTAGAAAAATAAGTATAAAAAGACCTCTTGATGGATCATTAGCAAAAGTGTGAACTGAATTTAATATTCCTGACCTTACTAAAAAAGTACCGGTAACACTCATTATAAATGTTAGAATACTTAAAATTAAAACCCAGGCATATAATCCATTTTTTTTTTCTAAAACTAAAAGTGAATGAAATAAAGCGGTCATTAAAAACCATGGCATCAACGAAGAATTTTCTACTGGATCCCAAAACCAGTATCCGCCCCATCCTAATTCGTAGTATGCCCAGATTGACCCAACAAGTATTCCTAAGGTCTGAAAAGACCATGAAATTACTACCCATAACTTTATAAATTTTGCAAAAACGTTTGCCTCTAATCTACAGATTAAAGAAGCAAGTGCTGCAGAAAAATATATGGACGAACTAACAAAACCTAAATACAGCAATGGAGGATGTATACCTAAGGCAGGATCCTGAAGAATAGGGTTGAGACCCATTCCTTGGGAAGGTGCTGGATAAATTTCACTAAATGGATTTGAATTAGTGAGCAAAAAAATTAAAAAAAATAATATTAAAATATTTTGAAAAATTAATGTAAAAAGTTTAAATTTTTTTTCTGTATTTTTTTTGTAAACAAGAAACAAAAAGGAAAATAAAACCATGATATTTATCCATAATAATAAACTTCCTTCATGATTGCCCCAGGTTCCTGTAATTTTGTAAAATAATGGTTTGGTTGTATGTGAATTTTCATAAACATTAATTAAAGAAAAGTCTGAAAAAATATAACCAAACAATAAAATTAAAAAACTAAAGATTATAAATAACAGCTGATAAAACGATAAATAATAAAATTTTTTTGAAATAATATTATTCTTTGACTTTACCTCTGAGAATGATTGGTAAACTAATAAAAAGCTTAAAATAGTGGAGATTAAAGTTGATAATATACCGATTTTACTTAACATCTTTTATTACGTTTTTTAAATCTGGTGGCATATAATTTTCATCATGTTTTGCTAGAATTCTTTTTGCTACAAAAAATTTTTTATCCTTTAAACTACCCTCGGCTATCACCCCTTTTCCTTCAGAAAATAAATTTGGAACTGTTCCTTTATAACTCACCATGATTTCATTTTTTAAATCAGTAATTATAAATTTAATTTCATTTCTATCGTTATAAATCGATCCTTTTTTTACCATGCCTCCAATTCGCATTTTTTTGTTAAAAACAATATTGCTGCTTTCTCTAACTTCTGTGGGCGAAAGAAAGTATAAAATATTATCCTTTAAAGCTAATATTGATGACACCGTGACGATAATAAACAGAAAAGCTAGGCCAAAAAAAACTACGATTCTATTTTTAACTTTTTTATTAAGCATCGACAAAATGCTTCAAAATTTTTCAATATTAAGAAGCAATAATTTCTTTAGAAATTTTTCTAGACTTTAAGATTTTAGACTTTTCTACTGATAATCTTTCCGCTTCAAATTTAAAATCTTTTTCTACTTTTTTTAAACTTTTTTTAGTTCTTAAAAAAAATGCTAAACATATAAAAAAAGTAAAAATAAAAGAGGACCAGACGTAAATTCCGTATCCACCCATATCTAAAAAATTTGTAATCATAATCTTTTTATACCTTTCTTTTTCATTCTAATTATTTCTGTTCTATATTTCATTAGAAAAATTAGCGCACAATACAAGAAAAATACCAATAACATTAGATAAAGCGGTAGTAGCATTGAGGGATGAATGGTTGTAGTTCCATTTAATTTGATACTTGCTGGCTGATGTAGTGTTGACCACCATTCTACAGAGTATTTGATTAAAAATACATTTATTAAACCTAAAACTGATATTCCCGCACATACTCTAGAGGAAACCTCTTGATTTCTAATAAACTTATAAGAACTTATGAAAAGCAAATAGAATAAAGTCAAAATTAACATCGATGTTAGTCTGGCATCCCAAGCCCACCATGTACCCCATGTAGGTTTTCCCCAAATTGCACCAGTTGCAATAGCTACAAAACTAAAAACTAAACCGATTGGAGCTAAACTTTTATAAATCAAAAAAGAGTTTTTTAGTTTAAACAAAAAATTTGAAACACTCAAAAGACCTATTAAAGAAAAACAGCCTAATGCTATCCAGGCTGATGGCACATGAACATACATAATTCTAACCGAGTCTCCTTGTATGTAATCCTGCGGTGATATAATTAGTGCAAACACCAAAGAAATGAAAATCAAGGGTAGAATAATAATTTGAATTACCTTGCCTGATTTTTTAAGCAGTCCAAATACATGACTTGGGCTAAGAATTTTTAACATTATGTATGTTAACTTAGTATACTTTGATTTAATACTGAATGGGATATTTTAGCATTTGGCCTAATTGAGGATTTTGAGGGAGATAAGGAAGTATAAGTGAATCCTCAATTAGACACTAACGATATCAATATGAATTACCTTTTGGTCAGAGATTTGAGTAAATTTTGTTAATAATATGGCAGATAAAATTTAATTTGAACGCTTATAGTATGCCGATCCTCTTTTTTCAAAAAAAATCTCGTTAACTAACGGATGCTGTACTGGCTTACCGGACTTGTCAGAAATTAAATTTTGTTCAGATACATAAGCTTCGTAGGTTATCTCACTGTTCTCAGCGAGCAAATGATAGAAGGGCTGATCCTTCCTTGGCCTGACATCTTTTGGGATCGATTGATACCATTCCTCCGAATTACTAAATTCAAAGTCTACATCGTATATTACTCCTCTAAAACTGAAGTGTCTGTGCTTTACAATATCACCTATTGAGAATTTAGCCTTTTTTTCATTCATTATCATATTAAGAATATTAAAATTTGTTCTAAAATCAATAACAAAATTTTAAATATTAATTAAAAATGTTTTGTGGTAAATCTTAAATGTGAATAAATCTTTTATAAAATTTATAGCTGATTTTGGTCCATTATTGATTTTCTTCTTTATATACTACAAAAGTGATAAAAATTTAGCTATAGCAATACCGCCTCTAATAATTGCCACCGTTATATCAGTTGTTGTTATATACTTATTAGAAAAAAAGATTCCCTATGTTCCTTTAATGGGGGGGGTACTTATATCTCTGTTTGGGGGTTTGACGCTTTATTTTAATAATCCTATTTTCATTTATCTGAAGCCTACAATAATTAATTTTATCTTTGCGATCGCTTTACTGTCTGGAAAAATAGTATTTAAAAAAAATCTGCTTAAAATGTTTCTGAAGGGTTCAATTAATTTAGAAGAGGCTGGTTGGAATAAGTTGATTTATAGATGGGCGGGATTTTTTATTTTTTTAGGTGCTTTAAATGAATTTGTTTGGAGAAATTATCCTGAATGGATTTGGGTAAATTTTAAAGTTTGGGGTATTTTGCCTATAACACTCGTGTTTACAATTTTTCAATTGCCTTTAATTAAAAAATATAAAAATGAATAAACTCAAACTAATAGTTAATAATAATTTTAAATATAAGGAAAAATTTTTTGTAAAAAATGAACTCAAAGTCATATTGAATCTCTATGCTAAAAAAGTATCTTGTGGAGACTGGAAGGATTACAGCTTGTCTGTAAATAAAAAAACAATATCATTTGATGTTTATCAAAGAGCTTCTGACATGCCAATATTTAGAATATCAAAAAACTTATATCCAAAAACAAAAGTGGAAAAGTTTTATGTGATTGATAAAAATGGTAATATAATCAAAAAATCTGAGAACTTAAAAAATTTAATAAATAGAACTAAATGGGAAAATCTTAAGCTAGTAGAATAATTATCTTCTTTGGCCAAAAAGTCTTAATAACATTATAAAAAGATTTATGAAATCCAAGTAAAGCGTTAGAGCTCCCATTACAGCTTTCTTGCCTGAAGTTTCACTATCGTCACCTTCAAGATACATGTTTTTTATTTTTTGTGTGTCATAAGCCGTTAAGCCTACAAAAACTAAAACTCCGATAATAGAAATTACAAAATACATCATGTTCGACTTCATAAAAATATTTACTATCGAGGCTATAATTATTCCGATCAAACCCATCATCAAAAATGAACCTAATTTTGTTAAATCTCTCTTTGTTGTGTAGCCATAAATGCTCATAGCTCCGAAGGTCCCAGCTGTTATAAAAAATACACGCGTTATACTTGCGCCAGTATAAACTAAAAATATTGAAGCTAAAGATGCTCCCATTAATGCAGCGAATACCCAAAAAGTTCCTTGGGCTTTGGACGCACTCATTTTCCTAATCCCAAAACTCATATAAAAAACTATTCCAAGCGGAGCAAGCATAACTACCCACATTAACGGAGAGGCAAAAAGAGCTTGGCCCAGACCTGTAAGTCCACTAATACCTGAAGATGTAACTTGAATATTATATCCACCAGATAATTGAAAAAGAATTAGAGATACTATGCCGGTAAGAAAAACTCCAGATGCCATGTAGTTATAAACTTTAAGCATATAGTTTCTTAGGCCCTGATCTATGATTTGTGCATCAGATATACCTGATTTAATGTTCGTATTATTTCTATTCAAGTTCATAGTTGAAATATATTCATTTTTTTAGAGTTTTCAATGCTACATATTTTATTTAACCTAAAATTATTATACTAAGTAAGTATGAAATATAGAAAATTAGGAACAACTGACATCAAGGTAAGTCAAATTTGTCTGGGCACGATGACTTGGGGTGAGCAAAATACTAAGGAGGATGGCTTTAAACAAATGGATTATGCGGTTGATAAAGGAATAAATTTTTTTGATACAGCGGAACTTTATGCAATTCCTCCTAGAGATAAAACTTATGGAAAAACTGAGGAAATTATTGGAAAATGGTTTTCCGAAAAAAAAAATAGAGATAAAATAATTTTAGCAAGTAAAATTGCAGGTCCGGGTTTGCCTTGGATTAGAGGTGGAAAACTTCAGTATTCAGAAAAAAGTTTGGAAAATGCCTTAAATGGAAGTCTTAAAAGACTTCAAACTGATTATATTGATTTGTATCAACTTCACTGGCCTGAAAGAAAAACCAACTTTTTTGGAAGGCTTGGCTACAAACATGTAGAGAATGATGCAGAATGGAACGAATTTGAAAATATTTTAAAAGTTTTGAAAAAATTCATAGATCAAGGAAAAATTAGACACATTGGTATATCGAATGAAACACCATGGGGTTTATCAAAATTTTTAAAACTGTCTGAGAATTTGCGCCTACCTCGAGTTATGGCTATACAAAATCCATACAATTTAGTTAACAGAACATTCGAAATTGGCTTGTCAGAAATTTCTATTAGGGAAAAAGTTGGCCTTTTAGCATATTCACCTTTAGGTGTAGGATTTTTAACTGGAAAATATAGAGAAAATAAAATGCCAAAAAATTCAAGAATAGCTTTGTTCGCAGAAAATTATCCAAGATACTTAAGTCCAAAAACATATGAAGCTGTGGATGAATATTTTGAAATTTCAAAGAAACACGGAATATCTTTAACTCACATGTCTTTGGCTTTTGTAAATTCAAGAAATTTTTTAACTAGTAATATAATTGGGGCCACTTCCATGGAACAGCTTAAAGAAAACATTGACAGTCTTAAGGTTACTCTAGATAAAAAAATAATCGATGAGATTGAAATAGTTCACAAAAATAATCCTAATCCAGCTCCATAATTTAAGAGAACTGTTGAAAAGATGTAGATTTTGTATAGATTGTTTAAATATTTAAAATGAAAACTTTAAAAACAATTCTAGTATATTTTTCTCTGCTTATACTTTCAACGCTACCTGCCTTCGGTAATGAGCTTAAAAGTATTGGTAAATTTAAAAATTGGGAAAGTTTTACCTACGATGATAGCAAAGGTAAGATTTGTTTTGCACAAACTATCCCTTTAAAAAGAGATCCTAAAAATTTTTTAAGAGAACCATCAAGATTATTTGTAACCTTTAGAAAGGCCGAAAAAATTAAAAATGAAATCAGTATAACAAGTGGACATGAGTATAGATCTTCTTCTGTTAAAGCAAAAAGTGGAAAAAATGAATTTGCTTTTTTTTCTCAAGGCGACTTTGCATGGCTGCTTGATAACGAAGAAGAATATAATTTAATTAAAACAATGAAAAAGGCCTCAAAGCTAGCTGTCACAGCAGCAGCAAAAAACGGAAGTCAAACTAAAGATCTTTACTCAATGATGGGCTTCACAAAAGCTTATAATACTGCAAGAAAAAGTTGTGCTTAAAAAAAAAAGTAAAATCGTTTTAGCTTATTCTGGAGGGCTAGACACCTCCATTATTCTTAAATGGTTGCAAGAAAACTATCATGCCGAAGTGATAGCTTACACTGCAAATATTGGTCAAGAAATCAATAAAAGTAAAATTATTAAAAATGCAAAAAAATTAGGTGTTAAAAACATTATTATTGAAGATTTAAAAAATATCTTCGTTAAAGACTATGTTTACCCCATGATAAGAGGGCACGCTTTGTATGAAGGAACCTACTTGTTGGGTACTTCTATAGCTAGACCTTTAATTGCAAAAAGACAAATTGCTATTGCAAAAAAATTTAAAGCATTCGCAGTTTCACATGGCTCAACAGGCAAAGGAAATGATCAAGTAAGATTTGAACTTGGTTATTATTACTTTGGTCCAAAAATAAAAGTCATTGCTCCGTGGAGAATTTGGAAATTAAAATCGAGAACCGACTTAATTAAATATGCAAAAAAAAATAAAATACCGATACCTAAGGACAAGAAAGGTGCTCCACCTTTTTCAGTGGATGACAATCTTTACCACACTTCAACCGAAGGAAAAGTATTAGAAGATCCAAAAAAACAAGCTCCTGAATATATTTTTCAAAGAACGATATCACCAGAAAAAGCTCCGAATAAACCATCGTATGTAACCATAGGATTTAAAAAGGGAGATCCTATTTCTGTAAATAATAAAAAATTATCACCTGCAAAACTGCTTCAAAAGTTAAATTCAGTTGCAGGTAAAAATGGGATTGGAAGAGTTGATTTAGTTGAAAACAGATTTATTGGAATAAAATCAAGAGGAGTTTATGAAACCCCAGGGGGGACTCTTTTAATGATTGCACATAGAGCTATAGAATCCGTAACCTTAGATAAAAAAACCATGCATCAAAAAGATGAAATAATGCCAAAGTATGCTGAGCTTATTTACAATGGTTTTTGGTATTCAAAAGCTAGATTTAAATTACAAAAAATTGTTGATCTTAAAAAAAATCAAGTGAACGGATTAGTTAAGCTTAAGCTGTATAAAGGGAATATTACAATTTTATCAAGACAAAGCAAAAGTAAAGCTTATTCTGTAAAAAAAGTTTCTTTTGAAGAAAATAAATCTTTTAAAAAATCAAAAGTTGAGAGATTTATATCAAGTGCGTCAAGAAAGCTTAGAGCTTAAAAAAAATTATCCTATATATAAAGTTCGAAAATATTAATAGGATAAAAATGTTTAAATTAATAGTAGTATATGAAATCGTATTTATACTCTTTTGGAATATATTGTATCAATCGAACTCAGGAATAGAAAATTGGTTTCAAGAAAAATTTTTATCTGCCATTTTCAGTGTCTTATCTACAATGGCTTTAGGATTTAGCATTGCATACGTAGTTTATCTAACTTTAAAAATATCTGGAATTTCGGCTAAATTAAAAAAAATTAAAGATCCTAGAAAAACATAAAAATTGAAATTAGATTTATGACGGGTAAAATTTTAATATTTGGAGCAACAGGAGCAGTAGGTAGTTCCCTGGCAAAATTATTAAACGACAATTCAATTGAAAAACATCTAATAGGAAAAGACGAAGGAGAAATATCTAAGCTCTCAGAAGAAACTGATGCATCATATAGTGTAGCAGATGTGACTGATTCAAACTTTATAGATAAAATTGATGCAGATTTACAAAATATAGATATTGCAGGTATAGCATATTGTGTTGGTTCGATTGACCTTAAACCAATAAATTTAGTCACAAAAAAAGATTACTTAAAAAGCCTAGAGTTAAATTTTTTTCCTATTGTCGAAATTATTAAAAAATATAAAGAGAATTTGAAAAAAAACAAAGCTTCGATAGTTGTTTTTTCTACTGTTGCAGTTAAACAAGGATTTTCAAATCATAGCATCATTTCTCCAGTCAAAGCATCATTGGAAGGCTTAACTGTATCACTAGCCGCTGAACTTGCGCCTAATATAAGAATTAATTGTATAGCTCCAAGCTTAAGCAATTCTAAAATGGCAAGTAAAGTTTTAAAAAATCCAAAAATTGCCGATGGAATTGCTAAACAACATCCTCTTAAAAGATTGGGAGAAGGTAAAGACTCGGCTTCAGTTGCAAAGTTTTTATTGTCAGATGAAAGCTCTTGGATTACAGGACAAATTATTGGAGTTGATGGAGGAAGATCAAACGTAGGATGAAAAAAAATTTAACACAAAAACAAGTAAATTTAATAGCTTGGATTAAACAAAATTGGAAAACTAAGTCAGGTAAAAAATCTTCAATTACAGGAGAAAGATATTTACCTGAAAAAGCTATTAAGGCTTTATCAAAACTAGACTATAAAATTACAACAAAAGCTAAACAAAGAATTTCAAAAATAGGCAAACAATTTTCTAAACAACCAAAATATATCGTAGAGCAAGTAAGAAAATATAGAAACGAATGGAAATATAAAGCTCCACCAAAAAAAATAGCTAATTATACAAAACCCTATTTAAGACAAAAATTATTTTTGCAAATTAAAGCTTCAAAAACCCATGGTACAAAAGCAGGTCAATGGTCAGCCAGAAAAGCTCAGTTGCTAGCAAAAAAATATAAGCAAATGGGTGGTGATTATTATTAATTTAATTTTTTAAAACACTCGATCGTATTACTAAGCAAACAAGCAATCGTCATAGGTCCTACTCCACCAGGAACTGGGGTTACGGCTTTTGCTACTTTAGAAACTTCATCAAAATCAACATCACCTACTATGCCTGAATCTGTTTTGTTAATTCCAACATCAATAACAATAGCACCTTTTTTAACCCAATTTCCTTTAACCAACTTTGGTCTTCCTACCGCAGCTATAATTATATCTGCCCTATTGCATTCTGCTTTTAAATCTTTTGTTTTTGAATGTGTTATTGTTACAGTACAATTTTCTTTTAAAAGTAATTGTGTCATGGGTTTCCCATTTAAATTCGATCTTCCAATCACAACAGCATGTTTACCGTTTAAATTTTTCTCAACTTTTTTTAGTAATAAATAACACCCTAGCGGTGTACAAGGAATACTACTGTCATAACCTGAAGATAAATTTCCAACATTTACCGGGTGGAATCCATCTACATCTTTACCAGGAAGTATAGTTTCAATAACTTTTCTTTTGTCTATATGTTTTGGTAAAGGTAGTTGAACTAAAATACCTGAAATTTTTTTATCTTCATTTAGTTCCTTAATTTTATTTAAAACAACTTTTTCTTCTACGTTTGCAGGATATCTAATTACCTCAGAGTTCATCCCAATTTCTTTGGCAAATTTTTCTTTATTTTTAACATAAATTTTACTTGCAGGATCTTCTCCAACTAAAATAACGGTTAATCCCGGAACAGCATTATGGGTAGATTTAAGTTCTGCTACTTTCTTTTTTAATTCTTCTCTCAACTCTGCAGCTGTTTTTTTCCCATCAATAATCATATTTAGAACATCGCAGGTGCAAAAAATTCAAAAATTAAATTTCTTACAAACATTAAAAGTAAAATAAGAACCACTGGAGAAATATCTATACTACCCAGATTAGGCAAAAAGTTTCTTATAGGTCTTAAAAGTGGATCGGTCATTTTGTAACTTATATCCAGCAAAGAATAAACTAGACGATTTGAAGTATTTAGAACATTAAAAGCTATTAACCAACTAAGCACGGCGTTAATAATTAAAATCCAAATATAAATATAAACAACACTATCAACTAAAACCAAGATAGATTTCATTATTTTTTCTCCACATAAATTGACTGGCTCGGAAAAGCAAAAGAAGCATTATTTTTTTCTACAATTTGTTTAATTTCTATTGCCAACTTTTCTTTAACTGCAAGCCACTCATCCCAATCATCTGTAACTGTAAAACATCTTATATACATGTCTATAGAGCTATCTGAAAACTTATCAACTCTAACTGCATGACCTAAGCTAGTTTCAAAATCCTTATGAGTGGTGACATATTTTTCTATTTCATCTCTAATTTTTTTAAGCTGTTCCACAGTTGTATTGTATTGCAAAGTAATAACCCAGCTAATTATCCAATTGGTTGTTTGACTTATATTAATTACAGCATTTTCTGCAAATTGAAAATTCGGAATGATTGCTATTGATTTGTCAAATTTTCTAACACCTGTTGACCTGAACCCTATTCGTTCAACAATTCCTTCTATAATGTTTTCAACAATAATCCAGTCGCCAACTTTAAATCTTTTTTCTACTAATACTAAAATCCCTGATATTAAATTCTTAAATAAATCTTGGGCTCCTAATGCTACCGCAACACCAAACAAACCTAATCCAGCAATTATTGGTCCTATTTTGATTCCCCAAAGTTCTAAAACCGCAGCTGCGCCTAAAATAAAAATAAGTATTTTTAAAGCTTTAACTATCCATCCGATTAATTCTCTTGTTAAAAGTTTTTCTAAACCTCCTAATAGATAAGTAACAGGCTGAATAAACTGGTGTATCAACCAAAAAATTAAAATTGTAATAAGTGATTTATTTAAGTTGTCTACAAACGATTGTGACTCAGGACTAAATTCTAAATAGTAACTTGCAATAAAAAAGCCTACAACAATTGGAAAAAATCGAGCGGGACCTTCCATTGCTTTAACAAAAGTGTCATCTAATTTATTTGTAGTTTTTTTTGCTATTTTTTTTAAACGATTAATAATAATTTTACTAATGAAGCCTCTAAGTAGTAAAAAAAATAAAAAAATTCCTAGGCCAATTAGTATTTGGAAAATATCTATTCCAAGAATACCTTTTTTCCACACCTCAACAAATAATGTTAAAAAGTTTTCAATAATGTTCATTTTTAATTTGATCTATCCTTATCAATTCCTCACCGGGATTAAAAATTTCAGTTTTCTTCCAGCCTTTTAATTTTAAATATTCTTCAATTTTTTTACTTATACACATAACTTTGCAATGTGTCATCAGTTCTGCTAGAGAGTATTTTCTAATTATCTCGTCAAAACTTTCTGCACTTCTTTTGGAGTATATTAATGCAATATTTGGCGTGTATTTTTTCATTAAATCTCTACTTTCATCATTAAGGTTTGTTATTTTGGTAGAAGTGTAATTTATAATTTTATTTACCTCAAAACCTTCTTTTTGAAGCTCTTTGTCCAGTTCATAAGAAACTACGTCTCCACACAAATACGCTAGCTTCGATTTATTAATATCTTCCTTAAAATTAACAATTACATTCTTTAAAGCATTAACGGTACCTGATGCAGCAATGGTATTATTAAAACCTTTTAATCTTAAAGCTCTTTCGGTGAGACTCCCAACACAAAAACATTTTATATTTTTTTCATTATTTTTTAATTTTAAAAACCTGGCTGCATTTGCGCTGGTAAATATTAATGCACTATAATCTTTTAAATTTATTGGTTCCATGTCAGCTGATTTTACACTCAGAGTTGGTATATGAATAATTTTATGACCTAATGAAAAAAAATTCATCATAAGATCTTCTGCGTCTATTAAGGGTCTAGTAAAAATTATATTCATCTTTTTTTAACAAAATTCCCTTTTGATTTTTCTAAAATGTCTTGTCCTGCAAGGATGCCAAGTAATTTAGGTTCGTTCAACTTTCCAGATTTATTTACATAGAAAACTTTATTACCATCATCAGAGAAAAGTTGGGCACTGAGCTCGATGGTTTCTTTATTTAAAATAGCTGAACAGCCGACTGCTGTATCACAATCTCCGCCTAGAGTTTTTAAAAAACTTCTTTCTGCTAAAGCGCATACTTCTGTTTGGGGATGATTGATTTTTTCTAAAATTTTTTTAATATTTTCATTATCATTTCTACATTGAACAGCAATTATCCCTTGTCCTGCGGTTGGGATAAAATCTTTTATAGGGAATATCTCTTTTGCATGATGATTTAAGTTTAATGTATTTAAACCAGCCAAAGCTAATATCACGCCGTCATATTCGCCATTTTCCATTTTTTTTATTCTTGTATCAATATTTCCCCTAATGCTCTCTACTTCAATATTTTGATTCATAAGCTTTATTTGAAGCTCTCTTCTTCTTGAACTTGATCCAATTCTTGCATTTTTAGCCTCGGATAATTTACTATATTTTTTAGAAACAAAAGATTCTCTGGGATCATTTCTTTCTATGTAAGCCTTAATAACAAGCCCTTCTGTTTCAATTGAGTCCATATCTTTTAAAGAGTGTATGGCAATGTCTATTTCTTTTTTAATTAATTTATCTTCAATTTCTTTGCAGAATAGATTTTTACCACCAATTTCTGATATTTTTTTATCTTTAAATAAATCTCCAGAAGTTTTGATTACTTCTATTTTGATTTTATTACCTGTTATTTTATCAACGTTTGAGATGAGATTTTTGACTTTATTAGCATAAGCTAAAGAAAGTTTGCTACCTCTTGAACCTATAGTTATTTTATTATCCATTTGTCTATAAACATATATATTTTATAATATATAATTTTATGAAAAAAAAACTTACTTTTTTAGGGATTGAAACTAGCTGTGACGAAACAGCAGCATCAGTTGTACAGGAAAATACTGATGGTACTGCAAAGGTTTTGTCAAATATAGTTTCTAGTCAAATAGAGGAACATAGAGAATTTGGGGGTGTAGTTCCTGAAATAGCCGCAAGGTCACACATTGAAAAAATAGACCTTATTATCGATGAAGCACTTAAAAAAAGTAATACGAAAATTAAAGATTTAGATGGTATAGCTGCAACTGCTGGACCAGGATTGATCGTTTGTCTAACTGTTGGATATAATGTTGGGAAAAGTTTAGCAGCATTTTCTAAAAAACCCTTTTTACCAATAAATCATTTGGAAGGTCATGCATTAAGCGCATCAATCGAAAATAAAATATCCTTCCCTTACCTATTGTTATTAATTTCAGGTGGACATTCTCAATACTTAATTGTTAAAGGAATAAATGATTATATTCAAATCGGCACAACAATTGATGATGCTGTCGGTGAAGCCTTTGATAAAACTGCAAAGATCTTAAGCTTGGGTTATCCTGGTGGTCCCGAAGTAGAAAAAATTGCTAAATTAGGTAAAAAAGATAGTTTCAATCTTCCAAAACCTATTATTCATAGAGGTGGATGTAATTTATCTCTTGCCGGTCTAAAAACAGCAGTTCTACGAAAATCAAAGGAAATAGATTTGAAAAAAGAAAAGTATAACCTAGCGGCATCTTTTCAAAATACTATCAATCAAATTTTAATAGAAAAATCTAAAGTTGCGATGAAGATTTTTATAGAGAAAACAAAAATATCTGATCAGTTGCCTAAAAATTTTGTGGTAGCCGGAGGTGTAGCTGCTAACGAATCCATAAGACAGGATCTTATTAGCCTCTCAAAAAAAATGAATTTCAATATTTTATTCCCATCAAAACAATATTGTGGGGACAATGGAGCCATGATTGCCTGGGCAGGAATCAAAAGGTATAAGGAAAAAAACCCTCTACTTTATAATAAAGATATGCCTGTAAAATCTAGATGGGCACTAGATGAAAAGGCTCCATTTATGAAAGGACCTGGGCTTAAAATCTAAGGTTTTGGCTTATTTAATGTTGTAAAAAAGTCACATATCTACAACAAAAACCCTTTAAAATTGTGCCTTTTTGAATAAAAACAATTTTTTCCTTAGTTTTTTCGTTTTGAGGATTAATAGTGCTTTGAAACAAATAATAATTATTTATATTAGAGACAATTTTTAATTAAAAATTAAGTAAAGGAAGTTTATGAAAAACAACGTTTTAAAGATATTCTCTATCCTTGCGCTTTTACTAGCACCAAGTGCTGTACAAGCTGAAGGCTTAGCAGTCGGCGGAAGTGTCTTCTGGGCACAAGTAGAAACCGATGGTTCTGAGAGTGAGAAATCGGGTGACGTAGGTCCAGAAACAAATAGCAAGACCATCGAAGAAAACGTAGCTGGTGCTTCAGTATTTGTGGAATACGGTTTTTCAAATGGTTTAACTTTAGGTCTAGATTACGTTCCTATGGATCAAGAAATTGGTTCAGGAACTAGATCTGATTCACCGTCTGGTCCGGCAGGAGATGCTGGTGTTGATACTGGTGAAAGAAAAGCTAGTGCTGATCTAGAAGACTTAGTTACTCTTTACGTAGAGTATGCACCATTTGATAACGGACTTTATGCTAAAGTTGGCTACATGGAAGTTGATGTTACAACGAACGAAACACTACCAACATCATCTTACGGTAACGCTTCTATAGAAGGTTACATGGCCGGTCTTGGTATTAAAGGGGACTATGGCTCAGGCTTTGCTAAGCTAGAGCTTAACTATAGGGACTTTGATGAGGTTTCATTATCTGCTTCTTCAGGCTCAAGTACTGTGAAAGCTGATGCTGATGCTTTAACTCTTGGAGTTTCAATGGGCTACAACTTCTAATAAAGAAGTTACCCTTAACAAAATATTAAAAAACCCACTTAGAAATAAGTGGGTTTTTTTTTGCTCTAATGAAATATTGGCTAATTAAAACTGAACCTGAAGAGTGGTCGTGGAAGAACCAGGTAAAATCCAGCAAAGGAACTGCTGAATGGAATGGTGTGAGAAATTATCAGGCAAGAAACAATCTAAAAAAAATGACAATTGGTGATCTTTGTTTTTTTTACCATACAGGTAATGAGAAAAAAATCGTGGGTATAGTAAAAGTAGTTAAAGAATTTTTCCAAGATAAAACGGATAAAACAGGAAAATTCGGGTCCATTTTGGTTTCAAGCTCTAAGGGATTTTACTCTGCTGTATCTTTAAATGACATAAAAAAACATGAGTTTTTAAGCCATCTTCCGCTATTAAAACAACCTAGATTATCAGTAATGCCAATCGACTCAAAAAGCTGGAAAATTATATGCAAGATGGGTAAGATCGGCACTTAGAGATTTGGAGTACTCATAAAATGGCAAAAAGAAAAAGAAAAGCTAAAAAAAACAGAAAAAGAAGAAGAAAGAAGATAAAAAAAAGAAAATTAGTAAGCAAAAATAAAAAAAATCTCACTAGAAAACATTCAAAACAAACTACTGATTCTGACGGAAATTTAGTTTTTAAAGTTAGTGACAGTCGAGCAAAACAAGCTCTGGTTAACAAAAGTCAGTATGAGAAAAAATATAAATTATCAATAAAGGACAATGAAAATTTCTGGAAAAAAGAAGGAAAGAGAATTACTTGGATTAAACCATATTCAAAAATCAAAGATGTCAAATACAGCAAAGAAGAAGTGAGTATAAAATGGTATTATGATGGAACTTTAAATGCTTCTGCCAACTGTATTGATAGGCATCTAGAAAAGAAACCAAATAAAACAGCTATAATTTGGGTTGGAGATGATCCTTCGGACTCTAAAAAAATTACTTATAAAGAACTTCACAAAAATGTTTGCAAAGCAGCCAATGGTTTAAAAAGTATCGGTGTCCAAAAAGGCGATAGGGTAACTATTTATTTAACAATGATTCCAGAGTTAGCATACATAATGCTAGCTTGTGCTAGAATTGGAGCAGTACATTCCATCATATTTGGAGGATTCTCACCTGACTCAATTGCGACAAGGATAAATGATTGTGAATCAGATTATGTTGTTACTGCTGACGAAGGTGTTAGAGGAGGCAAAATAGTGCCACTCAAAAAAATTGCTGATGAAGCTATGATTCAGTGTCCTAATGTAAAAAAATGCGTCGTAGTCAAAAGAACTGGGAATGAAGTAAATTGGGACGATGATAGAGACATATCTTATGAAGAAATAATATCAAAAGCTTCTGACAAGTGTGTTCCTGAAGAAATGAATGCGGAAGATCCTCTTTTCATTCTTTATACTTCTGGTTCAACTGGAAAACCTAAGGGGGTTTTGCATACAACCGGTGGATATATGGTTTATGCTTCAATGACACATCAATATATTTTTGATTATAAAAATAAAGATATTTATTGGTGTACAGCAGATATTGGGTGGGTTACAGGTCATAGCTATATTATTTATGGTCCACTCTCTAATGGAGCTACAACTATCATGTTTGAAGGAGTTCCAAATTACCCTGATAGTTCTAGATGGTGGCAAATAGTAGATAAATACAAAGTAAATATATTTTATACCGCACCTACTGCAATACGTGCATTAATGCGTGAAGGAAATGGACCAGTTAATAAAACTAGTAGAAAATCACTTAAACTTTTAGGAACGGTTGGGGAGCCAATTAACCCTGAGGCATGGATGTGGTATTACAATGTTGTTGGGGAAGGGAAATGTCCTATTGTCGATACATGGTGGCAAACAGAAACAGGTGGTATTCTTATAGCACCACAGCCTGGTGCGATTAATTTAAAACCTGGATCAGCAACAAAACCTTTTTATGGAATAAAACCTGTTATTGTTGATGAATCAGGTAAGGTTTTAAAGGGAGCCTGTAAAGGCAGATTATGTATGGCTCAATCTTGGCCAGGACAAATGCGTACAGTCTATGGAAATCATCAAAGATTTATAGATACTTATTTTTCTCAATTTGATGGAAAATATTTTACAGGTGATGGATGTAGAAGAGATAAAGATGGTTATTATTGGATTACTGGTAGAGTTGATGATGTAATTATTGTTTCTGGACACAACCTGGGTACAGCTGAAATAGAAAGTGCTTTTGTTGCACACAACAAAGTAGCAGAAGCTGCGGTAGTGGGTTTTCCACATGAAATTAAGGGAAATGGACTTTATTGTTACGTAACACTGAATGCTGGTGAAAATCCAAGCGGTGACTTGGATAGAGAATTAAAACTTTGGGTTAGAAAACAGATAGGTCCTATTGCAACTCCAGACCATATACAGTTTGCTCCCGGGTTACCAAAAACTAGGTCTGGGAAAATAATGAGACGTATTTTAAGAAAAATAGCGGCTGATGAACATCATAATCTTGGGGATACCACCACTTTAGCAGATCCCTCTGTTGTGGAATCATTAATTGAGAATAGAAAAAAATAAGACTTAGTTTCCTTTAAAACCATTAATTAATTTTTTAAAATCCCCCTCAACATTATTCCACTTTAGAATCATTGAATTAATAACAATCTTTTTGTCAAATTTTTTGAGTTCATCTGCAATTGGAGACCATTTGTAGAGTTCGTTACTACTGTGCTCAAATGGACTAGAATTATAGTAATTGTTCCAATTAATTTCCTTATATTTTATATTAAATTGTTTACTTGAATTTTCATAAGCATCTAAGATCATACCGTTTGCTTTTTCAGAGTTTAATATTTCAAAAAAAATTTTATTTGCTTCTTCTGTTTTAGTGAATTGTTTTTCAGCATATAAATAAGAAAAGCAAAATAAAGTGCAGTCTATTAGTGAGGCTGAGTAAATATGCCATTTTGCAATATTAATTGAGTTTAAAAAATTCTTATTCTCAAACATGATTACATGTTTGGCTCCCATTCTTGTTTTTAAATATCCATAAAGTGTTATCTGACTTACATGTGCAGATTGTTCTTGTATGAAGTTTTTTAAGTCCTCTAATGATTTGATTTTTCTATATTTTCCCAAAAGTCTTTTTAGGGAAAATAGGTATTTTTGTAGGTCTTTAAGATTCAATTTCACGTTGTATTTATAATTCTTCTCACCATCTTTTCCCATAAAAATGGTGCATTTTAGGTTTTTTTCCTGGTTTTTACACTTTTATTTAACATCAATTTCGATATGCTCCCTGCAATATATATAACCTTAATAACAAAAGGGGGAAAGACATGTCAAACAAAGAAGCACATTGGAATAAGACTAAAAGCCATATGTTCGTTACATTGGCTATTTGGTTCTTTTTCTCAATAGTAATATTTATGTTCGGCGAGTCGATAAATCAAGGATCGTTTCTTGGTTATCCATTAGCTTATTATATGTCTGCACAAGGATCTCTTGCTGCATTCGTAATACTAATCTTTTGGTTTGCTAACAAACAGGAGAAAATCGATGACGAACACGGATATGGTGGCGAAAGGGAGGATGAGTAATGTTTAAAGGTGGTTTTATTCAGAACCTTCCCAAGATCTACGGTTTGTACACTGGTGGTTTCATAGTTTTCATCTTATTGATGGCGATTTTAGAATCAGCTGGTGTTAGCGCAGCGAACATAGGAATTATGTTTGTAGCTTTTACAGTCGCAATATATGCACTGATAGGTTACTTATCTAGAACTATTCAAGTTGACGCTTACTACGTAGCGGGAAGACAAGTACCAACGGTATTTAATGGAATGGCGACAGCAGCTGACTGGATGTCAGGTGCATCGTTCGTTGCAATGGCCGGCGGTATTTATTTTGGTGGCTATACTTACATGGCATTCTTAGTTGGATGGACTGGTGGATACGTATTAGTATCAACACTTCTAGCACCATACTTAAGAAAATTTGGTTGTTATACTGTGCCAGACTTTATTGGAACTAGATACGGCGGAAATCTACCAAGATTTTGCGCAACACTAGTACTAGTATTGGCTTCATTCACTTACGTGACTGCACAAATTAATGCTACTGGAACAATTGCATCAAGAGCTTTACAAATTCCATTTGAACTTGGAGTTTGGGTTGGTCTAGTTAGTATTTTATTGTGCTCAATGTTAGGTGGTATGAGAGCAGTAACTTGGACGCAAGTAGCTCAGTATATCGTGTTAATTATAGCGTACTTGATACCAATATTTTGGATGGGAAGTAAATTAGGAAACGTTTTCCCACACTTTATGTTAGGTGATGAAGTACAGCGTTTAGCTTCGCTTGAGGCTGAATACGGACTAGTAAAAAACAGTGCTGCGGACATTAAGTCTGCGGGTGTACCAGGTGGATTAAAATATATTTCTAATCCTCACTCTGCGGTACCTGCAGGTGGAATGGCTGTATGGAAATACTTATCGCTTGCGATCTGTATGATGGTTGGAACTGCATCGTTACCTCATATTTTAATGAGATACTTTACAACTCCTTCTGTAAAAGCAGCTAGAAAATCAGTGGCTTGGTCACTTTTCTTTATCTTCTTGCTTTATTTCTCAGCACCTATGTTAGCGACACTATCTAAACTACAGTTAATGGATCCAAACTTACCTACTGCGATTATTGGTAAATCAATCTCAGAGGTTCAGAGTATTCCATGGGTTCAAAACTGGTCTGCAGTAAAACAAGTATTTATTGCTGACTTCAACGGTGATGGAATATTACAGTTGAACGAATGGTTTATGAGAGGTGACGTAGTAGTGTTAGCGACTCCTGAAGTTGCTGGATTACCTTACGTTATTTCTGGATTAGTTGCTGCAGGTGGTATGGCTGCTGCCATGTCAACTGCCGATGGATTAGTTTTGGCGATATCAAATTGTTTATCACATGATATCTATTACAAAATTATAGATCCAAAAGCTGACGTTCGTAAAAGGCTACTCGTAGCTCGTATACTTCTAGTAGTGATTGGTGCTCTTGGTGCTTATATCGCATCTATGAGATTAACCAGCATTCTAGGAGCTGTGGCTTGGGCATTCGACTTTGCAATGTCAGGCTTATTCTTCCCACTTGTACTTGGTGTATGGTGGAAGAGAGCTACAAAAGAAGGTGCGGTTGCAGGAATACTTGGAGGTTTAGCTGCAGGAACAGCATATCTAATTTATGTTGGACCTAAGTTTATGGCTCAAACTCCTTGGCTTGGAATTGACCACTTAAGATTTGGTATCATAGGAGCATCAGTAAGCGTTATACTAATGGTTGTAGTAAGCTTAATGACAAAAGAACCTAGTGCTGCCACTCAGAAGATGGTTGATGACGTTAGGGTTCCTAGCGGAAGAGCTATTCTTGGAAAACAACACTAAATAAATTATTTTTATTAGAAAAGGGGCGATTTATTCGCCCCTTTTTTTTACGTTTTAACGATTGAATTCAAATGTTAACTTAACTTATGCCAATTTGGATATTAGTTTTAGATTATTTTTTAGGAATTATTATGTGGACTCTTATAGGTAGGTCTGCCATGAACATTTTTCAGAGAGAAGATTCTAATTTCTTCTTTATGAAAGCTTTTGTTAAACTTACTAACCCTATTTTGAAATTATTTAGATTTATCACACCAAGTTTTATAATTCCTCTTTTTGTTCCATTATATGTTGCATGGTTTTTTTATATGTTTAGATTTTATGCAATGCCTTATCTTTTAGGTTATGATATAATGGGAATGTTATCTTTTCCTTTAGAAAGTGACATTGCACGTGAAATTTATAGATTATTTAATAAATAGTTAAAAACTTATGACTGCTAAAATTTACTCTCTAATAATTTTTTTAATCTTATTTTGGTTTTATTGCTTCTACTGGACTTTTAAAACTACGAAAAAAATAACTACACCAGTTGATTACTTTCTTTTTGGGAGACAACTTCCATCCTGGGTTTTTATTACTGTTTCTACGGCTATGATTTTTTCAAGTTGGATTTTTTTTATTCAACCTGGATTAATTTTTTTTAATGGGTTGCCTTATTCAATGACATCGTTAGCTGTTATAGGAATCCCTCTGGTAGGAACGCTTTTTTTAAAAAGACAATGGATGCTTTCTAAAAGATATGGTTTCGTAACACCTAGCGAAATGATGGGAACCTATTTTAGAAGTGATTTAATAAGAATTTTAGTTGTCGTAATAACATTGGGATTTGCTATTCCTTTTATATCCATGCAGTTGTCGCTTGCTGGAGTTCTTGTAAGTGTTCTAACGGATAATCTAATTGGAGCGGGATCTGCCTCTTTGTTAGTTGGGGGAGTAATAGTGGTTTATTTAAGTTTAAGTGGCATAAGATCATTAATTTATATTGATACAATTCAATTTCTTTTTGTAATTTTTGGAATAGTTTCTGTAGGTTTTATAACTCTCGATCTTGTTGGTGGGTGGGACTTATTAAACGAAAGTTTATCAAGAATTGCCGGTATTAAAAAAAACATTTTTAATACTAAAGAAATCTACAATTCTTATTTAGCAATACCTGGTACTATTAAAATTGCAGAGGTACTGGATAAAAATCAATTTTATGGTGGTGTTTGGACAAGCTCAATGATTTTAACTTTTGTTTTTGCACTATCTGGAATTTTATTATCACCTAATTTTTCAATGCTATCTTTCTCAACCAAAGAAGTAAAATCTTTTGCAACGCAACAGGTTTGGGTAACTAGCTTTTTTATAGGTTTAATATTAATATTTTTTACAACTATAATTGGCCTTGGATCTGTTCTGCTGGGGGCAAATGAAATTGTTAATGATAGTGGTAATAATATTTCAAAAATATTACCAACAAAAATTTATCCTGGAAAAATTGAAAGCTTAGTTCCTAATTTAATAAATATTATAGGTGATTATTCGCCAATATTTTTTGGAGTATTAGGGGTTTGTGCTATAGCAGCTGTACAATCAACTAGTTACTTTTACTTAAGTTCGAGTGGAATCTTTACAAGAGATATTATTAAAAGATTTTTTATAAAAAATATGAATAACCGAGAACAAATTTTTGCATCTAGAATTATGCTTGGAATATTGTTTATACTTTCACTCATATTATCTATTTTATCTACGGAAATAATCATAAATGTAGGAATGTTTTCTTTAAGCATTGCATGCCAAATGCTAATTCCACTTATAGGAATATGTTATTTTTCCTGGTTAACAAGAGAAGGGGTATTGTTGGGTCTTGTGGTCGGAATTTTAACTGTTTTTCTTACTGATGGAATTGGTCAAGTAATGTTTGGTGATATATTAGCTTGGAACAAATGGCCTTTAACTATCCATTCTTCAGTTTGGGGTATATTATTTAATTTAACAGCAACTATTGTAATATCTTTTATTACTCAAGATTCAAAAGAAACAAATCACAAACAAAAGTTTCATGATTTCATTACCGATTATAAAAGTACTTCGCTAATGAGAAGAAGTTTAAAACCGAGTGCTTGGATAATAATTGTTGCTTGGTTGTTTTTTGCTTTGGGTCCCGGTTCGATAATAGGAAATAGTTTTTTTGGAAAGCCAATAGATATAGAAAGTTGGTCGTTTGGAATGCCTTCTCTTTGGGTCTGGCAGATATTGGGTTGGGTACTTGGGATTATATTAATATGGTTTCTTGCTATCAAAATGGAAATGTCAACATCCCCAGAAAAAAATATTGTTGCCCAGACTGAAGATATTGCTGGAAGTTTAAGGGGTTAAAATTTTTTTTGACATAAAATAATTTCAAACTATAAATAAATATAGATGAATAGTTCAATTAAAATTTCACCTTCAATTCTATCTTGTGATTTTAGCAAATTAGGAGAAGAGGTTCTTTCTTTAGAAAAAGCGGGGGCTGATCTGATCCATGTAGATGTTATGGATGGTCATTTTGTACCTAACATAACGATTGGACCAGAGGTGATAAAAAAAATAAGACCCTTAACAAAAGTACCATTCGATGTACATCTTATGATTTCACCAGTAGATAATTTTATAGAAGCATTTGCAAATGCAGGAGCCGATATAATTACGATTCACCCAGAAGCAACTAAAGATTTAAAAAAATCTATAAATTTAATTAAAAAATTTAATAAAAAAATTGGACTATCATTAAAACCAAATTCTAAAATTAACCTAATAGAACCCTATCTAAATGAAATAGACCTTATTTTAATCATGAGTGTAGAGCCTGGTTTTGGTGGCCAAAAATTTAAACCAGAGGTACTAGAAAAATTAGAAAATCTTAAAAAAATCATTAAGGATAAAAAATTAAATATTGATCTTGAAATTGATGGAGGAATAAATTTTGAAAATAGCAATACAGCTAAGAAAGCGGGAGCAAATATATTAGTATCCGGATCCACTGTCTTTAAAGAAAACAATGGTGATCTGAAAAAAAATATTAGTTTACTACGTGAAAATTAATAAATGTCATATTTAAAAAATGTTTATCTTTATTTTTTATCTTTGAAAAAATTATCATCAAAATTATTCAGAGAAATTTTTTTTTCTACTAACTTTTATAATAAATTATTAATTTCAGAAAACCCTGCAAGATTGTTTTTTTATCCTAATCCTTATTTATTATCACCTTTTCTTAATCATAAGAGTTTTTTATTTAAAATCACCAAAGATGATGTAGAAAATTTTTGGAACAAAAATAAAAATTTAAAAGAAAGTAAAAATATTCATAATTTTTTATGGCTAAACTTATTAGATAGAAAAAACGAAAAACATATAATTCAAGTATTGGTAAAAGATTGGATTGAAAAATATGGTAATTATAAAAAGGATATTTGGCACGAAAATGTTTTGAATAAAAGAATTATTGCGTGGATTTCTAATGCTGAAATAATTCTTGAAGGTAAAGATAAAAATTTTCAAGAATTATTTTTTCGATCAATAATAAAACAAATAAATTTTATCAAAAAAAATATTAATTCAAACTCAAATGATATTATAAAAATTTCATCGATAAGTGTTTTAATATTGTCAGGTTTAGTTTTTAAAGAATATTACAATAATTACAACACGGGTTTAAAGGAATTAAAAAAAATTATAGAAAATTTTTTTGATAAAGATGGTTTTCCAAAAAATAGAAATTTTGAAAATTTAATTATTTTTTTGCAATATTTTGTACTTATAAAGGAATGGATAAAAAATGCTCAAGAAAATATGCCAGAATGTTTAGATGAGATTATTGAAAAAAATTTGATTTGTTTAAATTCTTTGAATAATACAAGTAAAAAAGTTCCATTATTTAATGGATCTACGGAGAGAAATTTAGAATATTTTTTTGATTATCTCAATAAACTTAACTATAGCCATGAAAAAAAATTGGAGTCAGTAGGACAGGTTCAGATAATAAAAAATAAAAAAACAACTTTGTATTTTGACTCCGGAGAACCTCCTATACATCAATTATCAAAAGATTATCAGTCTGGGCCCCTGTCGTTTGAATATTTCAGTGAAAATGAAAAGGTAATTACTAATTGTGGATATGGCAGAAAGATATCAAAAAAAACTCAGCTTATAAGTAAATTTACATCAGCTCAGTCAACTTTATGTTTAAATGATACTTCTGTTGTAAAATTTAAAAGAAATAATCTTATTAATAAAGCTTATGGTCCTACAATAAATAATTCTTTTAAAATTTTTGATATAGATAGAAATGAAGACAAGACCAATATTACTCTTTCAGCAACACATAATGCATATCTTAAAAATTTTGGATATCTGCATAAAAGAACAATAAAATTTTTAAAAAAACACAATAATATAATTGGAAATGATTTTCTTTTTAAAAAAAAAGATAAAGATTCTGATGTAAATTTTAGTATTAGATTTCATCTTTATCCTGGGGTAAGTGCAATTGAGACTGTAAGTGGAAAAAGTATTTTATTACAAATTAACAAAAAATCATGGATATTTTTATCAAATAATGGAAATGTGCAAATTGAGAAAAGCTTATTTCTAGGCAGAAATAAAATATTAAATAATCAGTGCATAGTTATATATGGTACCACTAAAAATGAAGATGCTAACATTCAATGGGAGCTGAAAAAATCAAATTAAAATTATGAATAAAAAAATTGATAATGCATTAATTTCTATTTCCAATAAATCTAATTTAAAATTAATTTTAAATATTTTAAAAAAATTCAAAATAAATACTATTAGCTCAGGTGGAACATATAAAAAAATTATAGAACTGGGTTACAACTGTAAAGAAATTTCAAAATATACTAAATTTAATGAAATGCTAGATGGACGGGTTAAAACTTTACATCCTAAAATACATGCGGGAATTCTAAATGATAGATCTAATAAAAAACATAGAAAAGAAATGAAAAAAAAAGATTATAAAAATTTAGATTTGATTATTGTAAATTTTTATCCTTTTCAAAAAACTTTGTTAGGCACAAATAATAAAAAAAAGATTATAGAAAATATAGATATTGGAGGACCTACAATGGTCAGAGCTGCGGCTAAGAACTATAAAGATGTTTGTATTGTAACCGATGAAAGTGATTACAAATTTCTTATAAATGAATTAATTAAGCACAAAGGAGCGACAACATTAAAATTTAGAGAACATATGGCTAGTAAAGCTTTTGGCTTAACAGCCTATTATGACTCTGTAATATCAAACTGGTTTAATAATATATTAAAAATAAAATTTCCTGATAGAAAAACTATATTTGGTAAAAAACTTTCCCAACTAAGATATGGTGAAAATCCTCATCAACAAGGAAGTATATATATAAACGATTTTAATGATGAAGAGATAGGATTAAAAAAAATAAACGGAAAAGCATTAAGCTATAATAATTACAATGATATTTTTACAAGTTTGGAAATTTTGAATTCATTTAGAAAACCTACAACTATAATTATTAAACATGCTAATCCATCAGGTGTGTCAACTAATAAAAGTCCCTTGAGCACTTTTCAGGAGTCTTTGGCATGTGATCCTATAAGTGCTTTTGGTGGTGTAGTTGCTTGTAATTTTAAGATTAATAGGAATATTGCAAAGAAAATGTCTCTGGTATTTTTCGAGATAATTTTAGCAAAAGGTTTTGATAAAGCTGCGTTTAAAATTTTAAGTAGAAAAAAAAATTTGCGATTAATTGATATATCTAAATTTAAAAATAAAAAAAATTACCAAATTAAATATTTTGATAATTCATTTTTACTTCAAGATAAAAATAATAAAGTATTTGATAGAAAAAAATTGAAATTTGTTACTAAATTAAAACCAAGCAAAAAAGAATTAAAATTAGTGGAATTTGCTTACAATGTTTGTAGATTTGTAAAATCTAATTCAATTGTTATCACAAAAGATTTTTCCACTATTGGAATAGGAGCTGGTCAACCAAGCAGATTGGATAGTTGTAAGATAGCTACACAAAAAGCAAAAAAGTTTAGGTCAAGTAAAATAAAAAACTCTATAGCTGCTTCTGATGCCTTTTTTCCTTTTTCTGATGGAATAAAAAAACTAATCAAATCTGGTATAAAAACTATTGTTCAGCCAGGTGGATCAATAAGAGATGAAGAGGCAATTTCAGAAGCTAATAAAGCAAAAGTAAAAATGGTATTTACCGGAACTAGACATTTTAACCATTAAGAAATTCTATCAACTTTAGCAGCTAAAACAAAATCGCTCTCATGTAACCCTTTTATGGAATGAGTAAAAATTTTTATTTTAGCATAACCCCAACCAAACCAAATATCTGGATGGTGTCCTTCTTTTTCAGCTATCATGCCTACTTTGTTAACAAAGTTTTGACTTTCTATAAAATTTTTAAATTTAAACTCTTTTAAAAGATAGTAAGTTTTTTCATCATCAGCTTTTACATCCCATCCATCAACCTTTTTTAAATATTTATGAATCTCTGTTTTATCAAAGCTTGGTATTCCACCTTCACAAGGTATACATTTTTTGTCAGCAAGATCGCTCATTATTTTTATTTCCTTATCATTATTTTTGGAGCGGGAGAAGGGAATTGAACCCTCGGCCTAAACGTTGGCAACGTTTCGCTCTACCACTGAGCTACTCCCGCATAAAATAATGGTATTATAGTACAATAGATTTTAAAAGGTCAATAAAATGTTATAATATAAATCAAAATATGAAACTTAAATATCCGAGCACAATTCCAATTTTTCCTTTGAGTGGTGTTATTTTTTTTCCAGGTACAAGTTTGCCTTTGAATATTTTTGAGGAACGATATTTGGCACTAGTAAATGATTGTATTAAAAGTCAAAAAATTATGGGCATGGTACAATCTAAAGAAAGTGGTGGAGAAATTTTTAAAGTTGGCTGCTTAGGAAAAATTTCAGATTATAGCAAAACTGATGATGGGAGAATTTTAATTAATCTTGTTGGTTTAACTAGATTCAAAATAAAAAAAGAAATAAATAATAAAAAACTTTATAGAGAATTTGATGTAGTTTATGATGATTTTTTTCAAGACTCTGTCTCGACTCCTCAAAAAATTTCAGAAATAGAATTTAATAAGTTGATATATAAGACAAAAAAATTTTTAAAAAAAAATGGTCTTTTTATAAATTGGAAAGAATTTACAAAATTAGAGAGATCTAAACAAATAAACACTCTGGCTATGGTTTCTCCTATATCAGTAAGTGAAAAGCAAAAATTACTTGAAACAATAACTACTGAAAAAAAAATTGAAACTTTATATAAAATTATTGAATTTAATATGTACGATCAGTTAAACAATGGCGCCAGACTACAATAACAATTTATTGGAAAATACCTCTGTCTGATATTTTTAGACTTATATCTTTTAAAAATTTAAATTTGTCTAAATCTTTTAATATTATATTTTTAATATTTTCAGTATATTTATTATGCTTAAAAAATTTGTGAGTTAAATCTACTCCTAATCCAAATAATAAATTTTCTGGCTTTCTAGATTTACTAAACTTACTCAGTATAAAAGAGTCTTTAATTTGTAAACCTAATTCTAGATAAATTTTAATTTCTTCATAAAGTTTTTTAATATCTCTTAAAATAAGATTAAAGCCCTGGCCGGCTATTGGAAGGATATTGTAAGATCCTTCACCTAAAGCTAAACAATTTTTTTTTGAAAAAGCAGTATTAAATTTAAAGGATATAGGAAAGTATTTTAACTTGTTTAAATAAATTTTATTTTTTAACTTCAAAATTTCTTCAAGTTTTTCTTTAATTAATTTTTCATTTTTTTTAAGTGGAAATTTTTTATAAAACGAACTTACGCTCCAAACAAAAGAAAATGAATTTTTATTAATTGGTAAAATAGCTAGTGGTCCTTCTTTTAAAAAATATTGTTTTGGTGTAATAATATTTGAATTATGCTTTGCTATTGATGTAAAGGCGATTTCATCCAAATTTTTTTCAATAAATCTTTTATTAAACAAATTTGATGTAAAATGAGAATTTTTGCCTACACAAAGTAAAATTAAATCGTAAGTATAACTTTTTTGACTAATGAATATTCTATTTTTTTGTATATCAAAATTTTTAACTACTTTATTATAAATTTTAATATTTTTCTTTTTTTTTATATTGTCATGCAACAATTTTTTCAGTTCAAAATTTTGAATTATATGCAAAATATCTTTTTTGTTTTTTTTAAAATGCATAAACTTATAGTATTTTTTTGATCTTTCTTTGAAAAGTTCAATTTCATTACAATTCCAAAATTTTTTTAATTCTTTCTTATTAAAGCATCTTGATAAAAATCTAAGATTGCTGTTGGACAAAACGGTAGTCCTATTATCTTGAAAATCTTCTTTTTTATTTTTTTTAGAGAACAGATGAATCTCAATATCTAATTGGCTTAGGATTAAGGCGCTAGCTAGGCCAGTTAATCCATCTCCTATAATACAGATCTTTTGACTTTTCATATTTTTAAAAACTTTATCAATTTTTTATAAATGGTACAAAGTAAAGTAAGCGATTCGTAAAATGAAATTAGGTAGCAATATATACAATAATATAATCGATTTTTTAAGAAAAAGATTTATTGAATTTTTTGGTTTGATTTTAATCACTCTTTTCCTGTTTTTTATTTATTCACTTATTAGATATTCTCCTGAAAATTCTACCCTGATATTTAAAACAGATGAGATTACTTCTAAACACTTTTTAGAAATATATGTTGATGCAACAGCAGACTTTTTTCTTCAAAGTTTTGGACTGATATCTTTTCTTTTTGCTATAACTTTATTGTCGTGGAGTCTAAATTTAATCCTTCAAAAAAAGATAGAAAAAATTTTAAATAAAATTTTGTACTCCATATTGTATATTATTTTTGGATGTTTGTTTTTATACACAACATTTAATAATTCCTTTTGGCTTATTGATAATGGAAATTCTGGATTTGTTGGAGAAAGATTCTATAATTTAATACAAAGATTTAGCCCTTTAATTGAAAACAACATAAGCAAAGTTACATTATTAATACTAACTTTATCTTTTTTTATTTTGAGTATCGGTATTAATATAAAATATTTTTTTACAAGTTTTTTCAACTTATTAATTTTTAAAAATAAAATTAAAAAAAATAAAAATGAACAAGAAGATATTCCTGAACAAATGCAAAATTATACAAAGGAAAATGTTTTAAAACAGCAGTCATTTTCTTTTAAAAGTCAAAGCGAAAAAGTTTCAAGTGAATATAAATTACCTTCAATAAATTTATTAGAAAAAAAACAAAGTCAAATTTTGAAGAACCAAAATTCAAAAATACATAGCGGGGACTTTATAGAAAAAATTTTATTAGATTTTGGAATAGAAGGACAGGTTAAAAAAATTAATAATGGACCTGTAGTAAATTTATATGAATTTGAGCCTGCGCCTGGAATAAAAGTTTCAAAAATAATAAACCTTGCAGACGATATTGCAAGAAACACAAGTTCAATTTCTGCAAGAGTATCTATAATACCGGGTAAAAATACACTTGGAATAGAAATACCAAATTCAAAAAGAGAAAATGTTATTTTATCGGAAATATTTTCATCTAGTAATTTTGGAAGAAGAGAAATTAAACTGCCTATAGCTTTAGGAAAAAATATATCAGGATTATCAGTAGTTGTTGATCTTGCATCAATGCCTCATTTATTAATTGCAGGCACAACTGGCTCTGGTAAGTCTGTTTGTATTAATACAATAATTATGTCCTTACTGTACAAACATAGCCCTGCTACCTGTAAACTTATTTTAATTGATCCTAAAATGTTAGAATTATCATCCTATGAGGGCATACCTCATTTGCTTACACCGGTAATTACTGATGCTAAAAAAGCAACTTCAGCTTTATCTTGGACTGTACGAGAGATGCAAAACAGATATAAATTAATGAGTTCGGAAGGTGTACGAGACATTGATGGTTATAACCAAAAACATAAATTAAAAATGCCTTATATAGTTGTTGTAGTAGATGAGATGTCCGATCTTATGTTGGTTTCAGGAAAGGAAATTGAAGGATATGTTCAAAAATTATCCGCAATGGCACGAGCAGCTGGAATTCATATTATAATGGCCACTCAAAGACCAAGTGTCGATGTAATCACAGGAACAATAAAAGCAAATTTTCCTACAAGAATTTCTTTTCAGGTAAGTTCAAAAATAGATAGTAAAACTATTCTTGGTGAACAAGGTGCTGAACAATTATTAGGTAAGGGGGACATGCTGTTTATGTCTTCGGCAAATAAAATATTTAGAATACATGGGCCCTATGTTGGAGAGAGTGAAATAGAAAAAATTTCAAGTTATTTGAGATCACAAGGAAATCCAGACTATATTGAGGAAATAACTACAAATAGAGAAAGTGATGGAGGATACATTTCTTCATCTGACGAACAAGATGATCTATATGATGCAGCATTGAAAATTGTTAAATCTGAAAAAAAAGCATCGACAAGCTTTTTGCAGAGAAAACTTCAAATTGGCTATAATAGAGCTGCTAGAATCATTGAACAAATGGAGGAAAACGGTATTGTAAGTAAAGCAAATCACGTTGGAAAAAGAGAGGTTTTGTAATTTTTGTACAAAAAAATTTTTTTATCTACTCTGTTATTTTATTTATCTTTAAACTACCCAACAAATTTATTTGCCGAAATAAGATCAAAAATATTACAAAATCTTAACAATAGTGAAACACTGAAATTTGATTTTGAACAAACTTCATTAAACTCTTTTGAGAGAGGAATTTGTTATATCAAAAGACCACATTTCTTAAAATGCTCATATAATGATAAACGTAAAAAAGAAATTATAGTTAATAAAAGAACTTTGGTAGTTTTGCATTATAATAAATTAAGATATTCTTATCCATTATCTAAATCTTATTTTTTAGAAATATTAGACAAAAAAAAATTTTATGAACTAGCATATAAATCAACTTTGGAATCTGACAATGAATCTATAAAAATGAAATATCTTGATGAGAAAAAAGGTAGTATTATTATTTATTTTAATAATAAAAATTACGAACTACAAGGCTGGGAAATAAACGATCTTACTAATAATAAAACAATTCTAAAAATAAAAAATTTACACAAAAATGAAAAAATAGATAATAAAATTTTTTTTATTCCATTACCAGAATAATCTAAGAAACCATCTTTCCAACTTTCTCTCCACCAAAAATATGAAAATGAAGATGTGGTACTTCTTGTCCACCATTAGTTGATATATTGCTTAATGTTCTGTAGCCTCCTTCGACATTTGAGATTTTTAGAATTTTAGCAACATGAGATATGGCTTTAAAGAACTCTGTAATTTCTTTTTCTTTAGCATTTTTTATAAAGTCATCCAAATCTACATATTCCCCCTTGGGTATTACCAAAGCATGTATTTTTTTTTGAGGACTAATATCATGAAAAGAAAGAGCAAAGTCATTTTCGTAAATCTTCTTGCAAGGTATCTCTCCTCTTAGAATTTTAGCAAAAATATTGTTTTTATCGTATGTCATTTTATTTCTTTTGTCTTTTTTTTAACTCATCCATTACGTTTTCAATTTTTATATTATTAGCCTCAAGGTAAACCATTAAATGATAAATTACATCAGCAGCTTCGTGAATTTTATTTGAATCTTGTTCAACAGACTTGATTAATTCTCCAATTTCTTCCTTTACTTTGGAAACACTTAAATTTTTATCATTAAGAAGTTTATTAGTGTACGACTTGTCAGGTGAAGAATTTTTTCTTTCTCTGATTGTTTTAATAAGTTGCTCTAGGTTTTCAAACATTTTATAATCTTACAGATACATTTTTGGAATTCAAATATTCTTTAGCATCTTTAATTTTATATTCTCCATAGTGAAAAATTGATGCCGCTAAAACTGCGCTAGCTCCACCTTTAACAATTCCATCATAAAGATGATCTAAATTGCCAACTCCTCCAGATGCAATTACTGGAATATTTGTGCTTTGAGTAATAGCTTTTAAAAGATCAATATCATAACCAGATTTTGTTCCGTCCTTATCCATTGAAGTAAGTAAGATCTCGCCGGCACCATTAGTTTCTACTTGTTTGGCAAATTCAATAACATCAATGCCAGTTTTATTTCTTCCGCCGTGAGTAAAAACTTCCCATTTGTTATCTGAAATCTTTTTCGCATCTATTGCCACAACAATACATTGAGAACCAAATTTTTTTGAAGCTTCTTTTACAAAATTAATATCTTTTACAACAGCTGTATTAATAGAAACTTTGTCTGCACCAGCCAATAATAAGTCTCTGATGTTTTGAATTGTTCTAACTCCACCGCCAACTGTTAAAGGAACAAAACATTCCTTGGCTGTTTTTCTTACAATATCAATTATGGTATCTCGATTTTCATTTGATGCGGTGATATCTAAAAAACATATTTCATCTGCACCACCATCGCTATAAATTTTAGCTTGTTCAACCGGATCTCCGGCATCTTTTAATTTAACAAAGTTAATACCCTTAACAACTCTACCATTTTTAACATCTAAGCAAGGTATTATTCTATTTTTAAGCATTAATTTCCTCTGCTAATTCTTCTAGTTTAATATCACCGTCGTAAATAGCTTTACCAATTATTATACCTTCAATATTCTTATTGTTTAACTCTTTTGCTTTTTTAATATCAGTTATTGAAGAAACGCCTCCCGAAATAATCACGGGACACTTAGACATGTTAGCAATCTTTATTGTTTCATCAAAATTTGGGCTTGTTTTGGTTCCGTCTCTATTAATATCCGTATAGATTAATCTGCTTACACCATAATCATTAACGTCTTTTAGAAAGTCTAAAGTTTTAATATTTAAGTTTTCTTTCCAACCTGATACGGAAAGATTTCCGTCTTTTTCGTCTAAACCTAAGGCAATCTTATTTTTAAATTTTGCACACGCTTCTTTTAAAAATTCTTTATTTTTAATTGCAGCACTTCCTAAAATTACTTTCTCTACTCCTGCGTCCACATATTTCTTAATACTCTCAAGAGTTCTTACTCCTCCACCTACTTCAATCTTTAAATCAAATTTACTTACTATTTTCTGAATAATATCTAAGTTTACTGTCTTGCCAGTTAAGGCTCCATCTAGATCAACAATATGTAAATTTTTAAAACCATGATCTTTGTATTTTCCTGCTTGATCAATCGGAGATGCTTTATATTCAGTTTTGTTATCAAAGTCACCTTTAACTAATCTTACACACTTCTTGTCTTTTATGTCTATTGCTAAAAATATTTTCATTTATAAACTTAAAAAATTATCAATAATTTTTAATCCTTCTTTATCACTCTTTTCAGGGTGAAATTGAGTTCCAAATAAATTGTCTTTTTCAACAGCACAAACAATCTTTGATGAATAATCTGTTGTTGCAGAAATTACAGATTTATCTTTAGGTACAAACTCATAACTATGCACAAAATACATGTGAGAGTTATTTTTAATATCTTTAAATATTTTACTCTTTTTTACAATTTCAATTTCATTCCATCCAATATGAGGAAGTTTGAACTTGCCATTTTGATTATTTATTTTAGAAACCTGTCCTGGCATCCAACCTAAACCTTTAGTTTCAGTTTCTTCATATCCAATATCAGCGAACATTTGTAATCCTACACAAATTCCTAGAAGTGGTTTTTTATTCGTTAATGCAAATTCTTTAAGGGTATCAACTAGACCATTAATACTATTTAAAGAGTCAACGCAGCTCTTAAATGAACCTTGTCCCGGTAAAACAATTTTGTCGCTTGATTTAATTTTATTTAAATCTGCGGTTACTTCTAAATTTACTTTATCTTTTGCCACCTCTTTAAAAGAGTTAATGACAGAGCTTATATTGCCCGATTGGTAGTCAACAATTGTGACGTTCATCAATTTTAAATAGAGCCCTTTGTAGATGGTATTGAATTTTTAATTCTTTTATCAATCTCCAATGCCTCCTTAAGAGATCTTGCTAGGGCTTTAAAACAAGACTCAATCTTGTGGTGACTGTTATCACCATAAATATTTTCTACATGTAAAGTAATACCCGCAGACTGTGAAAAGGCCTGAAACCATTCTTTGAAAAGTTCGGTATCCATTTGACCAAGTTTTTCAACTTTAAGATCTACATTCCATATTAAGTATGGTCTATTTGATATATCTAAAGAAACTCGGGTTAATGTTTCATCCATTGGAATGTGGGTAGTAGCATACCTCTTAATTCCTTTTAGATTTCCTGCAGCTTTTTTTATAGCCTCACCTATAGCAATCCCTGTATCCTCAGTAGTGTGGTGTAAATCTATATGTGTATCTCCTTTTGCACTAATCTTCATATCTATCAATGAATGCTTTGAAAGTTGCTCTAACATATGATCCAAAAAACCTATTTTGGTCTTGATTTGATATTTGCCCTTTCCGTCTAAATTCACTTCAACAGAAATATTAGTCTCTTTGGTTTTTCTTAAAATTTTAGCTTTTCTGCTCATAAATTATGAAATTTATTTAAAGATATATAGTTAAATTTAGTATTTAGCAATAAATGAGGGCTAGACCTTGAAGATTCAAATTCAATCTCCACATACAATATATAATGAATACAATGGAGAAATGGCATGGAACTACTATAGTCCTGATAAGAAAGGGAGGTCAGACTGTTGTGGCAGGTGATGGACAAGTTAGTTTGGGTAACACTGTTTTAAAAAGCAAAGCAAAAAAAGTAAGAAAAATTGATAAACGAAATGTAATTGCAGGATTTGCTGGTTCAACAGCAGACGCATTAACGTTATTTGAAAGGTTAGAAGCAAAATTAGAAAAACATGCTGGCAATTTAACAAGGGCAGCAGTGGAATTAGCAAAAGACTGGCGAACGGACAAATACCTTAGAAGATTAGAAGCATTGATGGCTGTAGCAGACAAAGAAAAAAGTTTTATCATCTCTGGTACTGGAGATGTATTAGAACCAGAAGACGGTATAATTGGTATTGGTTCTGGAGGTAATTATGCTCTTGCCGCAGCAAAAGTTTTAATAGGTGGTAATTTATCTGCTGAGGAAATTGCTAAAAAATCTTTAAAGGTAGCTTCTGAAATTTGTGTATTCACAAATGAAAATATTACGATGGAAAAGGTTTCCCAATGATACAAAAAGTACCGAATCTTAAAATAGTAAAAGATGGCTCTAAAAAAAACAAATCGAAAGTAAGCGCACTATCTCCTCGAGAGATTGTTTCGGAACTTGACAGATATGTTATAGGACAAAAAGAAGCAAAAAGGGCTGTTGCAGTAGCTTTAAGAAACAGATGGAGAAGGCAAGCTCTTTCGGATGAAATGAGAGATGAAGTTCTTCCTAAAAATATATTAATGATTGGACCAACTGGAGTTGGAAAAACTGAAATATCAAGAAGATTGTCTAAATTAGCACAAGCACCTTTTATTAAAGTCGAGGCCACAAGATTCACAGAAGTTGGTTATGTTGGGAGAGATGTGGAACAAATAATCAGAGATTTAATAGAAATAGCTATTGCAATGGAAAAAGAAAAGAAAAGAAAAGAAGTTCATGCAAAAGCCCAATTATCTGCTGAGGAAAAAGTTTTAGATGCTCTGGTGGGTAAAAAAGCTAGTTTAGCAACTAGAGAGAGCTTTAGAAAAAGACTACGTTCTGGTGATCTAGATAATAATGAGATTGAAATAGAAGTTAACGATGCATCTTCTGGTATGCCAAGTTTTGAAATACCTGGAATGTCAGGCGCAAATATTGGGATGGTAAATTTAGGAGAAATGCTTGGAAAATCTATGGGAACAAAAGGAAAGAAAAAAAAGATGTCTGTTAAAGAATCACACGAAATATTAGTAACTCAAGAATCTGATAAGATGATAGAACAAGACAAGATTGTTAAAGAAGCAAAAGAGTCTACTGAAAACAATGGAATAGTTTTTTTAGATGAGATAGACAAAGTTTCTGCAAGAGGCGATAGAGTTGGGGGAGATGTATCAAGAGAAGGTGTGCAGAGAGATTTGTTACCATTAATTGAGGGAACGACTGTAAATACAAAATACGGACCTGTAAAAACTGATCATGTTTTATTTATTGCATCTGGAGCATTTCAATTAGCAAAACCTTCAGATTTACTTCCAGAATTACAAGGACGTCTTCCTATTCGTGTAGAACTTAAAGCGCTAACAGAAGATGATTTTAAAAGAATTTTAAAGGAACCAGATAATAGCTTAATTAAACAATATAAAGCTTTGTTAAAGACAGAAGATGTTGATTTAGATTTCTCCGAAGATGGTATTGATATGCTTGCTAAACTTTCTACAGAAATTAATTCTACCGTAGAGAATATTGGTGCCAGACGACTACATACTATCATAGAAAAAGTCTTAGATGAAATTAGCTTTACAGCATCCGATAAATCTGGACAAAAAATATTAATTGATAAGAATTATGTAATAAAAAATTTAGGCAATCTTGTTAAAGATACAGACTTATCAAGATTTATTCTTTAATTTTTTAATCTTTAAAATTAAAACTCCCTCTCCACCCTGTTTTTCTTGGGGAGAGTAAACTTTGATTATTTTAGAATTTAAGTCTTCATTTGTTTTAATATACTCTGGAATAATATATTTAAGTTTATTATGATCTTTTGAAACATAAACGCTTTCCTCAGAATTAGAGTGTAAACCTTTTCCTGTAACAAGTATAATTTCTGAAATCCCATCCGAATGACATTTTTCAATAATATCAAATACAGTAGACTTAGCTTTTTCTATAGAGTAGCCATGCAAGTCAAATCTAAATTTTTTTTTATAATTTGTATTTTCCTTGCTCTGTTCTCCTTTGTCATAAATATTTGAAGGCTTTTCAAGAAAATCTTTCCAGTCCCTTAAATCTTTATCGGAAATTTTGTCTTTTTTGATCAACTAGATTTAATTTCGGTCAAGTACCAGTTGGGACTCATGCTTGTTTTTTTTCTGGTAAATTTCCAACGATCTATTACAGTTTTTATTTTATTGGGATCACCCTCGATAATATTATTGTCTTTGTCTTTTTTGCAAGAAATTATCTCACTTACAAATTTAACACTAAAAAAAAGAGCTTCGGTAGTTTTTTCAAATTTTTCAATTGCAGAAGATTTGATGCCTATAAAGGTAAGTTCGGACTTTAAATTTTTAGATCTTCTATCTTTTATGGCAGATTGAAAATTATCATTCATTTCTTTTGTTAGTAATGGTTTTAAACTATTAACATCGCCTTTAGCAAAAGAGTTAATTATAGTCTCATAAGCAATCTCAGCCCCTTTAAGGAACTGTTTCTTTTGATCTTTATCAAATTCGACTGGTTGTTTTTTTTCGGTAAAATTTGTTTCTTTTTTAAATTGTTCAAATTTTTTATCAGAAAAATTTACAGGTACTTTGCCTTGATGGCCTGTTTTACGTCCCAAAATATTCCTTAATCTCAAAATTATAAACCCTGCGATCATTGCAAGCAATATAATATCAAGATATCCAAATTCGTTATTCATTTATTTGATAAATATACATTATTAATATAATTTTAAAACTAACAAAATGAACACACTATTTTTAATATTAATTGGGATTCCCGCGGTAGAAATATTTGTAATGATCAAAATTGGTCAAAATATTGGAGCATTTACCACTATAGGCTTAATTTTTTTGACTGCGGTAACAGGTATTTATTTTGCCAAAATTGCAGGATTAAATACTTTACGTTCAGGTATTTACAATATCTATAAAAACAAAATGCCGCTTTTTGAAATAATATCAGGCGCTTCCATAGCTTTTGCGGCTCTTTTACTTATACTGCCAGGTTTTATAACAGACGTGATTGGTTTTTTATTATTAATACCTTTAACACGAAAAATGATAATCAATCTTTACTTAAAGAAAAAAATAAATGTTAAAAATGTTGATGAAAATTATATAGAAGGCGAGGTTGTAGAAAAAAAGGACAAAGATGACTTATAAAATTGTTTCAAAATATGTAAAGGATTTATCTTTTGAAATTCCGGATGCCAAAACTTTTTTTCTTTTAGAAAAAAATATTAAAAATTATCAAATCAAAATTGATATAAGCAGTAAAAATTTGAAAGAAAAAATTATTGAAGTTGACACTCGTTTAGGATTTGAAGGAAAAAAAGATGAAAAAAATAATGCTAGAGTACAAATTTTATATTCATCAGTAGTAACTCTAGAAAAAGAAATTCAAAAAGAAGAAATGGAAAAGATTCTGTTAGTAAAAGTTCCAACAGAAATATACCCAGATATTCAAAAAATTGTTTCTGTTTTATTTGAAAAATCTGGTTTTAAAACATTTAGTTTAGACAATATAGATTTCAATAAACTGCACGAAGCAAAGAAAAATCAAAAGTAATTTTTTTTAAATTCTTTATTTAAAAATTGTTTATGATTTGTTAATTCAGAAATAGATGGTTGAATTATAGTTTTAGAATAATCTTTATTAATTTTGCTATTATTTGTAAAATTGTTACCAATATTATCATCTCTTAAAATTAGAGATGGTTCTTTTTGTTCAGTAAGATTTATATAGACTTCTCTTAAAAGTTCACAATCAAGTAAAGCATTATGTTTGGTTCTTTTGGAAAGATCAATATTAAACCTTTTACATAAACTATCTAAAGAATTTGAAGCACCAGGAAATTTTATTCTAGCAAGTTCTAGGGAATCTATAACCTCTTTGACATCTATAATATTTTTGTTTACTTTTTTTAATTCATTATTCAGAAATGAGACATCAAATGGAGCATTGTGAATTATTAATTGTTTACCTTTTATAAAACTTAAAAATTCATCAGCTACATCTTTAAATTTATTTTTATCTTTTAAAATTTCATCTGTGAAACCATGTATTTTTGACGCTTCTTCAGAAACTTTTCTTTCTGGATTTATTACTTTGTGGAAAATTTTATTTGTGGGAATAAGATCTTTGGTTTCTATACATGCAATCTCTATTATTCTATGGTCTTCTTGCACAGATAAACCGGTTGTTTCGGTATCTAGAAAAATTTCGCTCATAGTCGTTTTAAAATAATATCTAATCTTTTTTTTAAATTTTTAACAGATCTATTATTGTAAATTATAAAATCACTTTTTTTTATTTTTTTCTTCTGCGACATTTGTCTTTTATTTAAAATTGTGAATATCTTTTTATTTCCTCCCCTTTGAATATACCTCCTTAACCTTATTTTTTCATTTGCCGCAACGAATAAAATTATATCAAAATATTTAGTTAATTTCCCTTCAATTAATAATGGAATTTCAAAAATTGAAATATTAAAATTCTTTTTAGTTTTTAAGCTCCTATTCATTTCTTTTCTTACCAACGGATGTATTATTGATTCTAGCTTTTGTAATTTATTCTTATCTTTTTTTATTAAATTCTTAACTTGAATTTTAATATTTTTTGAATTTTTTAGTTTAAATTTAGATTTAACTTTTTTTATAAAAAAATTTTTTTTGTATAAATTTTTTACAACCTTATCAGCGCTAAAAATAGGGTATTTATTTTTTGAAATAATATTCGCAACTGTAGACTTGCCTGAAGCTAGGGAGCCTGTAATCCCAATTTTAATCATTTTTTAACATTTCAATAATATTTTTATCGGCTTTTGGTTTAATGCCGTGCCAAATCTCAAATGACAATTGTGCCTGATAAACAAACATGCTTTTCCCATTTTCAAATTGATTGCCCGTTTCTTTTCCTCGTAAGAGAAATTTAGTAAATTCAGGGCTGTATATAACATCATAAAACAACTTGTTTGATCCCACTTTGCTAAAATCTAATTTAATTTCATCATTGCTTTTAAGCCCCAAACTTGTTGCGTTTATGATTATGTCAAAAATTGGCATTTCTCCCCAGTTAACAATTTGTAATTCTGGAATAATTTTTTTTAAATTTTCAGCTTTATCCTTTGTTCTGTTACTTAAAAAAATTTCAGAAATTCCCATTTTTTTAAGTGCAAAAATAATTGAAGGGGCAACTCCCCCAGCTCCAAGAACAAAAGCTTTTTTATCTTTGATGTCAAAATTTATATTTTTAATCGCATTTTCGAATCCTTTAACGTCTGTATTGTCTCCTATAATTTTACCATCTTTTTTATAAACTGTATTTACAGACTCAGTTTCTCTTGCAATATGACTTAAACCGTCTAGGAACGGAATAACTGATTTTTTAAATGGTACAGTAACATTTATGCCGTGAATTTTTTCGTTAATGATATCATTTATGATAGATTTTATATCTTTCTCAGTGAGAAGTTTTTTTTCATATATCGCATCGATTTTATTCTTTTTAATCCAATAATTATGAATTTTTGGTGACAATGAGTGTTCTACAGGATTTCCAATAACTAAATATTTTTTCATTATAATAAATTAAGATATTCTTTTATTTGTTTAACGGGCAAACCCATAATTGAATTTTCATCACCTTCAATTTTAGAAAAAAGAGATCTACCATCAGCTTCGATTTGGTAAACACCGTAGGCATAAAGATCTTTATCATTTATTTTTTCTAAGTAAGCTTTAATTTCGTCAAAATTTAGCTTTTTCATTGTTAGGGAAGAGGCGTCTGTATAATTCCAAATCATAGATCCATTTTTAGATATACAAACAGAACTTATTAATTGGTGCTGTTTACCATTAAGTTTTTCCAATATTTTTAAGGCTTCTTTTCTGTCTTTTGGTTTTGAAATAAGCTCCCCTTTTAAATCAATAACGCTATCAGCTCCCAATACAATTTTGTCTGGATTTTTTTGGCTTACTTTATTTGCTTTTAGTTCAGCTAAATTTTTTGAAATAATTTCAGGATTTGCTCCCTCGCTCAATAAAGATTCTTTTACATCATTCTCATCAATATTTGATGGTTTGACATCACAAGTTATCTGGTTCTCGTTTAAAATTTTTTTTCTGACTCCGCTTTTTGATGCTAAAATTATTTTCATTTTTGCTTTTTAATTTCAAAAATTTTAATTATAGATGCTGCTGTTTCTTCTACAGATCTTCTGGTCACATCAATAATTGGCCAGTTAAATTTTTTGAAAAGCTTTTTAGAATTATCAACCTCTTCTCTAATTTTGTCTGTGTTTGTATAAAGCTTTAAATCAATGCTTGTATTAGTGTTTACTCTAATTTTTCTAATTTCTGATAATCTTTCGGGATCAGCAAATAATCCTATGATACAGAATTTTTTAGAATCTTTTTCTAAAATACCGGGTATCTTTTGTGAAAGAACTAGAGGAATATTTATAGTTTTATAACCTCTGTTTGCTAAATAAATAGAGGTTGGTGTCTTACTTGTTCTGCTAACGCCGAGCAGAATAATATCTGCATTTTCTATATCTTCTGTTTTTTTTCCATCATCATGTGCCATAGTAAATTGGATTGCCTCTATCTTTTTATAATAGTCTGCGTCTAAAACGTGCTGTGCGCTTGGTTTGTGCGTTGCTTTTTGGTTAAGTAATTTAGAAAAGCTTAAAATTAAATTTCCCAACACCCCAAAACATGGAATGTTATTTTCTTGGCATATTTTATTTAGAGATTTTTCTAAAGCAGTATCTACAATGGTGTAAAGAATTATGGAATTTCTCTTTTCTTTATACTCATTTATTATTTTTTTAATTTGTTGCTCAGTTCTAGTAAAAACAAATTCTTTTTTTTCATAATCAAAATTTGCAAACTGTGATTGTAATGCTAAGAAAATACGGTCCAATGTCTCTCCTGTGGAATCGGATATTAGAATTATTTGATATTTTTCTGTCATTAACTTAGTGGATAATTTTTATATAAGTATTAGATATCAATAGCAATTTCACAAAATGAATATTTTAATAACATTACTTAACAAGTTCTTAAGGTTCAACCATCTGTTAACAATTTTATATTATTTATTTACATTGTGTATAATGCAAAAAAATCTAAGTATTTAGTTTAATTTAATTAAGTATATATGTAGATAAAACGACAAATATACAGTTTCTTTAATTAACATGACCTATTACATTAATAACATTTTAAATCTATATTATTAACTATAATGACTAAGTTATTAAACTGTATAAAAAATAAAAGTTCCTTTGAAACCCCTGTGTGGTATATGAGACAGGCTGGAAGATACCTTCCTGAATTTCAGGAAATTAGAAAAAAAAATCCAAATTTTATTAAACTTTGTTTAAACCCTAATTTAGTTAATGAAATTACATTGCAACCGTTAAAAAGATTTGATTTGGATGCTGCTATAATTTTTTCAGATATTTTAATGATACCTTATGGATTGGGGCAACAAGTAGAGTTTAAAAAAGGACAAGGGCCAATTTTAGGAAATATTAATATTGAAAAAATAATTAATACTGATCCAATAGATTTTGTCAAAAAACTACAACCCGTTTACAAAAGTTTTGAGAAAGTAAAACAACAACTTAATAACAAAAGTTTAATTGGATTTGTGGGAGCACCATGGACTCTTCTGCTGTATATGTTAAATCAAGAATCTCCCAAAAAAAATTTTAACTTTGAAAAAATTAATGAAGATAAGTCGTTAGTTAATGAACTATTAAAAAAACTTGAAAAAATAATTTGTATTCATGCGGAAAAACAAATTGAGGCAGGAGCAGATATAATTCAAATTTTTGATTCTTGGGCTGGTCTATTACCTAAATCCGAACTCATTAATTATTGTTATACTCCAACATTAAAAGTTGTAGATTATATAAAATCATTAAAAGTTCCTGTTATTTGTTTTCCTAAAGGAATAGGGGAATCCTATACCGAATTTAATGCAGTGGTTAAACCAAGCTGTCTAAGCATAGATTATGACCTTGATCCTGAATGGATAAAAAAAAAAATAAATGGGACCCCTATTCAGGGGGGGTTAGATCCCAAGATATTATTGACCGACAAAGAAAATATAAAAAAAAATACTAAAAAATATCTTAATATATTCAAAGATTACCCATATGTATTCAACCTAGGCCATGGTGTTTTGCCCGAAACAAAACCAGAAATTATAGATTATGTTACCAAGTTAGTTAGAGAGAAAGAATAAATGAAAAAGGTTGTTATTTTATTTAATTTAGGTGGTCCCGACAAACTAAGCAGCGTTGAGCCTTTTCTTTTTAATTTATTTAATGATCCAGCTATAATTAGCATACCTACAATTTTTAGATATCCTTTGGCAAAATTTATTTCTAAAAAAAGGACTCCAATAGCAAAAAATATTTATAGAGAAATCGGAAATAAATCTCCAATTCTTGAATTAACCCAGGATCAAGCAAAAGCTTTAGAAAAAAAACTATCAGAAAAAGGAAATTATAAATGCTTTGTTGTTATGAGATGCTGGCACCCAAGGGCAATTGATGTAATAAGCGAAGTTAAAAAATACAATCCTAATGAAATAATTCTCTTACCTCTTTACCCCCAATTTTCCGCATCAACCTCTGGTTCATCAATCAATGAATGGAAAGATTTATGTAGAAAGCAAAAATATCAAGTAAAAACAAAAACTATTTGCTGTTATCCAACGGAAGCTAATTTTATAGAGTCGCATGTTCAACTAATCAAAGCTACTTTAAAAGAAATAAATAATTCTAATTTTAAATTAATCTTTTCTGCTCATGGTTTGCCTGAAAACAAAATTAAAAAAGGAGACCCTTATCAATGGCATGTAGAAAAAACTGTTGAAGAAATTATGTTAAAGCTTTCGAATGAAAATATAGACCATGTCATTAGTTATCAAAGTCGAGTAGGCCCTTTAAAATGGATTGGACCTTCTACTGAATCTGAAATCATAAAATATTCCAAAGAAAAAAAAGGCATCGTAATAGTTCCAGTTGCTTTTGTTTCTGAGCACTCCGAAACCTTGGTAGAATTAGATATTGAGTACAAAAAATTAGCAGATGATAATGGTTGTAGTTTTTATAAAAGAGTACCTGCTTTAGGGGTGGAAACTAATTTTATTAATGGATTAGCTAAACTTGTACTAAAAGACGTTCCTGACGGAAACTATGTTTCCTCGGTGACATGCCCTAAAAATTTTCTAAAATGTCCTTGTTTGAGATCTGGAGTATAAAGATGAATACATATTTATTATTTAAATCAATTCATTTAATAGCAGTTATATCTTGGATGGCTGGGTTATTGTATCTTCCTAGAATATTCGTATATCACGCTGAAACCAAAGATAATAAAATTCAAAATGATATTTTCAAAACAATGGAAAAAAGGCTTTATTTTTACATAATGAATCCAGCTATGATCCTGTCTTGGATTTTTGGCATGCTTCTTTTACATTCGATTGGTTTAAATTCTTTAACAGAATTTTGGCTTTTAACAAAATTAATATTAGTAATTTCACTAACTTTATACCATTTGTTTTTATTTGTTTGTCTCAAAAGATTTAGCGAAAATCAGAATAATTATTCTGCTAAATTTTTTAGATTTATCAACGAAGTTCCCACTATTTTGTTAATTGCAATAATATTTATTGTTGTTTTTAAGCCTATTTAGACTTGAATATTAATTATAAATGCTTATATTAGTAGTACTTACCTCAATTAATAATCAATTATGAACTTACAAGAACTAAAAAAGAAAACGCCAGAGGAGCTTATATCTCAAGCTGAAAGCTTAGGTATTGAGAATCCAAGCACGCTTCGAAAGCAAGAAATATTATTTTCTATATTAAAAAAACTTGCTCAAAAAAACGAGCAAATTACAGGCGCAGGTGTATTAGAGGTTTTGCAAGACGGTTTTGGCTTTCTAAGAGCTATAGAATCTAATTATTTACCTGGACCAGATGATATTTATGTTAGTCCTAGCCAAATAAGAAGATTTGGTCTACGAACGGGTGACTCAGTAGAGGGTGAGATAAGAGCACCTAAAGATGCAGAAAGATATTTTGCTTTATTAAAGGTTAATCAAATTAACTTTGAAAATCCTGAAAAAGGCAGAAATAAAATTGCATTTGATAATTTAACGCCTCTTTATCCCAACCAGCAACTCAAAATGGAAATAGAAAAAAATGTAACGGAAAAAAAACCAGACCAAACTGCAAGACTTATTGACCTAGTAAGTCCTATTGGGAAAGGACAAAGATCTTTAATTATTTCACCACCAAAAGCGGGCAAGACAATAATCCTGCAAAATATTGCAAACTCATTAGCAGCAAATCATCCCGAGTGTTATTTAATGGTATTGTTAATAGATGAAAGACCAGAAGAAGTTACAGATATGCAAAGGACTGTGAAAGGTGAAGTTATAAGTTCTACTTTTGACGAACCCGCTTCCAGACACGTTGCTGTTGCTGAAATGGTGATTGAAAAAGCCAAAAGACTAGTAGAACACAAAAAAGACGTAGTAATTTTATTGGACTCTATCACTAGACTAGGCAGGGCCTATAATGCTGTAGTTCCAAGTTCAGGAAAAGTTTTAACTGGCGGTGTTGATGCAAATGCGCTTCAAAGACCTAAAAGATTTTTTGGAGCAGCAAGAAATGTAGAGCAGGGTGGATCTTTAACAATTATATCTACTGCTTTAGTAGATACAGGTAGCAGAATGGACGAAGTAATATTTGAAGAGTTTAAAGGAACTGGTAATTCAGAATTAATTTTAGATAGAAAAGTTGCCGACAAAAGAATTTATCCCGCTCTTGATATAACAAGATCTGGAACAAGAAGAGAAGAATTATTATTCAAAAAAGAAGATCTAACAAAAATGAACGTTTTAAGAAGAATAATCAGCCCCATGGGAACCATGGACGGTATTGAATTTTTAATTTCAAAATTAAAAAATACAAAAAATAACGCTGATTTCTTCACTTCCATGAACAAATCTGGATAGTATAAATAAACCTGCTTTTAAATCGTCCTCATAACAGCTAGTATAAAAATATGAGCATATTATTTAGTAACCCACCGTGGTGGGAAGGGAAAGAAAGCCGAGGGTGGTTTAGACGTAAAAGATGGAGAAGAGGTATTAGAGCGGGGTCTAGATGGCCATTTACAAGTCTTAACAAATCTCGACCCGATAAAAGACATATTAAAGATTATACCCCTTATCCATATTTTCTTGGTTATGCTACAACCTACGCTCAAAAACAAATAGGAAAAAATGAAGTTTTTTTTAGAGACAGCATTGGTCTAAGCGAATCTTATAAAACATATTTTAATTATCTTGATAGCATTAAAAATAAAATTGAATATTTACTTATAGAGACCGCAACACCCAGTTGGGATCATGATTATAAATTAATTAAAGATATAAAAGAAAAACATCCTCATCTAAAAATAATAGTAGCTGGATCGATAGGAGCTGTATCTGAAAAAGTAAAAAAATACAAAGAAATACATGCCATCATAAAAGGTGAGTATGAAAAGAATACTGTAAAAGTTTTAAAAGGAGCCTCTGGAGTGATTGATTACGATCTTTTAACACTTGATGAAATGAATGCCTCCCCAATCCCTTATTTTGACGATCTACATTTTGACAAATACTTTGATTGGAATCCTGTACCAATGAGTAAATATTTTCCACAAGCACATATTTGGGCAAGTAGGGGGTGTCCTTTCAAATGTATATTTTGTGTGTGGCCAGCTTCTATGACCGGGAATGATCCAGATGGAGATAAAAAAAGAACCGTACGACAATATTCAAAAAATTACATGAAAAATTTTATTGGCCATTTAATGGAAAAGTATAAATATCAAACTATTTATTTTGATGATGATACGTTCAATATAGGAAACAAACATACAGTTGATATGTGTGAAATTATGAGCGAATTCAAAGTTCCATGGTTTGCTATGTGTAGGGCGGACTCTATTAGAAAGGAAACTTGGAAAATAATGAGAGATAGCGGGTGCCAAGGAGTCAAAATTGGAGTTGAGTCTGGTGATCAATATGTAGTTGACAAAATAGTTAATAAGCATCTGGATTTAAATTATACTAAAGAAATAGTTCAATACATAAAATCACTTGGTATGTCCGTACACGGAACCTTCACTTATGGTCTGCCGGGCGAAACTAAAGCCAACATGATCCAAACAAAAAAATATATTTCCGAAGTTAAATTCACAACCGTTCAAGAGTCTGGTACGGCAGAAATTGAAGGTGCCCCTCTTTATAATTTAAACAAAAAAAAACTGGATGCTTATCCAGCAGCAAAAATTAATGAGGAATACACTAGACATACCGATGGTAGCAAAAAATGGATGGACTTGGTTCAAACCTTACAAAACAAGTAATTCTATTTAGTTTTTTCAAAATCTAAAAGCATTTTTTTTAATTTAATACCACCTTTAGCAGAAAATCCAGCAAGCGATCCGTCAGACTTTATAACCCTGTGGCAGGGAATAACTAAGACATGTTTATTTTGGCCGCAAACCTTCCCCACGTATCTTGGGGAAATTTTAAGTTTTTTGGCAATTTCTCCATAGTTTTTTGTTTTACCCTTCTTTATTTTTCTTAGCTCACTCCATATTTTTTTTTGGTTAGAATTTCCATTAGTTCTAATTGGAGCCTTTAATTCACTCGTTTTTCCTTGGAAATAGGCACTAATATTGTCTCTGAGTTTTCTTAGATTAGGTGATGTTACACCTTTTCTTTTAAGTCTATTAAATTGAATAGAAGTTATTTTGTTGTTTAATTCAGTAGCTGAAATCCAACCAAACTTAGTACTAAAAGAAATGGTATTTTCCATATATTCTATGCTATGAAAAAATATAAAAAAAACAAATGAATATATTTGCACTATCAACAGGCAGAGGTCCTTCGGGTATAGCTATTCTAAGATTATCTGGGAAAGATAGTCTTCAAATATCAAAATTAATAACAAAGAAAAACGACATTAAATCAAAAGAAGCTAATCTTTGTAAATTTTACGATCCCTCAAATGGTAAAATAATTGACGAGGGATTACTCCTGTGGTCCCCAGGGCCAAATAGCTATACAGGAGAGGATCTAGCAGAATTTCATACCCACGGGAGCAATGCTGTTGTTAGTTGCTTTTTAAGGGTACTTGGAGAGCAAGAAAATTGTAGATTAGCAGAACCAGGAGAATTTACTAAGCTCGCATTTCAGAACAATAAAATGGATTTAATAGAGGCTGAAAGCATAGGAGATCTTATACATGCTGAAACAGAGCTTCAAAGGCAGCAAGCCATAAAATTGATTCAAGGCAGTGCATCAAATCACTATAATTCTTTAAGAGAAAAATTAGTTAAATCCTTGTCTTATATCGAAGCAAAAATAGACTTTGCAGAAGATGATCTTCCAGAGAATGTCTTAAAAGAGGTTCAGGCTTCCATAAAACAGGTTCATGAGGACATTAAACAAATATTAGAAGACCAAAAAATTGGAGAAAAAATTAGAGACGGATTCAGAATATCTATTATCGGAGACGTGAATGCAGGAAAGTCTTCTTTATTAAATCTTCTTTCTAAGAGAGAGGCAGCCATTGTATCTGAACAGGAAGGTACCACACGAGATGTAATAGAAACCTACCTAAATATTGACGGATATCCCGTCATTCTGGCAGACACTGCGGGCATAAGAAAGGTAAAAAATAAAGTAGAAAGAGAGGGAATAAAAAGAGCCATTAAAAAAGCCAAAGATGCTGATCTAACTTTAGTTATGGTAGATGCATCTAAAAAAACAATTAACAAAGATCTAAAACAATTGATTAATGAAGACTGTATATTAGTTTTTAATAAGTCGGATTTAAGCAAAAAACCTGTAAAAAATGAATTTAAGAAAAATGATCAAATTTTAATATCTGTAAAAAATAATAAAAATATCGACAGCCTTATCAAGACAATAAAAGAGAAGCTAAGTAAAAAATTTATGAAGGCAAATAATATTTTGGTTACTAGAGAAAGGCACCGGGCTAAACTTAATGCAGCATTAAAAGAAATAGAGAAATTTTTAAAGAAAGATCAAAAGAAAGAGATCGAAACAGCCGCAGAAGATCTTAGACTGGCCACAAGACATCTTGGCAGCATAGTAGGCAAGGTTGATGTTGAAGAGATACTAGGTTCTATATTTCAGGACTTTTGTATTGGTAAATAAGTCATCTTTGAGCTTGTAAAATCATATTTCATCGATACATTTCATATATGAGCAATAAAACGACCTTTGATGTGGCTGTAATAGGCGGTGGACACGCTGGATGTGAGGCTGCGGCAGCGTCGGCCAGAATGGGCGTAAATACTGGTCTTTTTACACATAAAATAGAGACTATAGGTGAAATGTCGTGCAATCCTGCCATAGGGGGACTAGGAAAAGGTCACTTGGTTCGAGAAATCGATGCCTTGGACGGAGTTATGGGTGATGTGGCGGATAAATCAGGAATTCAGTTTAGATTATTGAACAGAAGCAGAGGCCCAGCTGTGAGAGGACCACGAACTCAGTCAGACAGAAAGCTTTACAAAAAATATATGCAGGAGCTATTGCTCAACTATGAAAATTTAGAGGTGATAGCCGATCCTGTTGTAAAATTTACCTTCGAAAAAGATAAAATTAAAGGTTTCATTTGCCAAAGTGGAAAAGAGGTAATATGCGGCCAACTAATTCTTACTACAGGGACCTTCTTAAACGGTTTAATTCATATAGGTGAAAAACAGATACCTGCTGGAAGATATGACGAAAAGCCTTCTACAGGATTGAGCGAACAATTAGAAAAATTTAACATTAAAATTGGGAGACTTAAAACCGGAACACCTCCAAGATTGGATGGAAGAACTATCAATTATGAGGATTTAGAAATGCAGCCAGCTGATAGAGAGCCATACTTTTTTTCATTCCTAACAACAAAAGCTATCAATAAACAAATTAACTGCGGTGTGACTCACACCAATGACTCGGTGCACAAAATCATAAGTGATAATATTTCAAGAAGTGCAATATACTCTGGTAACATCAAAGGGGTCGGTCCAAGATACTGTCCATCTATTGAAGACAAAATTGTCAAGTTTAAGGAAAAACAAAAACACCAAATTTTTTTAGAACCAGAAGGCCTAGAGGATCACACAGTTTACCCCAATGGTATTTCGACCGCTCTGCCTGAGGATGTTCAGCTTAAAATATTAGCTAAAATTAAGGGTCTAGAAGAGGTCAAAATGGTAAGAGCAGGATATGCCATAGAGTACGATTATGTGGACCCAAGGGAGCTAAAAGCGAGTCTAGAAGCCAAAAAAATAGGGTCTCTTTTTCTTGCTGGTCAAATTAATGGAACAACAGGTTATGAAGAAGCTGCAGCCCAAGGATTGATAGCTGGAATTAATGCAGCGCTAAAAATTAAAAAAAGAGACGAGTTCATTTTGGATAGATCAAGTTCATACATTGGAGTGATGATAGATGATCTTATTACGAAGGGCGTTAGTGAACCCTATAGGATGTTTACGTCTCGAGCTGAATACCGATTGTCATTGAGAGCAGATAATGCAGATCAAAGGCTTACACCAATCGGTATAAAAATGAATTTAGTCAAAAGTAACAGAAAAAAATTATTTAATGATAAGCAAAAAAAAATAAATAATCTAGAAACGTCTTTGTTAAAAAAATCTATGACACCAAATGCTGCCGCTAAGCATTCTATTAAGATTGCAATGGACGGAGTCAAAAGATCTGGATTAGAAATTTTAGGAATGAAAAATGTTAAATTAACCCATCTAAGAGACATTTGGGTAGATATACCCCATTATGGACACTCAATCGATGAGCAAGTTGCAATTAATGCCCACTACTCAGGCTACTTACCCAAACAAGAAAGCGATATCAAAACTTTTAAAAAAGATGAAAGTTTAATGATACCAGATGGCATTGACTATGATTCCTTTAGCGGTCTTTCAAATGAAGTTAAGTCAAAATTGAAATTGATTAGACCAAAGACCTTGGGACAGGCATTACGAGTAGATGGGGTCACTCCTGCAGCAGCAATAATCTTATTAGGGGCTATAAAAAAGACAAAACATAAGGCCACAGCCTAGAATCCTCATGAATACTGATGAATCTAAGGTAACATCAAAGCTATTTTTAGCTAAAAATCTTAATTTTACGGAGGGTAAACTTGAAAAGCTGGAGTTATTTGCAAATCAAGTGCTTAGTTTTAATAAAAGGTATAATTTAATCTCCAAAAATTCCGAAAAAAATATTTGGCATAGACATATCTTAGATTCTGCTCAATTGATTAAGCATATAGACTATAAAAATTTTAAGAGTTTGTCTGATTTAGGCACTGGTGCCGGTTTTCCTGGAATTATACTATCTATATTTTATAATGATATTCTCACGTTTCACGTGAAACTTTATGAAAAATCCAAGGTTAAAATTAGCTTTATCAAAAGTGTTATAAACAAATTAGAACTGAAGAATGTAAATATATATGAGAATGATTATCAATCTCATATATTAGATACTGATTATATAGTTTGTAGAGCATTTAAAAAATTACCTGAGGTATTAAGAATTTCACGTGAAACTGCAAAAAAGCCACATAAATTAATTGTTATGCTAGGAAAGAGTGCACAGGAAGAGATAAATAAAGCTTCAAAGGATCTAATTTATAAGTATAAGCTAACTAGAAGCATTACTAGCAGTGATTCTAAAATACTCCTGGTAAATGCCAAAAAATAAATTGTGGCTAGATCTGTAATATCAGTAATAAATCAAAAGGGTGGAGTAGGTAAAACTACGACCGTCATAAATCTGGCAACGGCTTTAGCAAAAAAAGGAAAAAAAATCTTAGTAATCGACCTGGACCCCCAAGGTAATGCAACAACAGGTTTGGGAAAGTCAAACAATGATGAAGAAAAAAGTGTATATACCCTCCTTATAGGTAAAACATCTGTTCAAGAGGTAATTCAGGAAAGCAGTGTACCTGGTTTAGATCTTATAGGATCAAATGTGAATCTATCTGGATTAGAGGTCGAAACAGCAAATGATGCTAACCGAGCCTTTTTGCTAAAAGAGATTTTAAGTAAAGAAAATGAGTCATATTTTAAAAAGTACGAAAATGTTTTTATCGACTGTCCGCCTTCTTTGAGTCTCTTAACAGTCATGTCTTTAGTAGCTGCAAATGAGTTATTAATACCTCTTCAAACAGAATTTTTTGCACTAGAAGGAATCACTCAATTGGTCAAAACAATCGATAGAATAAAGGTTAATCTGAATCCGGAGCTTGGTATTAGAGGAGTTCTGCTCACCATGTTTGATAAAAGAAACAAACTATCATCACAGGTAGATGTTGAAGCGAGAAAGCATTTTAAAGAGAAAGTTTACAAAACAGTTGTGCCTAGAAATGTTAGATTGTCCGAAGCTCCATCCCACGGCATGCCTTGTTTAATCTATGATAAAAATTGCTCGGGCAGCAAGTCTTACATTAATTTAGCAGAAGAATTTATCAATCAGAGAGACCAATCCATGGGTAGTGCAGCATGAATGCAGCAAAAAAAAAAGGCCTTGGAAGAGGTTTGTCAGCTCTGTTTGGAGACATTGAAAACAAATCAAAATCAAATCAAATTCAGACAAATCAAATTCCGATAGCTGATTTGCAACAAAATAAATACCAACCAAGGACTATATTTGATGAGGAAAAACTTATCGAACTATCTTCATCCATAAAAGAAAATGGAGTTATTCAACCAATAGCGGTGCGCCCTAATAAGTATGAACCTGGGAAGTACGAAATTGTTGCTGGAGAAAGAAGATGGTTAGCTGCTCAAAAAGCTGGTCTAACTGAAATACCAGCGGTCATATTAAATATAGATGACCAGAAAAGTTTAGAAATTGCCATAGTAGAAAATGTCCAAAGACAAGATTTAAATGTAATAGAGGAAGCCAAAGGTTACGAAAGACTCATCAAAGAATTTGGTTACGATCATGAAAAAATTTCAAAATTTATGTCTAAAAGCAGAAGTCACATTAGCAATACGTTGCGATTACTGTCATTACCTACAGATGTAATTTCACTTATAGAAGATGGCCTACTTACTGCCGGCCAAGCCAGACCATTAATAGGATTATCAAATGCATCAGAAGTAGCAGAAAATATAGTAAAAAAACATATTAGTGCTAGAGATGTTGAAAAATTAACTAAAATAAAGAAGAGCGGTGTAAAAATTGAGGATCCTAATATCAAATTTATTCAAAATGAAATTGAAAGCAAAATTGGTTTAAGTGTTGAAATTAAAAATAAAAAAAATAACTCAGGGAAAATTATAATAACTTACAAATCGTTGGAGCAATTTGAGCTAGTCTCAAAACTTCTTAAGAAGTAGCATTTGCAATACAGCAAAGTTTTACCAGGAGGTTTTTAATTAGAACGTCACCACAACCATGCAGCTTTGTTTTAACTAAGATTTCTGTTGTATTTATATGCTTTTTTGCTTGATTTAACTTACTTATATTCCATTTTTTTAATTGCTTTGAAAACGTTGGTTTATCTTTCCAAAAGATAGGAGGTCTTATTTTTTCTATAGCCATATCCACACTTTTGTATTCATTGCACTGCTCAGACAGAGCAATCAATTTTTCTACTCTATAGTTTAAGCTGTTTAAATAAAAATAAGCATCTTCATTTTGTAATGCCACGTTTCCTAAATTATCATTTAACTTATCTTTTTCAGCTGAAAAACACGCATCTCTAAGGTTATCAAAATCAAGATTGTAGGGATTGTTTATTAAACTTATAATTTTTTCACTCTTTATTTTTTTATCTAAAAACAGACTTTTTATTTTTTCAATTTCGTTGCTAAGTGTTTTTCTATCGAGACCTGAATTCTTTATAAGAAGATTTATTATTTCTTGGGTTAGACCTGTATAACCAGCAAATTTTTTTCTTAAATATTCCGCAAGAGTTCTTTCATTATCTTGATAACAGGGTACTATTTTAAGATCTTTGCTTTTTTCAAAAAATGATCTTAAAATTGATTTTTTTTCCAAAGTATCTGCAAAAATAAAAATTTTTAAATCATTTCTAGGTGTCTCCAGAATATCCATTAAAATCTTTTTGATTTTTTCAGAAACTTGGTTAATAAATATAATTTTATTTTTACTGAATAGAGATGTGTTTTCAATTTGCTCAGTCAAAACTTTGCTATTTTTTAAAATATCATCTTGATTTAAAGATATTTTATCAACTTTTTTATATTTTTCTTTTATTTGATATTTTATATCGTCTTTAAAACCAATATTCTCACCGTAAATTAAAGTTGCAAAACATTCATCAATTTCTGAAATATTTCTTTCTAGTAAATAGCTTTTTATTATCATTGCTTAGAGTAAATTAGTCCAATATTTGTAATAATTTCATTAGCCAAAGATTCTATCATTTCTTCAGTTATTTTTCTTTCAGTATTCAAAGTGTTTGAATATAGATCTGAAGCTTTGTAATTTCTGGACTGTGAAAACTTTTTTTCTAGTATTACTTTTCTACCTGGATTTTCGTATGCAATTAAATCAAAAGATATATTTAAACTATATTCCAATATTTTACCGGTAGAACTTTTATTAGTAATACCTTTGTTTTTTTCAGCAAATACATTAAATACCAATCCGTCGCTTTTTTTTTGTATATGAGCAATATTATTTCTTAATATCTGACCAATTCTTTGATCGCCATCAACATTTAAAACTTTTATATTAAATTTTTCGTTGTTTTCACCTAACATAGGTTGGTAACCACAACTCGTAATAATACTGAAAAATATTAAAATAAATGATAAATGAATAAATCTAGGATTTTTCATGATGTAATAAAATTTATAATTTTGTTTTTTACAAAAATGTTTTTAACTATTTTCTTATCTTTTAGATTTTTTTCAATATTTTCAACTTTTTTCGCCTCTTTAATAGCCTCTTTCTCAGCAATGTCCTTTTTTGCTGAAATTAGGCCCCTTTTCTTTCCATTAACCTGAATTACTATTGTAACTTTATCATCAACCAAAAGAGATTTTTTTATTTTTGGCCATTCAATTTTTGAATAAAAATTTTTTCCTTCAAGTTTAGAAAGGCATTCCCAAGACAAATGAGGTGTAAATGGCATCATAGCTTTCATCATTTTGGCCTGAGATTCGAAAAAATATTGGTTACTAATATTTTTTTCAAGATTTTCTTCCAGAAAACGAACAACTTCATAAATGTTTGCAATAGCCACGTTTAGTTGGAATTTTTCAATTAAATTTGTAATTTTAAATAAGTATTTATTGATCTTTATAAGAAAATTCTTTTCTTCTTCAGCAGAGGATTTTTTATCCTTTCTCTCTAAAACTTTACTATTTAGCAACCAAACTCTTTGAACAAATCTATGTGCTGCTGCTACCCCTTCATTTGACCACTGAATATCTCTATCTGGTGGACTATCAGAAAGCATAAACCACCTTATTGCATCTGCTCCATAAATTTTAATCATACTTTCAGGATCAACAACATTTTTTTTAGATTTCGACATAGCCTCAGCTGGACCGATGGTTACTTTTGATTTATCAATTTTTTTTATTTCTTCTGGGCTTAGCCAATCACCCTTCTCATTTTTATATGTTTCATGACAGACCATCCCCTGGGTAAAAAGTCCTTTAAAAGGTTCCTTAATTTTAATTTTTTTATCATTTAATTTAATTGCTCTCATAAAAAATCTTGAATATAGCAAATGTAATATTGCATGCTCTACACCTCCTATATATTGATCGACCGGCATCCAATAACTGAACGCTTTTTCATCAAAAGGTTTATCTTTTAATTTTGGCGAACAAAATCTTATAAAATACCACGAAGAGTCAACGAAGGTATCAAGAGTATCTGTTTCTCTAGTAGCACTCTCACCAGTTTTTTTATATTTAGTTTTTTTCCAAGTCGGATGATTTTCTAACGGATTACCCTTTGAATTTAAGTCTACATTTTCAGGCAATTTTACAGGAAGCTCACTTTTATCTACAGGAACAACTTTTCCATCTTTTAGATAGATCATAGGTATAGGACACCCCCAATATCTTTGTCTAGATATGCCCCAATCCTTTAATCTAAAAGATACTTTTTTGTTTCCAATTTTTTTTCTTTCGATTTCCCCTATTATTTTTTTTTTTGCTTGTTCAACACTTAAATTATTCAAAAATTCAGAATTAACTATTTTACCATCGCCAGTATATGCTTTTTTCATTTTCTTATTTTCTGTAATTTCTTCAGATTTTACTACAGGTATTATTTCAAGATTATATTTAGTTGCAAAATCAAAGTCTCTTTGATCGTGAGCAGGACACCCAAAAATTGCACCCGTTCCGTAATCCATTAAAATAAAATTTGCAACAAAAACAGGTATTGTTTTATTTTTTATGAAAGGATGTTTGGCTTTAAATCCAGAATTAAATCCTATTTTTTCTGCATTTGCTATTGATTCTTCAGTAGTACCTACTTGAGAAGATTTTTTTTTAAATTCTATGAAATCTTTTTGTTTTTCTAGATTTTTACACAAAGGATGGTCTACAGAAACTGCTAAAAAAGTCGCTCCAAATATGGTATCTGGCCGAGTAGTGAAGACCTTTACTTTTTTACCCTTATCATCAATTTCAAAATCTATTTCACACCCTACAGACTTTCCTATCCAGTTTTTTTGCATTAATTTTACTTTTTCTGGCCATTCGTTAAGTGTGTTTAAATCTTCTAGTAACTCATTTGAAAATTTTGAAATATTAAAAAACCATTGTGATAATTTTTTTCTTTCTACAATCGCATTTGATCGCCATCCTCTTCCATCAATTACTTGTTCGTTAGCTAGAACCGTTTTATCAACGGGGTCCCAATTAACATATGTTTCTTTTCTACTTACTAGACCTTTTTCAAAAAAATCAATAAATAATTCTTGTTGATGTTTATAATACTCTTCATCACAAGTTGAAATTTCCAAATCCCAATCAATCGACAAACCAAGTGATTGAAGTTGTCTTTTCATCGTCGCAATATTTTTTTTTGTCCAATCTTTGGGATCTAAATTATTTTCCCTGGCTGCATTTTCAGCAGGCATACCAAAAGAATCCCAACCCATTGGGTGAAGAACATTAAAACCATTCATTGTTTTATATCTAGCTAATACGTCTCCAATTGCATAATTCCTAACATGCCCCATATGAATTTTTCCGGAAGGATAAGGAAACATTTCTAAACAATAAAATTTTTTTTTCTTATCTGTATTCTGAAAATTATCTTTATTCTTTAGCCAAAAACTCTGCCATTTTTCATCAATCTTATTAACATCGACTTTATTCATTAATAATAAATTCTTAATTTTTCTTTTTCTTGTTTTTACTAGCCTGCTCTAATTGTGCAGCTTTCGTGATGATTTCTGCTCTAATGGTATCTTCTAATTTAGATGATATTTTTCTAACAATGCAATTTGACTGAACTTTACAGGTTTTTTTATGAACTATGATTTTTAGACTATCTGGTCTTATTTCGTTAGACAAAAATCTGATTGTAAATTTAAGAGAATCATTAGTAGTATTAGAGTCAGTGTACCAATCTGTTATAATCATGCCACCAGAGTAATCCACTGTTACCAAAGGCATAAAATCTATAACATCAAATGTTGCTCTCCACATCGGGTTTGAACTGCTAAATTGGTAAGTTGTTTTTTGATTTCCTATACCACCAAGAGTTATTCCTCTTCCCTCTTCTATATTTTTTCTGGCCCTTTCTTTCCCTGACGCCGGTGTTTTTCTTGCATCTCCAGCTGGGATGCTATTGCAGGATGAAAGGAAAAGAATAAGAAAAATCATCAATGCTGATGCGACTCGATTCAAAATATCACGTGAATTTGCCATATTTTTTATTAACCCTATAGAGCAAGAATAAACACTAAAAAAGCCTTTAAAAAGGATATTTATTTGTGATATTTTTATCACACTTAATAAAAAAAACATCAAAAATAGCTCAATATTAAGGAAAATACAGTGAATATTTAATAATTTGGTCATGTTTATTTAAATAAACAAACAAGGAGATAAACATGAAAAACATAACTAAACTAGGTTTGTCTGCACTAGCTGGTACGCTGGCTATCACATCTGCTAACGCAGGTGAGATGTCACTAACAGGTAGCATGGAGGCAACTTACACTACTGGTAGTGGATATTCCAATATCGGTAATGAGTTAGGTATGGACAAGGAATTATCAGTTACAGGTTCTACAGACGTAAATGGTAATACTGTTTCATACAAACAAACTATCACTGATGCTATGGCATACAACGATTCAGAACTTTCATTTGGTACTGATTTCGGAACAATTGCATTAACATCAGCAGGTGCACCTATTAGTGCGATTGACGACGTAACGCCTACAGCTTTTGAAGAAGCTAACGCTATGGTTGGTTCAATCGATGACGTTAACGGTAACGACGGAACTTATGGTATCAGATATACATTAGCTGATGTTATGGGATCTGGTTTTACAGTTGATGCATTCTACACTGGAGACGCAGGTTCTGGAGACGCTCAAGCTGACAATGGTACAGCGGGTACTGCAGGAGCTGGTAGTGGTGACGGAAAAGAAATCGTAATAAAAGGTTCAGTACCTATGGTTGAAGGATTAAGCGTAGGAGCTGGATATGCTATTATGGAAACTATCAATCAAGATAGCCAAGCAGTAGGACCAGGCACAACTGACCAAGACGAAGGTACAGCGTACGTTAAGTATGCAACAGGACCTTTCTCTCTAGGTTACCAAATTGGTGCTGTTTCTACAGGTGGAAACGTTCTATACAAGCAACAATATTACGGAATATCATACACTGTGTCTGACGACTTATCAGTGTCTTATAACTGGATTGATGCAAGTAAAACTGCAGCAGACGGTCTAAGAACTGAACAAGATTTTGACAGCATAAGTGCGTCTTATTCTATGGGTGGAATGACTATAAACATAGCTGATTCTGATTGTTCTAACTGTTCGTACTCTGCTAACAGAAGTACGGATGCAACAACAGTTTCACTAGCGATAGCATTCTAAATTAAAAAATTTAATTTTTATAAAAAGCCGGTAAGAAATTACCGGCTTTTTTTTTGTCACTAAAAAAAGCACAACCGATTATTTTAAGATTTCTGAGATTTTTAAAGTTATTTTTTTTTATTCCTCCTAAAGCAACAAAATCATGTGTAAATTCTTTTGTTAATAAATTAAACTTTGTAGTACCCAGCCAGCCTTTTTTGAACTTATAATCAGTTTTAAATAGTCTAGATAAGAAAATTTGACTACAACCTTGATTTATTTTTTGTTTAATTTCCGTAAAATTATGGGCACTCCCTATAATGTCCAATTTAGTTTTTATTAATTTTAAGTGTTTAAAATAACGCTTATTATATGAGGATAAATACAATTCGTTTGATTTAAGTTGAAAAAGTATCTTAATATTGTTTGAAATATAGACTTTAATTCTACGTCTATCACATTCACGTTTAAATTTTTTTAATTTAATCAAAGCCAGTTTATGTGGATTTCTAATAATTAAAATACCACCTGTTTTTTTTACATAATCTAAGTTATGCTCCTTCAAGTTTTCTGTGACGAAATATATGTAAAATTTTTTTTTTATGTCCATTATTGATGAAAGTATAAATAAATTAAATTTAATACAACAAAATATAGAAAAATTTAAAAATAAAAAAAGTAGCCCACCACATGTTATTTGTGTGTCCAAAACTTTTCCAATTAGTAGATTGATGCCTCTCATAAAAAGTGGGCATAAACACTTTGGAGAAAATAAGGTTCAAGAAGCCGAATCTAAATGGCAAGGTATAAAAAAGGAAAACCCCGATTTAAAACTCCACATGATTGGAAAATTACAGAGTAATAAAGCAAAAAAAGCAGTCGATCTTTTTGATTATGTTCACTCATTGGATAGTAAAAAACTTGCACAAGCTTTAAACAAAGCGGAAGATAATTTGAATAAAAAATTGTCCTATTTTATCCAAGTTAATATTGGGAGTGAAAATCAAAAATCTGGAGTTTTAATAAATGAAATTGAGGATCTAGTAAAATTTTGTTCTCAAGAAACAAAATTAAATATAATCGGCCTCATGGTTTTGCCTCCTAATGACGGTGAGTCCGAAAAATACTTTGAAATAGTTTCAAAATTAAATCTAGATCTTAGATTTAAAGAATTAAGTATGGGCATGTCTTCAGATTATACTTCTGCTTTAAAATTTAACTCAACTTTTTTAAGAATTGGATCGGCAATTTTAGGCGATAGAAATTCAACTAATAATTAATAATGATTTTTTTGAAATTTTACTCAAGATCTTCAAAAAATCATTTTTTTTTATTGCTACACACCCTTTTGTAGATGAATAATTTTTACTAGCAATATGCATGAAAATTGCACTTCCTTTATTTTTAACTACAGGGCTCATATTGTAATTTAAAATAAGAACTAAATCATAAGCTTTTTTTTTCAAATACATTTTTTCTGCCCTTTTTTTAAAAGGAAATTTAATTAATTTATTATAAAATTTAGAACTAGGGTCATCACACCACCCCATATTTTTTTTGATAGCCTTCTTTATTATTTTTGACTTAAGATTTTTATTTCTGTCTTTTCTGTAGAAAAGTAACTTAAATTTAAATCTCCCTTTTGGAGTTTTCAAATCTCCTTCACGTTTTTTAGCAGTTAAACCATTTTTACCAATAGAACATTTGATCTTGTTTCCATTGAAGTATATAAATTTATTTTTAAGATATAGATGCATAATTCTAATAATATTAATGTAGCTTTCCTTTGCAGTAAAAATTTTACCAAGTCACTCGAGGAAGTAAAAGAGTTTTTAGGGTTTGATATGGTTTTTCTCAACTCTTTAAATGAAAAAAAATTGATAAATGGCGAGTATAACCTTTTAGTAGTCGAGTCTAATGGAAAAAAAACAGAGTTATTTGAGAAGATTAATATTCCTAAAATTCTACTTAAAAAACATAACGAAAAAAATGGATTTAAAAATGAATTTAGCAAAATTATAGGGCTGCCAATAAATTTGATTGAATTAAATGAGGTTATAATAAATGTTTCTCAAAAACATCAATTTGATAAAAACTCACTTATAAAAATCAAGGATTATATTTTAGATAAGAACGAGCGAGTTTTAAAAAAAGATAATAAAGCTGTAAAAATAACTGAAAAAGAAATTTATTTTATAGAAAAACTTCATACATCCAAAAAGCCTCTAGATAAAGATTATATACTCAAATATATTTGGGAGTATTCTTCAGAAAGCGATACTCATACTATCGAGACACATATTTATAGACTAAGGCAAAAAATTAAAAATTTTTTTGGTGATGAAAACTTTATCAAACACACTAAGAGAGGCTATAAACTTTGAAAAAAAGAAATATTTTTGCAAAAGATTTATTTACAAAAAAATACCGTAAACGTGTTGTAAAACCAAAAAAGGGAAAAGGAAGCTATAACAGAAAAAAACTTAAGAGAGTCTAGCTCCAATTTTTTGAATTATTTTAGACGACATCTCAGTCCCTTTTTCTAAGCTTTTTTTAAGTGATAAATTATTTATATGACCATGCAAAAATCCAGCAGCAAAAAGATCACCAGCTCCTGTTAAATCAACAATTTTTAAATTCTTTTGAACACCACATTCAACCACATCATTTTTATTTATTGCAATACTACCTTTCTCACCTCGAGTTATAACCATTAACTTTCCAATATTTTTTCCAAAAGAAATTACTTCATCAAAACTTTTACTATCAATTAAAGATAAAATTTCTTGTTCGTTTGCGAATGTAATATCTAATTTATTTTTAACTAAATTTAAAAAGTGTGGCTTATGTCTATTAACACAAAACTGATCAGATAGTGACATAGCAACTTTATTTGAGTTCTTTATAGCTTTCTCAAAAGCTTTTTTTGGACTTCCTTCATCCCAGAGATATCCTTCTAAGAAAATTATTTCACTACTTTGAATAGCACCAACATCAATGTCATTTTCATTAATTTTTCCTGCGATTCCCAAAAAAGTACACATTGTTCTTTCTGAGTCAGGCGTTATTAAAATTAAACAAGTTCCAGTCGACAACTCTTCTTTTTTTTTAGAATAAAAATATTTTACTTTTTCTTTTTCAAGGCCCTCTTCGTATTTATTGCCTAGATCATCCTTGTTAACCTTGCCTATAAAACCGACATTGTTACCTAGCTGTGCTAGACCTACAATGGAATTTGCAACAGACCCACCTGCAACAGTTTCTTCAATTTTTAGACTAGATAACAATTTTTTAAATTCAATTTCATTAACTAATTTCATTGTGCTTTTAGTAAGATTATTTTCAGCTAAAAAATTATCATCTACCTTGCAGATAACATCTACTATTGCATTTCCCATTCCTAAAATTTTCATATTAAGCTTTCTTTGTTTTAACTGGTGTTTTTCGTTTAGGATAACAAGTGGTGCAGATTTTACAAGTTAGACCATAACATTCTCTTGCCTTACAATACTCTCTTCCATAGTAAATTATTTGAAGATGAAGTTTATTCCATGATTTTTTTGGAAATAATCTTTTTAAGTCCTTTTCAGTTTGAACAACATTTTTTCCACTAGTTAAGCCCCATCTTTGTGCCAAACGATGAATGTGTGTATCTACAGGAAAGGCAGGATAACCAAATGCTTGAGACATTACTACGCTTGCTGTTTTATGTCCTACACCTTGTAAATTTTCAAGGTCTTTAAAATTTTTTGGAACTTTACTGTCGTGTTTTTCCACTAATTGTTTTGAAAGTAAATATACGCTTTTAGCTTTGTTTCTAAAAAAACCTAAACTTTTTATTAATTTTTCAATTTTTTTTCTTCCCAACTTTACAAAATGTTCTGGTTTATAATATTTTGGATATATATTCTTAGTCGCTTTATTTACATTAATATCCGTGGTTTGTGCAGACAGGGCTACAGAGACTAATAGAGTAAATGTATTTTTGTGTTTAAGCGGAGTCGGAGTTTTAGGATAAATTTTATTAAGAATTTTTAATATTACTTTTGCTTTTTTCTTTGAACTCATTGTTTTAAATTTATTTAAAATTTAAAACATTTCTCATGGAGTATAAACCTGGTTTTTTATTCATTAACCATCTTGCTGCAGTCAAAGCACCTTCCGAGTATAAAGTTCTATCAAAAGCCTCATGATTCAAAGTAACTATTTCTTTTCCACTTGAAAATCTTACCTCATGTTGCCCAATAATTTTACCCTTTCTAAGGGAATTAAAATTAATCTTCTGGCTGTAGGGGAAAAATTTCTTATTTAAATATTTTTTTCCCGTAATTCTACTTAGATCTTTATTTTTTCCTGCCGCTATACCTTCTCCTAACATCAAAGCTGTTCCCGAAGGATGATCTTTTTTGCCTTTATGGTGAACCTCAAAAACCTTACTTAAGAAATTATTGCCCAGTGATTTTGATGCTATCTCGGTTAAATACATTAGTAAATTCACACCCAAACTCATATTTCCAGCTTTAAGTATAGGTATTCTTCTAGAATATTTTTTTATTAATTTTTCTTCTTTTTTAGAAAAACCCGTTGTTCCAATAACCACTCTTTTTTTTAATTTGGAAGCAATTTTTAATACTTCGAGAGTACATTTTGGAACTGTAAAATCTATAATTACATTTGCATTTCTAAATGCATTTTTTGAATTTAATTGAGGTTTTAAACCCAAAACTTTCTTATTAATAATTCTGTTTTCTGTAACAGAAATAAGCTTAAAATTTTTAGCTGTTTTAGAGGACTTAATTAGTTGTTGACCCATTCTTCCAAGACATCCAGTAATAGCTAGATTAATTTTTTTCATTTAGTTTTTCCAGAATTTTTTAGCTTTATCAAAGAAGCTTTTAATTAATGGATTTGATTTAGTGTCTTCCAAAGCTTTAAATTCTGTGAGCAATTCTTTTTGTTTTTTTGTTAAAGATGTTGGCACCTCAGTTATAATTCTGATGTATAAATCCCCTGACATATTTCTTCTTAAGATTGGCATGCCTTTTCCTTTGAGTCTTAACTGTTTTCCACTTTGAGTTCCAGATGGAATTTTAATTTTTGTTTTTCCACCATCAATTGAAGGTACTTCAACCGTTGTTCCTAAAGCTGCGTCTGCAATAGAAATTGGCAATTCATAATAAAGATTTTCCTCTGATCTTTGGAAGATGTTGTGTGGTTCTACAGATACAAATAAATATAAATCTCCATTTGACCCGCCCTTGCTACCAGCTTCTCCTTTCCCAGCCAGCCTTATTCTTGTTCCATCATCAACTCCTTTTGGAATTTTTACCGAAACAGACTCGTTAGATTGTGTTTTTCCCATTCCGTTACAGTTGTTACATGGATTTGTAATTTTTTCTCCTTCACCACTGCATTCAGGACATGTTTGTTGTATGGTAAAAAATCCTTGGTTAGATCTTACTTTTCCCTGTCCACTACAGTACCCGCAAACTGAAGGTTTTGAACCCGGTTTAGAACCACTTCCAGAACAGGTTTTACATTTTTTGTAAGTTGTATAATTTATTTTTTTTTCTGTACCGCTATATGAATCGTTTAGATTTATCGAAACATCGTATCTTAGATCATTTCCTCTGTTATTTGCTCTTCTTGATTGTCGAGAAGTTCCAAAACCAAAGTCACTCAAGTCTCCAAAAACATCTCCAAAAATATCTGAAAAAGATGAAGAAAAATCAAAATTACCAAACCCCCCTTGTCCACCTGCTCCTTGAAAAGCCGCGTGTCCAAATTGATCATAATTAGTCTTTCTCTTATCATCAGATAGAACGTGATAAGCTTCACTTCCTTCTTTAAATTTTTCTTCTGCACTTTTGTCTCCCTTATTTTTATCTGGGTGATATTTAAGTGCTAATTTTCTGTAAGCTTTTTTGATTTCTTCTTTACTAGATGATTTATTTACACCTAAGACTTCATAATAATCTCTTTTTGACATGAGAAGCTTTGCTCCTGTTAATTAGTCTTAGGCTCTTTTTTCTTTATCTTCTTCTTTGTCTACAACCTCTGCATCAACAACATTATCTTTTTCTTTATTGTCTTTGTTATCTTTTTTACCAGCAGCTTTTCCATCAGGTTTTTGTTGGCTTTTATAAACTGCTTCTCCTAATTTCATCGAAGCCTGAATTAAAGATTGAGTTTTTTTCTTAATTTCTTCTGAGTCCGTTCCTTTCAAAGCATTTCTTAGATCTGAAATGGCAGTTTCTATAGCTTTTTTCTCAGCCTCACTAATTTTAGACCCATGCTCTTTAAGATTTTTTTCTGTAGAATGGATTATAGTGTCGGCCTGATTTCTTGCATCTACAGACTCTCTTTTTTTCTTATCCGATTCTTTATTTGCCTCAGCATCTTTAACCATTTTTTGAATTTCTTCATCAGACAATCCGCCTGATGCCTGAATTTGAATTTTTTGCTCTTTACCTGTTCCTTTGTCTTTAGCAGATACATTGACAATACCATTTGCGTCTATATCAAAGGTTACTTCAATCTGTGGTACACCTCTTGGAGCAGGAGCAATTCCAACAAGTTCAAAGTTACCTAAAATTTTATTATCAGAAGCCATTTCTCTTTCCCCTTGGAGCACTCTTATTGATACGGCAGGTTGATTGTCCTCAGCGGTTGAAAAAACTTGGCTTTTTTTAGTTGGTATAGTTGTATTTTTATCAATTAATTTTGTAGAAACTCCTCCAAGTGTTTCAATACCTAGAGACAATGGAGTAACATCTAAAAGCAAAACATCTTTTACATCGCCCTGTAATACACCTGCTTGGATCGCAGCTCCCATTGCAACTACTTCATCGGGGTTAACACTTTTGTTAGGATCTTTTCCAAAAAAATTTTTAACAGTCTCAACAATTTTTGGCATTCTGGTCATTCCGCCAACCAGAACTACTTCGTTGATCTCTGCTGCTGAAAAACCTGAATCTTTAAGAGCGGTTTTGCAAGGCTCTAGAGTTCTTTCTACCAGGCTTTCCACAAGAGCTTCCAGTTTAGCTCTAGTAAATTTTAAATTAATATGTTTCGGTCCTGTTTTGTCCGCCGTAATAAACGGAAGATTAATTTCAGTTTGTGTTGCAGAAGACAATTCTATTTTTGCTTTTTCTGCTGCTTCCTTTAATCTTTGTAGAGCAAGTTTGTCAGTTTTTAAATCAATTCCACTATCTTTTTTAAATTCTGAAACTAAATAGTCTACAATAGTATCATCAAAATCTTCACCACCTAAAAAAGTGTCTCCATTTGTTGATTTTACTTCGAATACACCGTCGCCAATTTCTAAAATAGATACATCGAACGTACCACCACCAAGGTCGTAAACAGCAATTTTTTTTCCGCCTTTTTTATCTAGACCATATGCTAATGAAGCCGCAGTAGGTTCATTGATAATTCTTAAAACTTCCAAGCCAGCAATTTTTCCAGCATCTTTTGTTGCTTGTCTTTGTGCATCATTAAAATACGCTGGTACTGTTATTACGGCTTTAGTAACTGGTTGGCCCAAATGTTTTTCAGCTGTTTCTTTCATTTTTTGAAGAATAAAAGCTGATATTTGAGATGGAGAATATTTTTTACCTTTTGCTTCTATCCAAGCATCATTCTTATCTGACTTAATTATTTTAAATGGAACTTTTTCGACATCTTTTTTTACAGATTGGTCATCAAAAGTTCTTCCTATTAATCTTTTGGCAGCAAAAATTGTATCATTGGGATTTGTAACAGCTTGTCTTTTTGCAGGTTGTCCTACTAATCTTTCGTCCTTATCAAGAAAAGCAACTACTGAAGGGGTAGTTCTTTGTCCTTCAGCGTTTTCAATGACTTTGGCTTGTTTGCCATCCATTATGGCTACGCATGAATTTGTTGTTCCTAAATCTATTCCAATTACTCTACTCATAATGCTTGATATATGGGTGTTATTTCTGTTTCTACAAGATGGTAATTACTTTTTTTTCTCATTTTTTTCCTCATTTTTTGCACTTTTTTTAGAAACAGCAACTAAAGATGGTCTAAGCAATCTTTCTCCCAACATATAACCAGCTTGTATTTCTTGCACGATGGTTCCAGTCTCTACCTGGTCATTTTCTATTTCTGTCATGGCTTGATGAAAATTTGGATCAAATTTTTTCTTGGATGTATCAATTTTTTCTATTTTATTTTTTTTGAAAATTGAAATTAAATCTTTTTCAACAATCTCAATGTTTTTTAAAAATTTATCTAAATCTTTGTTATCTTTTAAAGTTGGATCATTTTTAATCGAAATATGAGCCCTTTGCAGATTGTCTAATATAGCTAAGTTTTCTCTTGCAAAATTGAAACCTCCAAAATCTATTGCTTCTTTAATATCTTTATCAAACCTCTTTCGTTGATTTTCTAGCTCAGCAAGAGATCTTAAAAGCTTTTCCTCAGTATCTTTGAGCTTTTCTTCGATACTTAATTCTTTTTTTTCTTCCTTTTTTGGAATTTTACTCTCTTTTTTATTTTTATCTTCATCGTTTAAATTAGCCATATTTTCTATATAGTTATGAAATATTTGATTTCTAGGTCCTTATGTATAAAATTGATAAGATATTAATAGGAACTCATAATAAGGGAAAATTTAAAGAAATAAGTGATTTATTACCAGAGAAATTAGAAAAAATATCACCCATTGATCTCGGTATAGAGAGCCCAAAAGAAGACGGCAAAACCTTTCTTGAAAATTCAGAACTAAAAGCTAATTTTTTTTGCAATAAATCAAAATTAGTTACCCTATCCGACGATTCAGGTCTTGAGATCGACTGCTTAGATGGTCAACCTGGAATTTTTTCTTCAAGGTGGGCTGCAGAATTTGGTGGATTTGATAATGCCATGAAAGAAATTTTAAAAAAAGTAAAAAAAACAAACAAAGATAAAAAAGCACAATTTGTTTGTAGTCTTACAATTCAATGGCCTGATGGAAAAAAAATCTCAGAAATTGGTACTATCAAAGGCAATATATCTTCTAAAAAAGGAAATAATGGTTTTGGTTATGATCCAATTTTTAAACCCAAAGGTCATAAAATTACTTTTGGCCAAATGAAATATAATAAAAAATTAGGGATGGATCACAGATACATAGCTTATAAAAAATTGGAAAAAAAAATTAAAACTTACTTTCGATAAAATTATTATTACTTAATTTATAAATTTTTAGTTTTTGGATTACTTTATTATTATTTATACTAAATTTTCCTATTTTTCCTCTAATTTCTTTTTTAAAATTAAAATCAGATGTAGAGTTTATTTTCTTATTATTTTTCCATATGTAATATATTAACCCAACAGAATCATAGGCCAAGATTGTAATTTCATTTGGTTTAAAGTCATATGTCTTGGCAAATCTTTTGTTAAACTTTTTAAAATTTTTTAGATCTATAGAAGGGAAATAAAAGTTATTAATTGAAGTTTCGGAAAGAATATTATCATCAAACCATTGATTGGTAGAAACTATTAAAATTTCATTTTCATTAACATCTGTGTATGCCAGAGAAGTTAGTACACTTTTAAGCCCATCTCCAAAGTCAATTATAATTACAGAGTCAAAATTAATTTTTCCAAGTGTGTATTTTTGTTTTAGCATTTTTAATTCCCGTATATCTTTTGGTTCCTCAGAATTTTCCAATTTTTTTATTCTAGAGTTCAAATTAATTTTTCTTTGTTTATAATTTGTAATTTTTTCTATTTGTCCAGTAAGTTTTTTAGGATCTTTACTGTATTTGAAAATTTTAGAATTTTCAAAACCTATAAATTTTAAATTTTTTTCAACATGTTTTTTATATTCATTATCTGGATACAATATTACCGTTTTTTTTCTTTCCTTTTTTTTTACAAATTGTTTTATTGCTAATAATTGGGACTCCAAATTTATTCCTACTTTAATAATATTATCAGATATACTTGAATCTATATTTGATAGGGAAACAAAAATTAAATCATTAAAATCACCTAACTCTTTATGAAAAGAAGAATCGATTGGGCCAATGATAATTTTTATACCTTCATCTTGAAATTCTTTACAAGCCTTTATTATTTTTTTTTTATTAGAACCCGAGTCTTTTGGGTAAATTTTTATTGTTTCATCACCAATGTCGTGTAATGCTAAATTTGCAGCATACAAAATTGTTTCACCTAAAGCTTTAAATTCACCAGATAGTGGTGCAAGAATTCCTATTTTTAGTATATTTGTGCTTTTGTTTGTGTCTGCAAAAACATAGGTGTTAAAAGTGATTAATAAATAATATAAAATTATCTTAAAAATATTTTTCATTTTATGAATAATTTTCTACCAGGTTTATATATTGTTTCAACACCAATAGGAAATTTAGAGGATATTACATTAAGAGCATTAAATGTATTAAAAAAATCAGACCAAATTCTTTGTGAAGATACCAGAAGATCATTAAAACTGTTAAATTACTACAATATAAAAAAGAAATTAATTTCAAACCATAAATTTAATGAAAGAAAGATTGCTGGTGCAGTTGTAGAATCAATAAAAAATGGAAAAATAACATCAATAATTTCAGACGCAGGTACACCAACTCTTTCTGATCCAGGGTTAATTGTTATAAAAGAATGCATCAAAGAAAAATTAAAAATATTTCCTATACCTGGTGTTTCGGCAGTAACGACGGCAATGAGTGTTTCAGGATTTGAGGAAAAATACTTTTTTTATGGTTTTTTACCGAAAAAAATTAATGATATCGAAAAAAAAATTAAAGATTTAAAGGACTTTAAATTTAATATGGTTTTTTTTATACCAGCAATAAAAATTAACTTTTATGTTAAAATTTTTAAAAAATTCTTTTTAGGAAGAAAGATTTTTATTGCTAGAGAATTAACTAAAATTCATGAGACATTTTATAGAGAAAATCTAGATAGTTTTACTGGATTTAAAATTAAGCTAAAGGGAGAATTAACAGTAATAATCTCAGGTAAAGTTTTTAGTTCACCAGAAAAAAATCTTGTTGATGAAATGAACTTAAAAAAAGAAATATCTAAACTTTTAAAGAGATATACGGTAAGAGATATAGTAAATTTGGTATCAAGGAAAAATAATTTGTCCAAAAAAAAAGTTTATAATCTTTGTTTGAGTATTAAAAAATGAAAAATTTTTTTCTAATAACTTTATTGTCAATTTTTTTAACATCCTGCGTGGGATCATCATCTGTGGGAATTTTTGGATCAGGTGTAAGTGTGGCGCTTGACCCCAGAACTGTTGGTATGCAAATTGACGATTCAATTATGCAGAAAAATTTATTAGGAAGATTAGCTCTCAAAGACAAAAAATATATCCTTTCTATTTCTGTTAAAGTTTTAGATGGAAATATATTTTTGTCAGGCAAAGTAAATGAACCAGAAGAGAAACTAAAAATGATTAAAATGGCCTGGGAAACAAATGGTGTAAGATCAGTAAAAAGTGCATTAAAGATTAAAGGCCAGACTAATTTTAAAGTTGCAGCTAAAGATGCGCTGATCACAACTCAATTAAGAACAGCTTTAGTTTTTAATAAAAACACCAAGTCAACTAATTACAATATTGATACAATAAATGGGAAAGTTTACATTTTTGGGATTGCATTGAGCTCGGATGAGAAACGTGAAGTAATCAAAGAAGGCCAAGAGATTTATGGTGTTAAAGACATCATACCAAGCATCTTATTAGTTGAAGATTTAAGTAGAAATAAAAATTAATTACTTTTCTTATTTTTGTAGTCAATGACATTTGCCGAGTAAGCCGCAACAGATGCAAGATTTAATATGTCATTCGGAGACGATCTAAGAGGAGCAATTTCAATCGGCAAACCTAATCCAATCAAAAGTGGACCAATTGTTTTTGCTCCACCAATAGTTTTCATTAGCTTAGTTGATATGGCAGCACTATGAAGAGCAGGCATTATTAAAATGTTAGCATTACCCACTATTTTAGAAAATGGATATGTTTCTTTGTATTTTGGATTTAAAGCTACATCTGGTTGCATTTCACCATCAAAATCGAAATCTACTTTTTTACTTTTTAAAAGTTCGATAGCATCTATTACATGTTTTGTATTTCTGGATTTTGGTTTTCCAAAGGTAGAGTGAGATAAAAAAGCTACTTTAGGATCAAAGCCAAACAATTTAGCCACTCTAACACTGGACATAGCAATTTTTGTTAATTTTTCTGCAGATGGAAAATCGTTTACCTGCGTATCAGCAATGAAGATAGTTTTTTTGGGTGTAATGAGCATATTCAGGCCAAATAAAATTTCACCAGGTCTAGGATCTACCACTTTTTTAAGACTTTCGATGGAAGCAGCATAATGTCTGATATTTCCTGTTACCATTGCATCCGCATCTCCGCAGTCAACCATAGAAGAACCCCAGACAATTCTATCATTTCTAATTAATCTATCGACATCTCTTTCCAAAAGACCTTGTCTCTGCAATTTGTTGTATAATTTTTTTGTATACAGTTCTCTTTTTTCTTTATCAGTTGAGTTGACAATTTTAATTTTATAATTTTCATCTAATCCAATTTCTTTTAACTGTTCTTTTACCCTTTTTTCATTTCCAATCACGATTGGTGTTCCTAAACGACTATTCTTATAGGCAATCGCGGCTTTTAACATATTTTCATCTTCGCCTTCTGCAAAAACAACTGTCTTTGGATTTTTTTTAATTTGAGCATTAATCCCTTGCATTATACTCATAGAAGGATCGAGTCTGTTAGTTAACTGGTCTTTATAGGACTCAATGTCTGAAATTTTTTTTCTAGCTACCCCGCTTTTCATTGCAGCTTCAGCAACCGCAGCAGGTATTCTACTAATTAATCTAGGATCAAAAGTTGACGGAATAATATATTCTTTTCCATAGCGAGGTCTTTCCCCTCCATAAGCATTTACTACTTCATCAGGAACTTCTTCTCTGGCTAGTGCCGCTATAGCTTTTGCTGCGGCTATTTTCATTTCTTCGTTAATCTCTTTTGCTCTAACGTCAAGAGCTCCTCTAAATATATATGGAAATCCAATTAGATTATTAACTTGGTTAGGATAGTCTGATCTTCCAGTAGCAACTATTGCATCCGATCTTACTTCATCTACTAACTCAGGTTTTATTTCAGGATCAGGATTAGCACAGGCAAATATGATTGGATTTTTACTCATAGATTTTACCATCTCTTGATCTAATACATTTTTTGCTGACAAACCTAAAAAAACATCCGCGCCTTTTATTGCATCTTTAAGAGTTCTAAGTTTTGTTTCAACGGCATATGCCGACTTAAATTGATCCACATTATCTCTACCTTTATAAATCACACCTTTTCTATCAAGCATAATTATATTTTGAGTTTTGATACCAATGCTTTTGAAAAGATTTGCGCATGCTAATGCAGAGGCTCCTGCACCATTAACAACAATTTTTACCTCACCAGGTTTTTTATTAGAAATATCCAGGGCATTAATCAGTGCCGCAGATGTAATAATTGCTGTACCATGTTGATCATCATGAAAAATAGGTATGTCCAAACTGTCCCTTAATTTTCTTTCTATAATAAAACAATCTGGTGCAGCAATATCTTCTAAATTTATTCCACCAAAGCTATTTCCAATACTCTGAACGCATTTAATTATTTCATCTGAATTTCTACTATCTATCTCAATGTCGATAGCATCGATGTCTGCAAATCTTTTAAATAAAACAGCCTTACCTTCCATAACTGGTTTTGATGCCAGTGCACCCAAATCTCCTAAACCCAAAATAGCAGAACCGTTACTTATTACCGCTACTAAATTTCCTTTACTTGTATATTCATAAACAGCATCTGGATTTTTTGAGATTTCTTTAACTGGAACTGCTACCCCAGGAGAATAAGCTAGAGAAAGGTCTCTTTTAGTTGTTAAAGATTTTGAAGAATTAATCTCAATTTTGCCAGACTTTCCTTTATTATGAAAGTCTAATGCTTCTTTATCGGTGTAATGATCAATTTTTGATTTTTTTGTCATTAAATTTTAAGTATGTAATATAAATGATATTAAATCACTAATAATTTTTAATTTTGGCTTAATTATGAACTTATTATCCTCAACATCAGTTTTTGGTTTTTATACCCTTATAAGTAGGATTTTGGGATATCTAAGAGATATTTTAATAGCCATTTTTCTTGGAACAAGTATTTATGCCGATGCTTTTTTTGTTGCTTTTAGACTACCTAATACTTTTAGGCGTTTATTTGCAGAAGGTACTTTTAATGCAGCATTTATTCCAAGTTATGCTGAGGAAAAAATAAAAGGAGAAGACTTAGGAAAAAAATTTGCTGATGATGTTTTTAGTTTGCTCTTATATGTTTTAATTATTTTAATAATTGCTGTTGAAATTTTTACACCTTTTGTAGTTTATCTTATTGCCCCTGGTTTTTATCAAGATTTGGAAAAATTTAATTTAGCTATTGAATTTACAAGAATTACTTTCCCCTTTTTACTATTTGTAAGCCTATCTTCCATGCTGTCTGGAATACTAAATACAAATAATAAATTTGCAGCCGCAGCCGCAGCACCAATAGTGCTTAACATAATACTAGTTCTGTCCTTATTATCTTCATTTTACTTTAAACTTAATATAGCTAAAAATTTGTCCATCGGAGTAACCTTTGCTGGAATTTTACAATTTTTAATTCTGATTATTTTTACAAAAAAATTTTATTTTCCATCTTTAAAATTATTTTTTAAATTTGAAAAAAGTCTCAAAAATTTTTTTAAAAAACTATTACCAAGTATTTTTTCATCAGGTATTACTCAGATCAATATCCTTATAGGAACTATCATTGCATCGTTTCAATCTGGAGCAGTTTCTTATTTATATTATGCGGATAGAATTTATCAAATCAATTTAGCTATCGCAGGTATTGCTGTTGGGACCGTAGTTTTACCCAATCTTTCAAAAAGTATAAAAACAAATAATCAAGATTCTATAAATCTTATACAAAACAAGTCGTTAGAATTATCCCTAGCTCTTTCTTTGCCAGCAGCATTTGGTTTGTTGATAGCTTCTGAAGAAATAGTAAATAGTTTGTTTGGCTATGGATCCTTTGATCAAACAGATGTTGCTAATACATCATTAGCTCTAACATTTTTTGCTATAGGTGTTCCGGCTTTTGCATTAGTTAAAGTTTTATCTAATTTTTATTTTGCTCGAGACAATACAAAAACACCTTTCTATATATCTTTTATAAGCATGGTAATTAATATTATAGTTAGTGTTTCTTTATTTGGAAAATATGGCTTTATAATTATACCGATAGCAACTACTCTCTCAACTTGGTTTGCTGCCTTACTCTATTTCATTCTACTTAAAAAAGAAAAATTTCTTATTTTCCAAAATAAAACTTTCGTTAATGTTTTAAAGATTTTAATAGCTACGATCTTAATGTGTTTTTTTCTATATTTTAGTTTGGAATATTTTGAGGATAAGTTGCAATATACTTATCATTTTAAATTAATTTATTTGTTAATTATGGTAGGCTTGTCAGCAGCTATATATCTTTTGGTGTCTAATCTTTTTGGAGTATTAAAGCTAGATAGTTATAAATTAAAATGAGTAAAAATGTAAAATCGGTAGTTTTTTCAGGAGTTCAGCCTAGCGGAAATTTGCATTTAGGAAATTATCTTGGTGCCATAAAAAATTTTGTTGATCTTCAAAAAAAAATGAAATGCATATATTGTATCGCAGATCTCCATGCCATAACAATTTCTCAGGATCCTAAAGAACTAAAAAAAAATATACTTGACACAACTGCCGGATTCATAGCTTGCGGATTAGATTTTAAAAAAAGCATAATCTTTAATCAATCTTCTGTTTCTGGGCATGCTGAGCTAGCATGGATTTTTAATTGCGTTTCTAGAATTGGATGGATGAATAGAATGACACAATTTAAAGAAAAAGCTGGAGCCAACAAAGAGAATGCAAATGTTGGTTTGTATGTTTATCCCAACCTTATGGCTGCCGACATACTTCTCTATAAAGCTACCCATGTTCCCGTTGGAGACGATCAAAAACAACATTTAGAATTAACAAGAGATATTGCTCAAAAATTTAATAATGATTTTAACGCTGAGAATTTTTTTCCTCTACCAGAACCTTTAATTCAAGAAAAATTATCACGAGTCATGAGTTTAAGAGATGGTAAAAAGAAAATGAGCAAATCAGAGGAATCTGATTATTCTAGAATTGATTTAAAAGATGATGCTGAAACAATAAAAAAGAAAATTAAAAAAGCCAAAACAGACTCGTCTCCTATTCCAGAAAAAATTGAGGATTTAAAAAATAGACCTGAGGCTCAAAATTTATTAAACATTTATTCTTTTGTAACTAATTCTACTGTAGAAAAAACTTTAAAAGAAATGAAAGGCAAAGATTTTTCAAAATTTAAAGACCATCTATCCGATGCTCTTGTGAGCGTAATTTGTCCAATTGGAAAAAAAATCAAAGAATTAGAAAGTGATACTGCTAATTTAAAAAAAATATTAAAAGAAGGATCCGAGAAAGCAAGCACAATCGCAAAGAATAATTTGAAAGAAATTAAAGAAATCTTAGGTTTTATTCAATCTTAAATTGGTACTAAATGTAAATATTTTATGTTAAAACTTTTAAAATGATACAAATTGAAAATACACCAAACCCAAACGCTTTAAAATTTTTATCAACTAAAAAAATATCAACTGTGGGAACACAGGAATTTCAGAAAAAAAATTTGAATGATATAAAAAATAATTTTATAAAAAATTTGCTTAATTTGGATGGTGTTGAACTAATACTTATTTCAGAAAATTTCCTTAGTGTAAAAAAAACAGATAAAGTTGAATGGGACAAGTTAAAACCATCAATTATATCTACAATGAATGATTATTTTGCTAAAAATAATAAACCAATACTTTCTGATGATAAAAATTTAGAAGAAAATAAAAAAAATGATTTTAAAAAAAATGATCCAATCAGTAAAATTATTGAGGTTATTGATACAAAAGTTAAACCCGCAGTTGCCAGAGATGGTGGAGATATAAAATTTGTATCCTTTAAAAACGGAACTGTGAAAGTAAAACTACAAGGTAGCTGTTCTGGTTGCCCCAGTTCCTTAATGACTTTGAAACAGGGAGTTCAAAATCTTCTCCGTCACTATGTAAAAGAAGTTAAATCGGTAGAAGCAGAATAATTAAATGAAAAAAAATTCTACATACAGAGACCAACTCATTGAACTTTGCAAATTATATAAAATTGAAGAAATTAAAAGCTATATAAACTCCAAAAAAATACTTACAGTATCTCAGATTGAATTAATACTACTTAAAAACAAAGTAAGACTTCCTGAACAAAGTTATAACAAAAAAAGAATTGCACAAATAAAATTTAAAGAACAGGTTCTTACAAATATTGTTCTAACTATTTGCATAATGACCTTCATAACAAGTCTAGTTGGGGTAAGACCGTATATTAAGGATATGACTAGTAAAATAAAATTTACCTATGTAGCAAGAGACTATAAATCTAATTTTCAAACTGATGGTGCTTTTCCTGATACAAAAAATTTTAATAAAAAAGAAGAAGAGAAAAAAACTGATAGCTTGATAAGTTTAGATACACAAGTTACTTTAGATCTATTTGAGAATTTAAAATATGATCTTATTGGTATAAGAAAAGGACAAAGTGTAAAACCTGTTTTTTTATCAAAACTACCAAAGGATCTTGGAAAACTTAAAAGCACACAAAAAAAGAAGAACATGTTTATAAAAATTGTGATGCCTTTGATATTAGATGAAAATAAAAAAATTGCTGACAATAGAAAAAAACTTTTCAAAATTTTAAACAAACAAGCTAATTCTATGGGTGAAAGACGTTGGCTTAAAAGAAGATTTAAAGAATATGGCATTAAAAACGAAGATGTTGCTGAACTAAAATTAAGAATGGATATTATTCCACCTTCTATAGCGATTGCTCAAGCAGCAAAAGAAAGTGGATGGGGCACATCAAGATTTGCACTAGAAGGCAATGCAATGTTTGGACAATGGACATGGGGAAAGAATGGTATTGAACCTACAGACAAAGATAAAAATCAAGACCATAAAATACTGAGCTTTCCCATGTTAAGGTCTTCAGTAAAAGCTTATAAAAATAATTTAAATACTCATAGCGGTTATAAAGAATTTAGAGAAAGAAGAGGTGAGTTGAGAAAAAAAAATAAAACAATATCTGGATCTGAACTTGTGATTTATTTGCATAATTATGCTGCTACTGGGAAAGATTATGTTAAAACTTTAAAAAAAATTATTGATCAAAATCGACTTACAGATTTTGATAATGCGACATTAATGAATGCAAGAAAGTCATCATCTTTAACTTTATAGCTCTTTAATTACAAATTGAATTCCCAACCATCTCCATTCACCAGTATCTTCTCTTAAAGAACAATTTATTCTCCCTCTTTCGGTTGTAAATTTTCCCTCTAAAATTATGTCTAACTGATTATTATTAATAAATTTAATTTTTGATTTTCTCCACTTATCTTCTTCATTTGAATAACAAGTTATATTTTTAAAATTTGGACCATTATCAAAAAAAGTTATACTAACACTAGGAGGATTATTTTCTGGATTTAAATATTTTTCATCTGGTGTAATTTTTAAATATGGAAATGGAATTGTTCGTAGTATTGACTTAAATCTTTTTTCCTCCCCATATTTTTCATTGATAGGGAATCTTGGTAATTCAAACTTATCTTTTGTTTTATCCATAACCCCAGAATGTTGACCAAACGCATACTCAAATCCTAATTTTTTTACAATTTCTTTATAAGATTTTTTATATTCGCCAAAAGGATATGCAAAAAACTTTGTTTGATAGTTTAACTTTTCCTTAAAAATTTTTATAGAAGTTTTTAAGTCTTCCTCTATTTCTTTATCGCTCCAATCTACCAAATATTCATGAGAGTGACTATGGTTTCCAATATGAACAAAATCGAACTGGGCAATTTCTTTTATTTGGGCCCAATTCATGTACCCCCTTGATCCTATAGTTTCAGTATTAATAAATATTATAAAAGGTATTTTTTTTTCTTTTAAAATTGGCCAAGCATTACTGTAAAAAGATGAAAATCCATCATCTACTGTAAGTAGAATTTTTTTATTTGTATTATTTTTTTGTATACTTTCATCAAATTCATTATGTGATATAAAATCGAATCCTTCTTCTTCAATGATACTGATTTGAGATATAAAATCTTGAATTCTTATATTGGTTGATGGGTACTTATTTTCCTCAAATCGATGATACATTATAGATATAATACCCTTATCTTTTAGAAGAATTTCTGAAGAATAAGAATTGTTTGATGTATTAAAAAAAACTATAAATAGTACAATGATAAAAGACTTTTTAATAATTAGTTTCACAGGCAAAAATAATTCAATTGGTCTTAGAGTTAATAGTAATTTTTTTCTTAAAAAAATTCAAACAAATATAAAAAACAATGAATTACTTGTGAATAATATAGTTGATTTTATTAATGAAAAAGAAGCAAAAATTGATGAAAATTTTTCTATTCTAGTAAATATTGGTCCAGGTAGCTTCTCGGGAGTTAGAATCTCATTGGCCATAGCCAAGGGGATAAAAATATCGAAAGGGACCAAAATTTATGGGTATAATAATTCCCATTTATCTGAATTTAACCTTAAGAATATTGAGTTATTAATCAAAAAAAATTTAATAGAAAATAAATTGATTAAACCACTATATTTGAGTTAGATTGCAATTATTATTTATGAGCAAGATTGAAGAAAAGTGTAAGTTAAAAGGTGTTAGATTGACTGATCAAAGAAGATTGATAGCCAAAGTAATGGGCGAATCCTTAGACCATCCAGATGTTGATGAGCTACATAAAAGAGTAAGCAAAGTGGATGGCAAGGTGAGCATAGCAACAGTTTATAGAACCGTAAAACTTTTCGAAGAGTCCGGTATTGTAGAAAAACATGATTTTAAAGGAGGCAAAGCTAGATACGAACAATCTCCAGATGTTCATCATGATCATTTAATTGATGTAAATACCGGAGAGATAGTAGAATTTGTTGATCAGGAAATCGAGAAACTCCAGGACAAAGTTGCTGAAAAACTTGGATACAAATTAGTAGATCATAGATTAGAGCTTTACGGAACAAAAATCAAAAAAAATTAAAATCTTGCCTAAAAAATTTTTTATTAAAACCTTTGGATGTCAAATGAATGAATACGATAGCGATCGTATCTCGGACATTGTAAAGCAGACTGGCTATATAAAAACAAATAATTCTAATAATACAGACTGTTATGTTTTAAATACTTGTCACATTAGAGAAAAAGCAACCGAAAAAGTGTACCATGATATTGGTCGACTCAAAAAAAACTACAGAAATAAAAAAAAACCGGTTGTATTAGTGACTGGATGTGTTGCCCAAGCAGAAAATGAAGAAATGCTTAAAAGGGAGCCTTATATTGATGCAGTTATAGGGCCACAATCTTATCAAAATATTGAAAAAATTTTACAAGATATAAATAATAAAAATGAGAGATTAAATTATACCGACTTCGATGTAATTGAAAAATTTGACAAATTAAATACTTTGAAAAATTTAAATTCAAAAGTGTCATCTTTTATAACAATACAAGAGGGCTGCGATAAATTTTGCCATTTTTGCGTTGTTCCCTATACCAGAGGAAGCGAACATTCAAGATCACCAGTTGAAATAATTAAAGAAGCAAAAAATTTAATTTTAAATGGTGCGGCAGAGATCACCTTATTAGGCCAAAATGTGAATGCTTATAATTATAATTTTGGTAAAAAAACTTTCAAACTTTCGGATATACTTAAAGAACTTCACAATCTAGATGGTTTGCAAAGAATTAGATATACAACCTCACATCCCAAAGATATGACAAAAGATCTTATCGAATGCTATAAAGATTTGCCCAAACTTATGCCATTTCTTCATTTACCAGTACAGACTGGTTCAAATAACATTTTAAAAAAAATGAATCGGAAACACACAATAGAAGAATATCTTTTGATCATTGATGATTTATTAGATATTAGGCCAGAAATAAAATTTTCTAGTGATTTCATAGTAGGATATCCTGGAGAGTCCGATAAAGATTTCGACAAAACTATTTCATTAATTAAAAAAGTAAAGTTTATAAATTCTTACTCATATATTTATAATAAAAGGCCTGGCACACCATCTGCAAAAATGAAACAAATTTCAAATGACGTACAAAAAAAAAGGTTGAACGAATTGCAGAATTTGCTTGAAAATTATCAAAAAACAAACCACAAGAATAATATTAATAATTCCCTTGAGGTATTAGTAGAGAATAAGCTTAAAAATCAAAACAAATTTTTTGGAAGAACCAAGAATTTAACACCAGTAATTTTTAGCAATGGAGATGCAAATGATATTGGAAAAACTATTAGTATATTTATAGAGAATTATAATAGAAATTCTTTATTTGGTATAAAAAAAACAAATGATGAGATAGCGGCTTAATGTTAGAGGCAAAAAACCTAAACAAAGAAATTTATATAAAAAAAATCGATAAACAAACTGTTAATATCAAAGTTTTCAATAATAATATTTTAATGGCAATAGTCGGAGAATTTAATAAAAACCTGTCAGAAATAGAAAAACTTACAAATGCTAAAGTTTTTTTTAGAGGCAATTCAATAACAGCTAAAGGGAACAAGGAGTCTTTATCGAAAATCTCAAATTCCCTAACTTTTTTGGTAAATAAATATCTTGTTACCAATTCTATTGAAAATAGTGATATAGTTTATTCGATTAATAATGATATGTCTGAAATAGCAAAATCTAAAAACAAAGATAATGTTAGATCTATAGACCAAATAATTAAAACACCAAGGCGATCAATAATACCTCGTTCTAAAAAACAATCAGATTATTTAAAAGCTTTATTGAATGAGAACATTATAATGTCACTGGGACCTGCTGGTACTGGCAAAAGTTATTTAGCTGTTTCAGTTGCTGTAACAATGTTAATGGAAAAAAAGGTAGATAGAGTAATTTTATCCAGACCTGCTGTTGAAGCAGGAGAGAGATTAGGATTTTTACCAGGGGACATGAAGGATAAGGTCGATCCTTATCTGAGACCCTTATATGATGCGTTATATGATTTATTTGGCTATGACAAAATTCAAAAAAAAATTAGCACTGGAGAAATAGAAATAGCACCCCTAGCATTTATGAGAGGAAGAACTTTAAAAAATTCCTACGCTATACTTGACGAAGCTCAAAATGCTTCACTTACACAAATCAAAATGTTTTTAACTAGAATAGGAGAAAACTCCACATTAGTTGTAAATGGAGATCCATCACAAATTGACTTAATAAACAAAAGTCACTCTGGGCTTTTAAAATCTAAAAAAATTCTTAAAGGTGTTAAAGAGATTAAGCTTATCGAATTTGATCATAATGATGTTGTTAGGCACCCATTAGTATCCAAGATAATCCAAGCATATCAAAAAAATACTGATGATAAAGATTGATGTTTTGGTCCAAGATAAAAATTGGAAAAAATATATATCAAATCCCTCTAAATATTTAAAAAAAAAAATTAAACTTATCAGGGGCTTAGTACCTATTAATAAAAAAAAAGAATTTTCATTTTCTATATTGCTGACTGGTAATAAAAAAGTCAAATTTTTAAATAATAAATTTAGAAAAAAAAATAAAACGACAGATGTGCTTTCTTTCCCCTTTTACAACAAGCTGGAAATGAGAAAAAAAACACGAGCTCAAAAAAAAATATATTTAGGGGATATAATTATAAATTTTTACAAAATAAATAAAAAGAATTTTATATCTGAATTTGACAAGCTTTGGATACATGGATTTCTTCATCTTTTAGGCTATAAGCATTACAAAAATAAAGATTACAATAAAATGAATAAATTAGAAAATAAAATTTTTAAAAAAATAAATGTTTAAATTTTTTGAAAAAAGATTTTTTATTTTATTTATGTTTCCTTTCTTTTTAGGTAGCTTAACCGTATTAAGCTTTGAACCGTTTAATATTTTTTTTATTAATTTTTTTATATTGCCAATTTTATTTTATTTAATAATTTATGTAAAAAAAAAATCAAAAAGCACATATAGAAAAAAACCTTTTTTTAAAAATTTGTTTTTTCTCGGAACCTCCTTTGGATTCAGCTTTTTTTTATTTGGTTTTTACTGGATATTTTATTCATTAACATTTGATGAATCATTTAAATTTTTAATACCTATTGGAGTAATATTAATTCCATTATTTCTATCTTTATTTTTTTCTATCCCTATTATGGCTATTGGTAATTTGTGTGAAAAAAATATTTCTTCTATTTTTTTAATAACTTTAGCTTTTACTATTTCTGATTTTCTTAGAAGTTCGATATTAACTGGTTTTCCATGGAATATATGGGCTTACAGTTTTTCATGGTCTTTGGAGAGTTTACAAATTTTATCAACAATCGGTCTTTTTTCATTTAACATTTTTATAATTTTTTTCTTTTTTGTACCTTCAATCTTATTTTTTAAAGCAAAAGGAAAATTTTTAACTTTAGGCATGATTTTAATAATACTTTTTTCTAACTATTTATATGGATCTTATAAAATTAATTCTATCGAGAAAAATGATAATGAAAAAAAAGTAAATTTTAAGATAGTTTCTGGAAGCATGAATTTGTCATCTTTCAAAAATGAAAAGGAAGTAATTTCAAAATTGATTAGATATAGCAAACCTGAAAAAGACAAAGAAACTATTTTTGTATGGCCAGAGGGAGTAATAACTTCTGAAAGTTTTTTGAATTCTGAATATATTAAAAATGCTTTTAAAAAAAATTTTTCCGATAAACACTTGATAATACTAGGTGCAAATACTGTTCAAAAAAAATCATCAGAATTAAATTACTACAACAGCATGTTATTTGTTAACAAGGATTTTGAGGTGATTTCTCAATATGATAAAAAAAAACTCGTTCCGTTTGGAGAATTTTTGCCTATGGAGAATATTCTTACAAGAATTGGATTAAACGCAATTTCATCTAGTCATTCTTCATTTTCAAAAGGCAAAAGAAATTCAATCACCAAACTAAATTTTTCATCAAATAACATTAGTTTGCTTACTCTAGTTTGTTATGAAATAATTTTTCCAAGTTTTATAAATCAAAATAATTCAACATTTAATTTTATTGTAAATATCTCTGAAGATGCTTGGTTTGGGGATAGCATCGGACCTTATCAACACTTTAAAAAAGCAATATTCAGATCTATTGAAAACAATATCTATACAATAAGATCAACAAACAGAGGAATTAGTGCTTTTATAGACCCTAATGGAAGAATATTAAAAAGTTTAATGCCAAGTGAGGTTGGTAATATTGAAATTGAGCTTCCTGTACAAAAAAATTCTAAGGATAAACCTAAAAAAAGTTTGATATTTTTACTGCTTTTAATTACATTTCTTCTCACATTTTTAATATTACGAAAACTTAAAATCTAATGAAACTTGATAATTATTTATTTACAAGCGAGTCCGTATCCGAGGGACATCCTGACAAAGTTTGTGATCGAATTTCAGACATGGTTGTTGATACTTACTTAAGTAAAGAGCCTTACTCAAGGGTTGCTTGCGAAACTCTTACAACAACAAATAAAGTTGTTTTAGCTGGCGAGACAAGAGGACCTGATATAAAAAAAAATTTACTTGAGGAAAAAGTTAGAGAATGCATAAAAGATATTGGTTATGCCCAGAAAGGTTTCCATTGGAAAAATTGCGATATTGATATTTACTTACATTCTCAGTCCGCAGATATAGCTATGGGAGTGGATTCAAAAGGAAACAAAGACGAGGGAGCAGGCGATCAAGGAATAATGTTTGGTTATGCTTGTAACGAAACAGATGTATTAATGCCAGCACCAATTTATTATTCTCACAAAATATTAGAATTGATGGCTATAGACAGAAAGAAAGGTTTAACTAAAAATTTAGAACCAGATTCAAAAAGTCAAGTTACAATGATGTATGAAAATGGAAAACCTTCAAAGGTCACTTCTGTTGTAATATCCACACAACATTCACCTGATGTAAATCAGTCCCAGGTAAAAGAAATTGTACGTCCTTATTTAGAAAAATCGATACCAAAAAATCTTTTAAAAGAATTAAAAGAAGAAGAATTTTATGTTAATCCAACTGGACAATTTATTATTGGTGGTCCTGACGGAGACAGTGGGCTTACTGGACGAAAAATTATCGTTGATACTTACGGGGGTGCCGCTCCACATGGCGGCGGGGCTTTTTCAGGAAAAGACCCAACAAAAGTTGATAGGTCGGCAGCTTATGCCGCAAGATACTTAGCAAAAAATATAGTTGCTTCTAAAATAGCAAATAGATGTTTAATACAATTAGCTTACGCTATCGGTGTTCCAAAACCTCTTTCAATTTATGTAGATCTTTTTGATGGAGATAAAGAAAAAGCAAAACATGTACAAAAATTAATTAATGATAACTTTAATTTAAGCCCCAGAGGAATCAGGGAAATGCTTGGATTAAATAAGCCAATTTATGAACGTACTTCTGCATACGGTCATTTTGGTAGAAATCCAGGTTCGGATGGTTCTTTTTCTTGGGAAAAAACTGATAAAACCCATATTTTTAAGAAGTAATTCTTGAAAAAAAAACAAATATAAATTAAACATAACCCAAGTTACCTGGAAGATATGAAATGGGCTTTTGCCCATTTTTTTTTAGGTACGATAAAAAAAGGAACATTATGTTGAATAGAGGATTAGATAAACAAGAGCTGCTTAGAATAGTGGACGCAGTAGCTAATGAAAAGTCTATTGATAAAGAAGTCATTCTAAATTCTATGGAAACAGCTATACAAAAAGCTGCCTATAGTAAATTTGGTTCAGATAATGAAATTGAAGCAAAAATTGACAGAGAAAACGGAAGTATAAAAATTCAAAAAGTTCTTCAAATTGTTGAAAAGGTTGAGGATCCAATAAGAGAGATCTCTCTTTCAGATGCCAGTTCAAAAGATAAAAAAAATAAAGATTTAAAAATTGGAGATAAAATTTATGAGGAACTACCCCAAATAGATTTTGGAAGAATAGCTGCCCAGAGTGCTAAACAGGTAATATCACAAAGAGTTCGGGAGGCTGAAAAAAATAGACAATATGAAGATTTTATAGGCAAACAAGGTCAAATACTCAGTGGCATAATTAAAAGGTTAGAGTATGGAAATGCTATTGTAGATCTTGGAAAAGCTGAGGGAATTATAAGAAAAGAAGAGCTTATACCAAGAGAAATTTTAAAAAACGGAGACAGAATAAAAGCATATTGTTATGAAGTAAAACAAGACACAAAAGGTCATCAAATATTTTTATCTAGAGCACACCCACAATTTTTAGCAAGATTGTTTTTTCAGGAAGTTCCTGAAATTTATGAGGGAGTAATTGAAATTAAAGCCGTGTCTAGAGATCCAGGAAGCAGAGCTAAAATTTCAGTAAATTCTAAAGACTCATCCCTAGACCCAGTCGGAGCTTGTGTTGGAATGAGAGGAAGTAGAGTTCAAACAGTAGTAAATGAACTACAGGGAGAAAAAATAGATATAATTAAGTGGACAGAAGATTTGCCAACTTTAGTTTCAGAGTCTTTGTCTCCAGCTGAAATACAAAAAGTTTTAATTGATGAGCAGAATAAGAGAATAGATGTAATTTTATCTGAGGAAAATTTGAGCAAAGCAATTGGAAGAAGGGGCCAAAATGTTAGACTTGCATCAAAACTAATAAATTATGAAATAGATATATTGACTGACAAAGAGGACTCTGAAAGAAGGCAAAACGAATTTAAAGAAAGAACAGAGAATTTTGTTAAAAATTTAGAAGTGGACGAGACACTTGGACAACTTTTGGTTTCAGAAAATTTTCAAACTATTGAGGAAATAGCAAATTCTAAAACAGACGATATTTCTAAAATAGAAGGTATCGAAGAATCAACTGCCGGAGAATTAATTGAAAGAGCAAAAGAATATTTGGAAAAAGAAAAAATAGAAATTTCAAAAAAACTCAAAGAGCTAGGGGTTGAAGATAAGCTTAGCAACCTAGAAGGAATGACACAAGGAATGCTAGTTGTTTTGGGCGAGAAGAATATAAAAAAACTTCAGGATTTTGCCGATCTTTCATCAGATGAACTTATTGGAGGAACAGATGAAATTAAAGGCAAACGTGTTAAGATCAACGGCTATTTGGAGGATTTTGCTTTGACAAGAGAAGAAGCTGACAACTTAATTATGAGCGCCAGAAAGATAGTTTACGACAACTAGTTTTATATGCAGAAAGATAAAAACAAAAAAAAAACGTTAACAATCTCAAGTTCATTTAATAAAAAACTTGATACTTCATCCTACAAACAGGTTGGAAAAAAAACATTTTCGGTTGATAGAAAGAAAACTCACAAGCCCTCTTTTAAAACCAATGTAAACACATCTTCCGCTTTTGGAAAACCAAAACCTACAAGAAAAAATTTTACCAGAAAATTTGCTGAACAGCAGGCTACAAAAAGATTTATTCATCCAAAATCAGATGATTTTTCTAAAGATAAAACAAAGGTAAATGACAAGTTTAAAAACAACAAATCTAGAAGAGAGTTTAAGCTTACTATTTCAAGAGCAATGAATGTTGAAGAATTTGAAATCAAACAAAGAAGTCTAGCATCTGTAAAAAGAGCAAGATTAAAGGAAAAGAAAAATTCAAACGAGAAAGACGTAAAAAAAGAATTTAAAAAAGTAATAAGAGATGTAAAAATTCCTGATCAAATTACTATTCAAGAATTATCAAACCGAATGGCAGAACAGTCGAGTGATATTATCAAATTCCTATTAAACATGGGTGTTAAAGCTACAATAAATCACTCTATAGATAAGGATACATCCGAATATATCGTTAAAGAGTTTGGGCACAAGGCAGTTTTAGAAGAAATACCTTTAGTTGATCAAAGTAAAAAGGAAGCTGAGGATAAATCAAATTTTCAAACCAGACCACCTGTCATAACCATCATGGGGCATGTTGATCACGGAAAAACATCATTGCTGGATGCTTTAAGAAATACCAACGTAGTTTCTAGTGAACACGGAGGAATTACACAGCACATTGGCGCATATCAGGTAGAAACTAATGATAAAAAATTAATAACATTTATTGATACTCCAGGTCATGCAGCATTTACACAAATGAGAGCAAGAGGTTCAAAAATAACTGATATCGTTGTTTTGGTAATAGCCGCAGATGATGGAGTAAAGCCACAGACCGTTGAAGCCATCCAACATGCTAAAGCTGCAAAAGTTCCAATAATCGTTGCATTAAACAAATGTGATTTACCAGGAAAAAATATAGAAAAAATAAAAAATGATTTAATGAGATACGAGTTGATAGCAGAAAGCTTGAGCGGGGATACATTGTTTGTTGAAGTATCAGCCAAGAACAAAACAAATTTAGACAAGCTTAAAGAAAGCATTTTACTTCAGTCAGAAATTTTGGATTTAAAAGCACCTAAAGAGGGTAATGCCACTGGAATAGTTTTAGAAGCAAAAATTGACAAAGGAAAAGGACCCGTTGCTACAGTTTTAATTACTTCAGGTGAACTTAAAAGAGGTGATTATTTTGTATGCGGAAACACATTCGGAAAAATACGAGCAATGATAGATTTTAATGGAAAAAATATTAATCATGCTCACCCCTCAACTCCTGTAGAAATACTCGGTATCAATGAAGCTGCGAATGCAGGAGATGAATTTTCAGTAGTTAATACAGAGGACGAAGCAAAAAAAATTAATTCTTTTAGAAAACAAGATATAAAAGACAATAAAGTTTTGATGACATCAGATAAAACAAAACTTTTTGATAAACAAAACAATAAGACAGAATTAAATATTATACTAAAATCTGATGTTCAAGGTTCAGGCGAAGCGCTTAAGACAGCAATTAGTAAAATCGAACACTCTGAGGTAAAACCAAATATAGTCCTTTCAGATATTGGGATGATAAACGAAAGTGATGTATCTTTAGCAAAAGCTTCAAATGGTATTATAATAGGATTTAATATAAAACCTAATCGTGAAGCTAAAAAATCAGCAGAACAACAGAAAGTCAGAATAGAATTCTTCAATATAATCTATAAAGCAATTGAATTTATCGAAAAATCATTATCTGGATTATTGGAACCAGAAAAAAAGGAAAAAATAGAAGGAGTTGCTGAAATTTTAAAAATTTTTAAACTTTCAAAATCAGGAAAAGTAGCAGGTTCAAAAGTTGTGGAAGGTGAAATTAAAAATAACTCCAAAGCAAGAATTATACGTGATGGAGCCGTTGTTTACGATGGAGATATTTCCAGTATTTTTAGAGAAAAAAATGCAGTTAAAGAGGTAAAAAATGGATTGGAATGTGGAATTTCCTTTAAGAATTTTGCAGATTTTAAAGAAAAAGACATAATAGAGTCCTACAAAATTGATTTAATAAGTAGAGGAATAAATGACTAAAAGTTCATTTCAAGGAGGAGGTTATAACTATAGACAACTTAGAGTTGGCGAACTGATTAAACAAAATTTGGGTCAGATTTTTTTAAGAAATGAGGCCAAAATACCTTCTTTAAACACGAAGATGGTAACAATTACCGAGGTAAAAATGAGCTCTGATTTAAAATCAGCCAGGGCCTATGTAATTCCACTGGGAGGCAAGGAAACGGAAAAAACAGTAAATACCTTGACCGAATTTTCTTATCTTGTTAGAAGAGCCTTATCAAAGAAGTTAGATATTAAATTTCTTCCTAGATTGCATTTTGTCGGAGACAAATCTTTTGATTATGCCGAGCGAATTGAAAAACTAATTAAGGAAAATAAAAAAAAATGAAATCAAAAAAAGAGATAATAAAAGTATTTGCCCAACATAAAAATGATGTTGGATCTACAGTCGTTCAAATAGGTTTGCTAAGTGAAAAGATAAATAAGTTATCCGAACACTTCAAGAAATTTAAAAAAGACAAACATTCGTCAAGAGGTTTGTCAAAATCAGTTGTCCAAAGAAAAAGACTTTTGAGTTATTTAAGCAAAAATAATCCGAAAGCTTATGATGATATTTTGAAAAAACTCAATTTAAGAAAATAGATGTTTAAACAATTTAAAGAAGAAATAGATTTTGGTAGTAAAAAAATTACTTTAGAAACAGGAAAAGTTGCTCGTCAAGCAGACGGAGCAATAATTGCAACTTGGGGAGAAACAGTTGTTATTGCAACAGTTGTGGGAGCTAAAAAAGTTAATCCAGAAATGGACTATTTTCCCCTTTCTGTAAATTATCAGGAAAAATACTATGCTGCAGGAAAAATTCCAGGCGGTTATTTTAAAAGAGAAGCAAGACCAACTGAGTCAGAAACTCTAATATCAAGATTGATTGATAGACCGATCAGACCTTTATTTCCTGATGATTTTAGAAATGAAGTACAAGTTTTACCCACAGTGCTTTCATACGATAATGAAAATGAAGCTGATATATTATCAATAATAGCATGTTCAGCTGCTCTATCAATTTCAGGATTACCTTTTAAAGGACCAGTAGGCGCATCTAGAGTTGGTTTTATTGATGGCAAGTGCGTTTTGAATCCAACCAAAAAGGAACTAGAAAATTCTAAATTAGATTTAGTTGTAGCTGGAACAACAGATGCTGTTTTAATGGTTGAGTCAGAGGCTTCAGGCTTGACCGAAAAAGAAATGCTAGAGGCAGTCAAGTTTGGCCATGAAGGTTTTGTTTCGGTGATCAAAGGCATAGAAAAATTAGCAAAAAAATGTTCAAAAGAAACTTGGAAAGTCGAAAAGAAAGATCACAGTAAAGTTGCTAAGAAAATTCAAAAAGAACTTACAAAAGATTTAGAAAAAGCATTCTCAGAAAAAGATAAAAAGAAAAGATCTGAGTTAATTAATTTAGCAGGAGAAAAATGCAAAACTTTGTTTGAGGATGACGAAACCCTTTTAGAACATGAGATAATGTTACAGCTTAAAAATCTAGAAAAAGATATTGTTAGAACTAGAATTTTAAAAAGCAAAAAAAGAATTGACGGAAGAGGTTTGTCAGATGTAAGACCAATAAAATGCGAAGTTGGAATTTTGCCAAGAGTTCACGGTTCAGCTTTATTTACTAGAGGAGAAACCCAGGCTTTGGTAACAACAACTTTAGGAACAACCGATGACGAACAAAGAATTGAAAGCTTAGAAGGTTTAAAAAGACAAAGATTTATGTTGCATTATAATTTTCCACCATTTTCTGTGGGAGAAACAGGCAGAATTGGCACAGGCAGAAGAGAAGTTGGACACGGAAAATTAGCTTGGAGAGCTTTAAATTCATCACTTCCTAAAAAAGAAAATTTTCCTTACACCATAAGAATTGTATCTGAAATTACAGAATCGAATGGATCTTCCTCAATGGCTACAGTTTGCGGATCTTCTTTAGCATTAATGGATGCAGCTGTTCCTATAGCAGAACCCGTTGCAGGAATAGCTATGGGACTAATTAAGGAAAAAGATAAGTTCTCTATTTTGTCAGATATTTTAGGAGACGAAGATCATCTAGGAGATATGGATTTCAAGGTTGCCGGAACAAAAGATGGAATTACTTCTTTACAAATGGATATAAAAATTACAGGAATTACTTTTGAGATTATGGAACAGGCTCTTTCTCAAGCAAAAGAAGGAAGAATTCACATCTTAAATGAAATGAACAAAACTCTTAAATCATCAAGAAAAGAAGTTGGAAAACACACTCCAAAAATGGAAACTATAAAAGTTGACAAAAAAGATATAGCTACTGTTATAGGCAAGGGTGGTGCTACCATAAGAGAAATAGTGGAAAAATCTGGAGCAAAAGTAGATGTTAAGGATACAGGCGAAGTTACAGTGGCAGCCGCAAATGAAGAAACTAGAAACATAGCGGTTCAAATGATTAATGATCTTGTAGCCAAACCAGAGGTTGGAAAAACATACAAAGGCAAGGTTGTTAAAATTATGGAATTTGGTGCTTTCGTAAACTTTTTAGGAAAACAAGATGGTCTTGTACATATTTCTCAGTTAGCAGCTAAAAGAGTGGAAAAAGTTACTGACGTTGTTAAAGAGGGAGACGAAGTTTCAGTTAAAGTAATTGGATTCGACAGAGGAAAAGTAAAACTTTCTATAAAAGAAGCTGTTTAAGTTATATTTTTTGGATCAGGCATTCCCACTTTGTTATAACCCGCGTCAACATAATGAATTTCTCCGGTAACACCAGCCGCAAGATCACTTAATAAGTATAGAGCAGACTTACCCACATCATCTATATTTACATTTCTTTTTAAAAGAGAATGATCAGCACTCCATTTGTATAAGAACTTTGCATCACCTATAGCAGATGCAGCTAAAGTTTTAATTGGTCCAGCACTTATAGCATTTACTCTGATTCCTTTAGAGCCCAGATCTCTAGCAATATATTTTACACTCGATTCTAAAGCTGCCTTACATACTCCCATAACGTTATAGTTAGGAACTACTTTTGTAGACTCATAAGTCAAAGTTAACATGCTAGAACCAGCTTTCATTATTTTTGAAGCTTCTTTTGCTATCTCAGTAAATGAAAAACAGGAAATCAACATACTTTTTGCGAAGTTTTCCCTAGAAGTATTTATGTACTCACCTGACAATTCTGTTCTGTCAGAAAAAGCAATAGCGTGGACTACAAAATCCAACTGACCCCATTTATTTTTAATTTCTTGAAATGTTTTTGTAATATCGTCTTTGTTTTCTACGTTACAATTCAATAGAAATTTAGAATTGACAGATTCAGCTAGAGGAGTAACTCTTTTTTTAAGAGCATCACCTAAATAAGTAAAAGCTAATTCGGCTCCATTTTCAGAAAGTTTTTTAGCTATACCCCAGGCTATAGATCTATCATTAGCCACACCCATTATTAAACCTTTTTTACCTTTAACTAAGCTCATTATTAAACCTTTTCAAAAACCAAAGTAGCATTTGTTCCACCAAAACCAAAACTATTCGACATTACGGAATTTAATGTTACGTTTTTTTCGACTTTAGTAACTATTGGAAATTTTTTTGCTTCCTCATCCATTTCATTTACATTTGCAGAAGCAGCAATAAAGTTATTTTTCATCATAATTAAAGAGTAAATTGCTTCATGCACTGAAGCCGCACCAAGCGGATGACCAGAAAGTGATTTTGTTGAACTAATTTTTGGTATTTTATCTTTAAATGTTTCATGAACAGCTTTTAACTCCGTTATGTCGCCAACAGGCGTTGAAGTTCCATGAGTATTAATATAATCAATTTTATTTCGAGCTGTTTTTAGTGCCATATTCATACATCTAACAGCTCCTTCTCCCGAAGGTGCAACCATATCATATCCATCAGAAGTAGCTCCATAGCCTGTTAATTCAGCATAAATTTTAGCCCCTCTTGCTTTTGCATATTCCATCTCTTCTAAAACTAAAACTCCTGCTCCACCCGCGATTACAAATCCATCTCTAGTTTTATCATAAGGTCTAGAAGCTTTTTCTGGAGAATCATTATATTTTGAAGAAAGTGCTGTCATAGCATCAAACATTGCGGTCAATGCCCAATGGATTTCATCGCTTCCTCCCGCAAAAACTATTTTTTGTTTTCCAAATTGGATAAGCTCCATAGCATTTCCTATACAATGTCCACTCGTAGCGCATGCAGAGCTTATTGTATAATTTACTCCTTTAATCTTAAAAGGTACCGCTAAAGTTGCTGACGCAGTACTTGCCATAGTTCTTGGAACTATAAATGGTCCCATTTTTTTTGGATTTTTTTCTCGCGTTTTGTCAGCAGCTAAAATAACATTTTTAATTGATGGTCCACCCGATCCCATAACCATTCCTGTTGAGATATTGCTTATTTCATTTTCTTTTAAACCAGAATCCTTAACAGCTTGATCCATTGCTATATAGTTATAAGCAGAACCATCACCCATAAATCTAATAATTTTTCTATCAACATGATCCTCGAGTTTTATGTTCGGTTTTCCATGTACGTTACTTTTTAAATTATGTTCTTTGTATTCTTCTGCAAAGGAAATACCAGACTTAGTATTGGTTAGTGATTCACAAACTTCCTTTTGATTATTTCCTAAACAAGAAACTATTCCAATTCCTGTAACAACAACTCTTTTCATTATTTATAAACTCCAACTTTTAGATTTTCGGCAGAGTATATCTGTTTTCCATCTGCTTTTAAAATTCCATCTGCAAAACCAACCGTTCCACCTTCTGTCTTTAAAACTTTTTTCATATCAATTTCATAAGTTGCCATTTTGACTTTTTTAAGAACTTCACCAGTAAATCTAACAGAATTTACCCCCAAAGCACGTCCTTTGCCAGGTTCTCCCATCCAACCTAAATAAAACCCAACTAGTTGCCACATAGCGTCTAGTCCTAGACATCCTGGCATAACAGGGTCACCTTTAAAGTGACAATCAAAAAACCACATTTTTTCTTTTATATCAAGCTCGGCTTTTACAAAACCTTTTTTAAATTTACCTGCAGCAGACTTTATTTCTGTAATTCTATCAAACATTAACATGGGAGGTAGCGGCAGACGTGCATTTCCTTCTCCAAACAGCGAACCATTCGCACAATCAATTAATTCTTCGTAGCTATAACTGTTTTTTTGACGCATTAATTTAGCCTAACAAGCACTTGTCATTTTATCAATAATATATATATTTTTAGTGTATTTTAAGCATTAAATAAAAGATTTATAATAATATATGAGCGAAAAATCAAAATGTCCATTTACAGGCGCCGGAACACCTCCAAAGTTTCCTACTGGCAGAGGTACTTCTAATAGGGATTGGTGGCCTAATAGTTTAAATCTAAAAATTTTAAGCCAACATTCTTCATTGGTTGATCCCATGGATAAAAAATTTAATTACGCGAAAGAATTTAAAAAACTTAATTATAAAGCTTTAAAAAAAGATTTACACAAATTAATGACAGACTCACAAGACTGGTGGCCTGCAGACTATGGTCACTATGGACCATTGTTTATAAGGTTGACTTGGCATGCCGCTGGTACATACAGAACTGGAGATGGCAGAGGTGGTGGAGGAACAGGTAACCAACGTTTTGCCCCGCTTAATAGTTGGCCAGACAACGTTAACCTAGATAAAGCAAGATTATTGCTTTGGCCTATTAAGAAAAAATATGGAAAACAAATTTCTTGGGCTGATTTATTTATATTAGTTGGAAACGTAGCTTTAGAATCAATGGGATTTAAAACCTTTGGTTTTGGAGGCGGTAGAGAAGATATTTGGGAGCCAGAAGAAGATATTTATTGGGGATCAGAGAAAGAATGGTTGGGTGTTAACCGTTACAGTGGTAAGCGTGATCTTGAAAATCCTTTAGGTGCGTCTCATATGGGCTTAATTTATGTAAATCCTCAGGGACCCGATGCAAACCCAGATCCTCTTTTAGCAGCTCATGACATTCGCGAAACTTTTGGTCGTATGGCTATGAACGACTATGAGACAGTCGCACTTATAGCTGGAGGACATACTTTTGGAAAATCTCATGGTGCTGCACCTGAATCACACAAGGGTCCAGAACCGGAAGGCTCAAGAATTCAGGATCAAGCAACTGGTTGGAATAGTAATTATGAAAGTGGTATGGGAGTTCACACTATTAGTAGCGGACTCGAAGGAGCTTGGACAAAAAACCCTATAAAATGGGACAATGGTTATTTTGATTTATTATTTGGACATGAATGGGAATTAACAAAAAGCCCAGCGGGCGCACATCAGTGGAAACCAAAACAAAACGGTGTTGATTTAAATTTTGTTCCTGATGCACACGATAAGTCAAAAAAAAATCAACCCATGATGTTAACAACTGATCTTTCTTTAAAAATGGATCCGAAATACAAACCAATTTCTGAAAATTTTCACAAAAATTTAGATGAATTTGCAGATGCATTTGCCAGAGCATGGTTCAAACTGTTGCATCGTGATATGGGACCTCGAGCCTGTTATCTAGGCCCAGAAGTTCCAAAAGAAGAATTAATTTGGCAAGATCCTGTAACAAAACCTAAATATAAACTCAAAAATGCAGATATTAACACACTTAAAGGTAAAATTTCAAAATCAGGACTGTCTGTTTCTCAACTAGTTTCTACAGCTTGGGCATCTGCATCAACTTTTAGAGGCTCAGATAGAAGAGGTGGAGCAAATGGAGCACGAATTAGACTTGAGCCACAAAAAGACTGGGAAGTTAATAATCCATCCGAATTATCTAAAGTGATTAAAACATTAGAGAAGTTAAAAAAAGGTTTTGATACTAAAAGCAAAACAGTTTCAATGGCTGACTTAATTGTTCTATGTGGCTGTGTTGGAATTGAAAAAGCTGCAAAAAATGCAGGTCAAAAAATAAATGTTCCATTTACACCAGGACGTGGAGATGCATCCCAAGAGCAAACGGACATACATTCTTTTAACTTGCTTGAACCAAAAGCAGATGGGTTTAGAAACTATATTATAAACAAACCTAATGGATCATCAAATAAACCAACCGTAACAGCCGAAGAGATGTTAGTAGATAGAGCCCAACTCATGAAACTCACAGCGCCTGAAATGACAGTTCTAGTAGGAGGCATGCGTGTTCTAGGCACAAATTTTGATAATTCGAAACATGGTGTTTTTACAAAAAAACCTGGAGCACTTACAAACGATTTCTTTGTTAATTTGCTTGATATGAATACAAAGTGGAAAGAAACTTCAAAAGAAGAAGTATTGTTTGAAGGTATAGATCGTAAAACAAATAAAGTTAAGTGGACCGGAACAAGAGCTGATCTTATATTTGGTTCAAACTCACAGTTAAGAGCACTGGCTGAAGTTTATGCATCCGAAGATTCTAAATCTAAATTTCTCTCAGATTTTGTATCTGCTTGGACAAAAGTAATGAATTTGGATCGTTTTGATCTTAAGTAAAATTTAATTAAAGTCTTCCCCAAAGACTTTGTTTTCTTATCCAACCGGAATAATTCCCAGTTTTAATTTTACACCAATTATCTTTACATTTTTTTATTAAAAATAGCCTTCCCTTTTCAGCTATAGCTAAAGGTTTTGAATATTTTGAAGGTTTTTGAAAAATTACTGAATTTTTTTGATTATTTAAAGCAGCTTTCTTTTTAGATAATTTAGAAACATGTATCCAACCAGAATTATTTTCATGGTCAATAATTTTTCTAAAATTGTAAGATTTATCAGTAACCAAAACAGGCAAAAATTTTTTTTTATATACTAACTTTACCGGATATTCAAAAGAAGGACCTCCTCTGAGATAAACCTTGTCACTTCTTAAAGTTAGATAATATTTGCTTTCCGCATAAGAATAACTGGCTAGCAAAGCAAGTATAAAAAAAGAAATTGATATCCTAGACATGCAAATGATTATTTTTACAATTTGGATTTTTCAACAACTTTACTTTCCTGAAGTTCGAGTTAAGAGCATTAAATATCATTATATTTCCATTTAAACTATTTCTGATGTTTAAAACTGATTTTATAACTTCATTTGCTTGCAGGGATCCAGCAATTCCTGCAAGAGTCGTCATTATTCCATCTGATTCACAGTTTAATTCTTCATTCGGAGCTTTTGGAATAAAACATCTAAAACAAGGGGTTTTTCTTTTAAAATTAAAGGTAAATAACTGCCCATCAAATTTATTTATTGCTGAAGAAATCAATATTTTTTTGTTTTTCATACAGTAGTCATTTATTAAGAATCTAGATTTAAAATTATCGGTTCCGTCACAAATAATTTCATAATTTTTAGCAATTTTTTTAATATTTTTTTTATCTACTTTTTGTTTAAAGACTTTAATATTTATTTTTCTATTTATTCTTTTTATAATTTTTTTAGATACCAAGACTTTATATTTTCCAATATCCTTTTTTGTAAAAAGTATTTGTCTACTTAAATTTGATAGTTCAATTTTGTCATGGTCAGCAATACCCAAGTTTCCAATACCCGAATAAGCAAGGTATAGTATTAAAGGACATCCAAGCCCGCCCGCTCCAATGACTAATACTTTTGCTCTAAAAATTTTTTTTTGACCAGAAATACCAATTCTTTTAAGTATTAATTGCTGGTAGTATTTCTGATAATCTTCACTTTTAATTGAGGCTTTTTTCATTTAACAAAAATGTATCTACAATTTTTTTGGCAATGAGTGAAGCAATGAATTTTTTTGAACTTTTTTTAATTTTCTGAGTTTTGCCATTTTTATCTATAATAGTTACTTCATTTAGATCGCTATTAAATCCCACTTCTTTTTTTGAAACATCATTTGCAATTATTATGTCACAAAACTTTTCTTGCATTTTTTTGATAGAATTTTTTATTAAATCTTCAGTTTCTGCAGCAAAACCCACTAGAAGTTTTGGCTTATATCTATTATTTTTACCCAGGTAACTTAATATGTCTGGATTTTTTTCAATTTTTATTTCATTTATTTTTGAATCTTTTTTAATTTTACTTTTTTTTATTGATAAAGGTTTAAAATCAGACACTGCTGCTGCACAAACAGCAATATGAGTAGGTAATTTTTTTTTTACAGCTTCAAGCATATCATTTCCAGATACAACTTCTTCAACTTTAATATCGCTACTATATGTAATTTTTGTTGGTCCAGATATTAACGTTGTTTTTATACCCAGTCTTGATAATTCTAATGCTATTTCATATCCCTGTTTTCCACTTGATTCATTGGAAATAAATCTTACAGGGTCTATGTATTCTTTTGTTGGTCCTGTAGTTACGATTGCGCTTATTTTTTTCTTTTTAAACAAATCTTTTTTTCTAAAAAATTTTTCTAAAATGGATAAAATCTGTCGTGGACTAGACATTTTACCTTTTCCATATTCACCACATGCCATTTCACCATCCTCAGGACCTATGAATTTATATCCATAACTGACAAGGGAACTCAGATTTTTTTGCGTAGCTTTATGAAGCCACATTCTTACGTTCATAGCTGGCACTAAAAATATTTCCTTATTTGAGGCCAGAATAATAGTAGAAGCAAGATCGTCGGCACCACCTTTACTAAGTTTTGACATAAAATTTGCGGTGGCAGGCAAAACTAAAACTAGATCAGCCCATCGAGATAATGAAATATGATCTATTTTTCCTTTATTTTTTTCATCAAATATTTCTTCAAAAACTCTATTTTTAGAAAGAGACGAAACTGATAGTGATGTTACAAATTTTTTTCCACTTTTAGTCAAAACAACTTTTACAGACGAGCCTTTTTTTTGTAGTAATCTTATTAAATCAAGAGCTTTATAAGCCGAGATCCCTCCACCAATAATAAGTAAAATTTTTTTATTTTCTAAACTCATGTCTAATTAAAATACTATAAAACCTCCTATTACAATACCTAAAAAGATTATAATCATATTGTTTCTTAAATTTTTTAATTTTAATTCCTCAATTTCAAAATTTTTTCCATTAAAAGCACTCAAGTTCAATTTTCCCTCAGATATCATCTGTAGGGCTGTGTTCGCATTATCCATAACATTAGGTAAATCAGGAATTCTTTCTAATAGATCCTTAGAAAGTTCTATTGTTTTATTGATAGTTGACTCTGGTCCTTTTACATTTTTCATCCAAGTTTCCAAAACTGGTCGTGACACTTCCCAAATATTAGTATCTGGATTTAATTTTCTGGCTACACCTTCCACAACCACCATTGTTTTTTGAAGGAGCAACAGCTGTGTTTGCGTCTGCATGTTGAATCTTTCTGTTATTTCAAATAATTGCCCTAATAAATTTCCCCCCGAAATATTTTTAATTGATTGGCCAAAAATAGGTTCCCCAACAGATCTTAAAGCCTGCGCAAAATCATCTTTAGAAGTATTAGGAGGTACAAGTCCTGCCAAAAAATGCATTTCAGCTACTTTTGTATAATCTCTTTGAATAAAACCATAGAGGATTTCAGCCAAATATTTTCTATTATTTTTATCTAATCTTCCCATTATACCAAAATCTACTGGCATTATATTTCCATTTTTGTCTACAAAAAGATTTCCTTGATGCATGTCTGCATGAAAAAAACCATCTCTTACTGACTGTTTTAGGAATGATTGAATTAAATTTTCTGAAAGGTTTTTGAGGTCAATGTTTAAACTTTTAAGTTTTCCTATATCTCTTATAGAGACACCATCAATCTTATCAAGAGTTAATACTTCTTTTGATGTATAGTTCCAATAAATTTTTGGAACTTTGATCCCTTTATCATTTATTGTGTTTTCCCTTAGTTCGCTTGCAGCTGCAGCCTCAAATCTTAAATCCATTTCTACATTAGTTATTTCCTTCAATAGATTAATAACTTCTACCAATTTCAGTCTTTTTGTTTTTTTAAAAATATTTTCAATCAGGAAGGCAAGAAACATTAACGCATCAAGCTCTTCGTTAAATATAGAATGTATATTTGGTCTTAAAATTTTTATAGCCAACTCCTTTTCACTGCTGTCAATTTTTATTTTTGCAAAATGGACTTGCGCTATAGAGGCTGCTGCAACTGGTTCACTTAAAAATAAAATATTTTTAAAAGATTTATCTCCTATTTCTTTTTCTAAAATATTTCTTGCCTTTTCGGTGCTGAAAGCAGGCAATTTATCTTGTAATTTTTCTAATTTTTTAGCAATTTCTTCTCCAATAATATCTGGTCTAGTAGCTAAAAATTGACCAAGTTTAATAAAAGTTGTGCCCATATCTTCTAAAGATTGACATAATTTCTCTCCAGAGGATTTCTGTAAATTTTCTATTTTTTTTGATGAGCCAATAGAAAATATATAAAATATAAATTTAAGACTTTTTGGAATTTGCCTAATCTCATCTAATGTCTCGACAGCGCCTGAAACAGATAGTTTCCTTAAAATTTTTAATAAATTATAAATTTTTTTGAACATTACTAAATTTTCCAACCAGAATGGATCGCAGCTATACCGCCAGATAGATTTCTATACTTAACTTTGTCAAAACCATTTTTTCTAAAGATTTCAGAAAGTTCTTCCTGGCTGTAAAATTTATCTATGCTATCAACAAGATATTGGTAAGGTTCTGATTTACCCGTAAAATATTTGCCTATGTAAGGAATAGATTTTGAATAGGTTTTATACAATTTTTTAAGAATTTCATTTTCGACTTTGGAAAATTCTAAACAAAATATCCTCCCTCCTGTTTTTAACACTCTTTTTGCTTCTTTTAAAGATTGGTTAATATCAAAAAAATTTCTTACCCCAAAACTTACCGAATATAAGTCAAAACTTTCACTTTCGAATGGCAATTTTTCAGCACCAGCAGAGATCCATTGAATTTCATTGAAACTTTTTAACTTTTTTTTTCCAGCTTTTAACATTAGTTCGTTTGGTTCAACACAAGTAACTTTTCCTTGAAAGTTAATTCTATCTAAAAAGGACTTAGCAATATCTCCTGTGCCCGAAGCAACATCTATAAGATGATTTCCCTTTTGGGGGGCCATCCAATCAATCATATTTTTCTTCCAAATACGGTGTATTCCCAAAGACATAACGTCGTTCATCAGGTCGTACTTATCAAAAACGTCGCTGAAAACTTTAGTAACTAAATCAATCTCAGATTGTTTAATATTTTTCATTTTATTTTATCTTATAAACATATATACGTTCCCATAAATGCCAAATACTAAATCAGCAGTAAATAAAGTCAAAAAAATCAAAAAACAGACTTTAGTGAACAAATTGCGGAGAAATAAGTACAAAAATGCGCTAAAAAAGATGCAGAAATTGATTGATAAAAAAGATTCAAAGGAAATTAAAAAATATTTTCCAAAATTTCAATCAGATCTAATGAAAGTTGTAAAAACTGGAGTTGTAAAGAAAAAAACTGTTTCACGAAAAATATCAAAAATTTCAAAAAAAATAACTAAAATCACTAAGTAGTTGTAATCAATTTATAGTTGTCATTCAGATCAGAAATATTTTTTTTATTTTATTTTTTTTAAAACCAAATATAGAAAATAGTTATTCAAAGTTGAATTTATTTTTTTTCTCTTTTAACGATTATACTACAACCAAAGTCGATTTATTTTTTTTTTTTTTAAAAAAAAATATTGAAATAAAAAACTGTTACTTATAGAAAATAATTTCTTTATTTATTTTAACATGGACAGAAATTCTTTAAAAACGAACTCAATAAATCTTTCTGAAGAAAGTGAACTGAACTGGACAAAAGTTCAAAGTAGTTTTGAAAAATCTTTTGGATCAGAAGTTTATACAAGTTGGCTTAAAAATATTTCGTTACAAAACGAATACAATCATTATGTAGTCTTAGGCGTCCCTACTAGATTTTTTAGAGATTGGATTACGTCTAGATATGCAGATAAAATATTAACTGAAATACAAAAATACAAAATAAGCATAAACAGAATAGAATTTAAAATCATAGAGAAAGATAAAGCTGAAGACCAAACTTTATCTTTGAGTTCAGCAAAAAGTAAAATAACAGAAATGAAAGAATCAATCTTGAACTATAACAGACTTAACCAAAAATTGAGTTTTGATAACTTTGTTGTTGGGCGTAGTAATAAAATAAGCTACTTATCTGCAAAAAAAATATGTTCTCAATTGTCTTTATATAATCCTTTATTCATTTATGGAGGAGTTGGTCTTGGCAAGACACATTTGATGAATGCAATAGGTTTAGAATTAAGTAGTAATAATAACGTAATGTTTATTTCAGCAGAACGATTTATGTATCAATTTATTAAATCAATAAAGAAAAATGAGATGGTTAGTTTTAAGGATTTTTTTAGAAAAGCAAATGTTTTTATAATTGATGATATACAATTTATTAGAGGAAAAGAGGGTCTCCAAGAAGAATTTTTTCATACTTTTAATAGCCTTTTCGAAAAAAGTTCCCAAATTATTATTTCTTCTGATAGACCTCCTAATAAACTGGACAGAGTTCAGGACAGAATAAAATCCAGACTTTCAGGAGGACTGGTGGTGGATATAGGTCAACCTGACTACGATCTTAAATTAAACATTCTGAAAAAAAAGATAGAGGAATTTCAACAGTCATTTCAAGAATATCCAAATTTAAGCGACGAAGTAATTGAATATATAGCGAAAGATACAAGATCAAATATTAGAGAATTGATTGGGGTATTCAATAGAATTGTAGCTTTTAGTAAGATGAACAATAGAAAATTAAATATTAATGATTGTAAGATAATTTTAAAAGATGCTTATAATAGCACAAAAGTTATAAGCATCGATAAAATACAAAATGTAACTTCAAATTTTTTTAGTATAAACTTGGAAGAAATGCTCTCCCAGCGTAGATCACGACCTTTAGCCAGACCTAGACAAATCGCAATGTATTTAGCTAAAAAACTTACCACTAGATCTTTGCCCGAGATAGGAAGAAAATTTGCAAACAGAGATCACACCACAGTGATACATGCGGTAAAAACTATTGATAGACTTTCAAAAAACAATGCAGAAATGAAGAAAAATATTGAAGAAATAAGGTCATTAATATTAAGCGAATAAAATGCAATTTCAGATAAAAAGAGACATTTTACTTAAATCGTTAAATGTTGCGCACAATATAATTGAGAGAAAAAATACACTACCAATTCTTTCTAACGTTCTTTTACAGATTAAAGACAAAAAACTTAATGTAGTTGCAACAGATTTAGATTTAATTTTTCATGACGAAATATCTGATCTAAAAGTAGAAAAAGAAGGCGCTACCACAACTTCTGCAGCAGTATTGTATGATCTTTTAAGAAAACTACCTTCTAATTTAGATGTAATTTTTAGTTTACAAAATCAAAATAAACTTAGTATTTCTGCAGAGAGCTCTAAATTTAACCTGCTATGTCTGCCTACTGATAATTTTCCAAATTTTTCGGATGATTTTAAATCGGATGATATTAATTTAGATAAAGAAAAATTTCTGTCTTTATTAAATAAAACGAAAATATCTATGTCAAATGATGAAACAAGACATTATTTGAATGGCATATATATCCACCCAACCGTTTCAAATAAAAGATCATATCTAACTGGAGTAGCAACCGATAGTCACAGATTATCATCAAGTAGCATGCCTGTTGAAAATTTAGATAACTTCAAATCTTTCATTTTGCCGAAAAAAACTGTATTTCAATTATGTAATTTATTGCAAGATACTAATGAAAAAATTTTACTTAATACAAGTGACACAAAAATTCAATTTAAAATAGGAAAAGCTAAAATAGTTTCTAAAATAATTGATGGAAAGTTTCCTGATTATAATAAAGTTGTTCCAAAAAATAATAATAAAACATTATCAGTAAATGCGAAAGATTTTATAAGCTCAATCGAGAGAGTTACAACGGTTTCTTTAGATAGAAAAGAAGGCGTTAAGATAACTCTGGCCAAAGATTTCATACAACTATTTGTGAATAGTTCCTCATCGGGAGAAGGAAAAGAAGGTTTAAAAGCAAACTATAATTCTGAAGACCTAACCGTAAGTTTTAACTCCAGATATTTACTAGATATTGCATCTGAAATAGAAGATGAAAAATTAGTGATGAATTTAAATGATGCTGCTTCACCAGTTTTAATACAGGATAATCTTGATAAACAAAGTTATTTTGTAATTATGCCCATGAAAATTTAAATTTTGTGAATTTTAGTAAATAAATTTTATTTTTCTCCTATTATGCTTACACCCCAATGATTATTTACCATTCTCTTTTAGATGGGTTTTATATCGTTAGAAAAAAATGATATACTTAGTTTTTCAAAAAAATGACTAATATTCAAAAAAACAGTTCTTCTGCCGGTTATAAAGCAGATTCCATAAAAGTTTTAAAAGGTTTAGAGGCCGTTCGTAAGAGACCAGGTATGTATATTGGTGATACTGATGACGGATCAGGTTTGCATCACATGGTTTTTGAGGTGGTAGACAATTCCATTGATGAGGCCATAGTAGGTTTTTGTAAAAATATAACTGTAACAATACACAAAAATAATTCTGTGACAGTAGAGGATGATGGAAGAGGTATTCCTGTAGACCTTCACAAGGGTGAGAAAAAATCTGCAGCAGAGGTTATTATGACTCAATTACATGCAGGAGGTAAATTTGACCAAAATTCCTACAAGGTATCTGGTGGTTTGCATGGAGTTGGAGTTTCAGTCGTTAATGCTCTGTCAGAAAAGCTAGACTTAACTATATCAAGAGATCAAAAAGAATATTTTATTTCTTTCAAAAATGGTAAAGCCTTAAATTCTATTAAGTTTTTGAGAAAAACAAAACAATCAGGAACAAAAATAAATTTTCTTCCTTCAAAAGATATTTTTACAAATATTAAATTTAGCCTAGCTACACTACAAAAAAAAATGAGGGAATTGGCTTTTTTAAACAAGGGTCTAAAAATCAATTTAGTAGATGAGACACACGCTAAAGCTAAGGTTTACGAGCATAAATATGATGGTGGAGTTGGAGAATTTGTAACGTTTTTAGATCAGAAAAAATCATTATTAATCAACAAAAATGAAAAAGCTGTTTTTAAAAAACCAGTATATCTAAAAGGTGAGAAAAAAGACGTAACAGTAGAATGCTCTTTTCAATGGAATGCAGCGTTTTCTGAGGAAGTCATGGCCTTTACAAACAACATTCATCAGCGAGATGGAGGTACACATCTTCTTGGTTTTAGAAGTGCTTTAACGAGAATAATAAATAAATATGCATCAGAAAAAAATTTAAACAAGAAAAACAAAGTGACCATAGGAGGTGAAGATATAAAGGAGGGGTTAACAGCTATTTTATCAGTTAAAATGCCTGATCCAAAATTTTCTTCTCAAACAAAAGACAAGCTTGTCTCTTCAGAAATTAGAAATATAGTTGAGTCAATTGTAACCGAAAAAGTATCTATCTGGTTTGATCAGAATCCTTCAGTTATAAGAGTAGTTCTAGATAAAGTTTTACAAGCAGCAATAGCCAGAGATCTTGCAAGAAAAGCAAGAGATAGCGTTAGAAGAAAAGGATCACTGGAGCTATCAGGACTTCCTGGAAAATTGGCAGACTGTCAAATTTCATCAATGGAAGGGACTGAATTATTTATAGTAGAGGGAGATTCCGCAGGAGGTTCTGCCAAACAAGGTAGAAAAAGAGAATTCCAAGCAGTTCTTCCATTGAGGGGAAAAATTTTGAACACCTATATAAACGAAAACAAAAAAAGAAACGGAGCTAATGGCAGTACTGAAAATAGAACATTATCTAAAATGATGTCTTCAAACGAAATAGTCACTTTAATAAATGCTCTGGGTACAGGATCTACAAGTTTCAATATAGAAGATTTAAGGTATGAAAAAATCATTATTATGACCGATGCTGACGTAGACGGATCTCACATTAGAACTTTGTTGCTCACATTTTTTAACAACAAACCCTTTAATGAATTAATAGAAAAAGGCCATCTTTATTTAGCTCAACCTCCGTTATTTAAAATTACAAAGGGAACAAAAAGTATTTATATTAAAAATGAGAAAGAATTAGAAAAATATATTTTTAAATCAAATAATAAAGATATAAAAAAAATGAAAAAAAACCAAATTGAAAAATTTATTGCTGATGAAAAAGAAAAGTTAAACATACAAAGATTTAAGGGTTTAGGAGAAATGAACCCAGAAGAGCTTTGGCAAACAACTTTGGATCCAGAAAATAGAAATTTACTCAGAGTTCAATATTCTAAGGGCACCAAAGACAAGTCCAAAGAAGATCAAAATATAATTAAAATATTGATGGGAGATGAAGTAGCACCTAGAAAAGATTTTATAACCAGCAAAGCTTTAGAAGTCGAAAATCTAGATATTTAACATATGAATTTGCCTGGCCTCTTCGGAAATGAAGAGAATTTAAAGTTAGAAAAAAAAACTTTAGTTATTTTAAGATGGATAGCTATAATTGGTCAATTAATTGCAATTTGTATAGTTTATTTCATTTTTAATTTTGAACTACCCATTCTTTACTGTTTCTTAATAATTTTTTTTGGAGGAATAACTAATATCTACTTACTTTTTTGGTTTAAAAAAAATGAATTAAGTACTTTAGATTCAACAATTTTTTTATTTTATGATCTTTTTCAGCTGTCTTTTTTGTTGTTTTTAACTGGCGGCATAAAAAATCCTTTTGTAATTTTTTTAATTGTACCCTCGATAATATCTTCTACCTTGCTAACTATTAAAAATACATTCATATTAGTATTAGCTACAATATTATTTTTGTTATTAATTTCATTTTATCACTTACCTTTACCTCATCCTGGGAATTTACATTTTCATGTACCAGACTACTATTTATACTCAATACCTTTTGCAGTACTTATTGTTCTAGTTTTTTTAACCTATTTTGGTGCTAGATTTGGACAAGAGACGCGAAAAAGGTCAGAAGCTTTAAAAGAGTTAGAATCTATATTGGCAAAAGAACATGAATTAGAATCTATCGGATTACAAGCAGCTGCAGCCGTGCACTCTCTTGGTACCCCTTTATCGACAATAACGGTGATTGCAAAAGAGTTAAAAAAAGAAATTATCGAAAACCCAAAATATTCAAAAGATATTGATTTATTATTGAGCCAAGCTAAAAGATGCAGCGAAATACTCAAAAATATATCCAAGGCTAAAATCGAAGATGATAAATTTATTAGCCAGATTACTGTAAAAAATTTACTTATTGAAATTATAAGATCATTTCAAGAAATATCAGAAAAAAAAATTATTTTAATTTTAGATAATGCCAAGGAAGAAGTATTAATCAATAGATCTGTAGAAATAACTTCTGGCATTCGTAACTTTATTGGAAATGCAGTAAAATTTTCAAAAAGCAAGGTAACTGTGCATTTGGATACTAATTCCAAAGAAGTTAAAATAAGTATTTTTGATGATGGTCCTGGTTTTCCTGAGGACATTTCTCAGAGAATTGGCCAACCTTACATCGCAACTAGTTCAGAAAATTTAAGTTCTAAAGCTGGTTTAGGATTGGGAACTTTTATAGGAAAGACTCTTCTCGAGAGAAAAAAAGCTTCTCTTGATTTTTCAAACCTAGAGAAGGGAGGCGCTCTAGTGAAAATATTCTGGAAGACTTCTGATATTATAATTTGAAATTTATAAATTTATAAGAGAGGATTTTATAAGCTAGTTTTGCAGCTAAAAAATTGTAACTTGGGAATCCTTTTATAGGAGCAAGTTCATTTATATCTGCACCAACTATTTTAGAATACTTAGATGCAATTTTTATAATTTCTATTGTTTCATCCCAGAATAGCCCACCAGGTTCTGGTGTGCCAGTTGCGGGCATCAGGCTTGAATCAAACCCATCAACGTCAAAGGTAATATAAACATGTTTGTTTTTTATTAGTTTTTTAAAAAGATTTAAATTCCATTTTTTTTTATCTTTTGCCCAAAAAATATTTATTCTTTTTTTATTCTTTTTTAAATAAGTCATTTCACCACTAGATATATTTCTTATGCCAAAAGATATGACGCTGACATTTTTATAATCCAAGCATCTCCTAATTGCTGATGCATGAGAAAATTTATTTCCATTATAACTTTGCCTTAAATCAGCATGTGCATCAAAATGTAGCAAACAAAGTTTATTAAATTTTTTCATAAAAGGCCTAATACAGCCAGGAGTGATTGAATGTTCGCCACCCAATATCATAGGAAATATATTTTTTTTCAACAAAGATTCATTAACTTTTTCAATTTGTTTTAGAGCCTCATCCATTCTTTTTTTAATTGGAAAAGGTTTAATTGTTTTAATACCAATTTTTTTGTAAGGATCACAATTTAAGTCTTCATCAAATAACTCAACTTGATGTGATGCTTTAATTATTTCTTTAGGCCCATTTTTGGTTCCGCCACCATAACTAACTGTTTTTTCTAATCCAAAAGGTACAATGACAGCTTTCTCTTTTATTTTGAATTTATTGTCAATTCCCAAAAAACCCTGTTTGTTAGATAGATAATTCAATTTTTATCCGAATAGATTTGAAAAATTTTTTCTTTCTCTATTTTGCCAAAATTTGTTGTGATAAGCATCGCTTGCAATTAAAGGTAGTACACTCGTAGCTTCTGCAAAAACCATCTGCTCTTTGGAAGTGTCAACCTTTCCCCAAGAACTTGCTTCCTTTAATGTAGAGCTGCTACAAGCTCCATCTCTTGCGTCAGCAACAGTTATTTGTATAGCATACTTATGCATATCAACTTTTTTACCCAGGAGTTCAGCGCAAACCACTGTATCTTGAACAAAATTCTTTGGAACTCCTCCGCCAACCATTAATAGGCCAGAATCTTGAGATTTTAGTTTGATTTCTGTGAGTTCTCTAAATTCCCTTATCGAATCTATCGTAATGTGTTTAGATGGATTTTGCTCCTGGTGCATTACCAGACCAAAACCAGCAGAACTATCGGTAAATGCTGGACAAAATATTGGAACATTATGATCATAAGCAACTTCAATTAATGAATTTTTCTTTTTTCCATTTTTCTTTAAATACTTACCCATTTCTTTAATGAACTCTCTAGAGGTATAGGCTTTAGGGGGTAATTTATTAGCTATTTCACATATGGTTTTATCACAAATTTGTAACTGTTCTTCGTCTATATAGGTATCATATATTCTATCTATATAATTCTCTCTTAAAATTTTATCATTTTGAAATTGATCACCCTGATAATGCTTAAAGCCTAATGCTTCAAAAAAATCCATATCAATTATAGAAGCTCCGGTAGCTACAATAGCATCAACCATATTGTACTTAACTAAATCAGAATATAGTTTCATGCATCCCCCAGCAGAAGTTGAACCAGCAATTGTTAAAAATATCGAACAATTTTTATCTTTTATCATCTCATTATAAATCTCAGCTGCTTTTGCAGTGTCCCTTGATGTAAAGGACATTTTTTTCATAGACTCAACAATTTTTCTAGCATCAAAAGACGTTATGTCTATGTGTTCTACCTCTGACTTTAATAGTGATTTTTTATTATGTCCTAGGGCAGGACCATTTTTTTTATTCATTACGCAACCAGGTAATTGACATTATCCTTACGATCGTACATCGAAAGAATAGGTTTGTCATCTACTTGGTAGATCCCATCTGAATAAAAACCATTAAATTTTGTTCTAAATGTTATTCCATAGGCACCAAGTTGACCAAGCTCAATATAATCTCCCTCTTTAATGTTATTAGGTAACAAGAAGGGTCCCTTCATATAATCGAGACTATCGCAGGTTGGTCCATAGAAATTAAAAGCTGTTAGTTTTTTGGAAACAATTCTTCCATTTGTAATCATTTTTGATGGTAAAACAAAATTGGGCACACCAGCATCAAACAAGGAACCATAAGTTCCATCATTGATATACAGTTTTTGTTTTTTCTTTAATAGAACTTTTACAATAGTTGATCCCGACTCTGCTACAAGCGCACGCCCAGGTTCACAAAATACTTCTGGCATTTTTTCTATCTTCAATTTCTTTAATCCTTCTTTAATTTCATTCATATAATTTTCTAATGGTTCTGGAATTAGATCTGGATATATAGAAGGAAAACCCCCACCTATATTTATTATGTCTGGAACAATTTTTGTTTTTTTAATTATATTTCCAATTTCTTCAATTCCTTTTGAAAAAGAAATTTTATGCATACACTGCGAACCTACATGAAAGCTTAAACCTACTTTTTTCCCATGTTCCCTACAAAGTCGCAATAGCCCTAGCGCTTCGCTTGGCGAGGCACCAAATTTTCTAGACAAGTCTATTTCAGCATGTTCATTTGAAACGGCTACTCTTACGTATAAATTTAAATCTTTAGCATTATTTGTTGCCTCAAGAATTTTAAGTAGTTCATCTTTAGTATCGAGAGCAAAATCTTTTACATCATATTGAAAGTATGCTTCCTTAATACTCTCTTTGCTTTTCACGGTATGCATAAAGTATACTTTGACTTTATTATCTATCTTTCTTATTAATTTTACCTCGTTAATTGAGGCTACATCAAAATTTTTAATTCCATTATTAATAATAATTTTTATGATTTTTTCATTAGGGTTAGTCTTTACAGCGTAAAGAACTTTTCCAGGAAAGTTGTTTTTAAAAAAATCTACTGATTTTTCTATCGACTTAGGCCTGATACAATAAACCGGATTCTCAGGCTTTAAAGTGTTAACTAATTCGTTAACGTTATCAAATTTTCGCATCGCATGTGTTCCCCGTTTTATTTACACAATGAAGCTTCTAAAAAATTCTATAAAAAAGCTTACTAATTTTGCATTTAATGGTTTTTGCCATTTATGTAAAGAAAATAATGCACCTTATCCTCATTGCAAATTTTGAGACGATCACTATATGATAGGTTATGGGCAGTATTAAAGAAACACCTGTAGGTTTAAGAATTTCTGATTTTGAGGACAAGTCTCTCCTGATCGTAGATGATGATGATCCTTTGAGACTTAGATTGGCTCGAGCCATGGAGAAGAAAGGATTTCAGGTCAAAGACGCAAAAACCGTTGAAAATGCTATCAAATTGGTCAAATCTTCCCCCCCAAAATTCGCTTTGGTAGACCTTAGACTGGAGGATGGTAGCGGTCTAGATGTGGTCCAGGAGATTAATAAGATTAAAAAAGATAGCAGAATAGTCATGCTTACTGGATATGGAAATTTACCTACCGCTGTTGCTGCAGTGAAAGCTGGTGCTATAGATTATATGGCTAAGCCGGTTGATGCAGACGATGTCGAAGCAGCTCTTCTGGCAGGGCCAAATTCGCAGGCTAAACCACCAGAAAACCCAATGTCCGCAGACAGGGTAAAATGGGAACATATTCACAGGGTATTCGAGCTTTGCAACAGAAATGTCTCAGAAACGGCGAGAAGGTTAAAAATGCATCGAAGAACACTTCAAAGAATCTTGTCGAAAAGATCCCCTCGTTAGATTTTAAATTTTGAAATTTTTGGAACTAAAAAAGTTAATATAAGAATTTTGAACAATTCGGCTAAAAGAAAAGGTTGTGCGCCCAATTTGAATATTGGTTTGTCCCAACCAATTAATGATCCTAGCCAAACTAATCCCAAAAGATATATAAAACTTACTGAAAACACTAATTTTATAAAATTCATAAAAAAATTATTGTTAAAAGTGAAAAATCCCGTTAAGGAAGTTGCTACTAAAAAACCTATTAGATATCCCATGGTTGGTCCAGTGAAATAAACTAGACCCATACCTTTTTCTGGAGTTCCGGCAAAAACTGGCAGACCCATTATGCCTTCAAACAAATATAATGATACAGTGAATAAAGCGAGTTTCCACCCATATAAAACCCCCAATAAAAGTACCACAAAAGTTTGCATGGTCATAGGCACTGGCCAAAATGGTATTTTTATTTTTGCTGATATAGATAAAAGAATAGTTCCCAAAATCGCTAGAAATAAACTTTTTACTAAAGACGTTTCTTTTAAATTTCTAATTAACTCCATAATCTTATTCTTACTTTATTTAAGGAAAAAATCTAGCCATTTGTTAATTTTAAAAATATATCCTCGAGATCACCATCATCTGTTGAAATATCCATTATTTCAGCATTTTCTTTCACAATAGCTATAATTTTTTCGAATCCAGATTTGTTCTTATCATATGTTGCTATTATTTCATCGTCACTTTTTGTGAATTTCACATTGTTTAAAATAATCTTATCAAAATTATTCAAATTTTTAACTTTAAATTTTATTTTTTTTGTCTCTATTTGCTCAAGTAGTTTTTTTGTCGTATCTAAAGCCACCAAGTTTCCCTTGTTGATGATAGCTATACGATTACACATTTCTTGAGCCTCATAAAGTTGATGTGTAGTAAGAATAATAGTTACTCCAAGTTTATTAAGTTGTTTTACATTTGACCAAAGGTTTTTCCTCAGCTCAACATCTACACCTGCAGTCGGTTCATCTAAAATTAAAATAGGAGGTTGGTGCACCATTGCTTTCGCTATTAAAAGTCTTCTTTTCATTCCACCTGACAAACTTCTTGTATAAGAATTAGCTTGTTCTTCTAAAGATACCATTTTTAATATCAGCTCTGTAATTCTGTCATTTTTTTTCACTCCATAAAAACCAGCATGGAGATCAAGCATTTTCTTTGGGCTAAAAAAAGGATCAAAATTAATTTCTTGAGGAACAACTCCTATTGACGCTCTTACTTGTCTTGGATTAACATCTAAGTCGATCCCCCAAACTTCTGCCTTCCCTGACGTTTTAATAACAGTTCCAGCAAGTATATTTATAAACGTAGATTTTCCAGCTCCATTAGGTCCCAAAAGACCAAAGATTTCACCACACTCCACTTTCAAGTTTAATTTGTTTAAAGCCAAAGTAGACTTATCTACATTATTATTATTTTTGTAAATTTTAGTAAGATTTTCAGCAGATAATGCAATTTTGTTCATATTTTAATATTATTATATCATTAAAAAAATTAGGATATCATTAAAACATGGGTGCGATAAAAAAAACTGATCATTTTTATTTGGTTGATGGCTCAGGATATATTTTTAGAGCTTATTATGCTTTGCCCCCTCTTTCTAGAAAGATAGATGGTCTTCCTACTGGGGCTGTAAGCGGGTTTAGCAGTATGCTTTTTAAGTTATTAGAAGATGTTAGATCTGATGATTCCGAAAATAAACCTACCCACCTCGCAGTAATATTTGACTCAGCAAAGAAAAATTTTAGAAATGAAATTTACAAAGATTATAAAGCTAATCGTTCAGAGGCCCCAGACGATCTTGTTCCACAATTCGGGTACATAAGAAAAGCAGTAGAGGCTTTTAATCTTCCATCTGTTGAGCAATTAAATTACGAAGCTGACGATTTAATAGCAACTTATGCAAAACAAATAATAAATTTAGGAGCCAAGGTTACTATAATTTCTTCTGACAAAGATTTAATGCAGCTTGTCTCAAAAAATATAAGGTTATTTGATCCAATGAAAAGTAAAATTATAGGAGAAAAAGAGGTTTTAGAAAAATTTGGAGTTAAACCCAATCAAGTTATTGATGTTCAATCACTCGCAGGAGACTCGTCAGATAATATACCTGGAGTTCCTGGCATAGGAATTAAAACAGCAGCTGAATTAATTAATAAATATAAAACTTTAGATGGTCTTTTCAAAAATTTGGAAAAAATTACTCAGAAAAAAAGAAAAGAGACATTAATTAATAACAAAGATTTTGCTTTATTAAGTAAAAAACTCGTAATTTTGAAAGAAGATGTTCCTGTACAGCATAAAATTGAAAATTTTATAATTAAAGATATCGAAAAAGATAAATTGTACAGCTTTCTAAGAGAAATGGAATTCAATAGGCTTCTTAGCCAGGCAATAAGTATATATGGCGAATTAAACCAAAAAGAAAATAAACAGCCAAAAATTTCTAAAAATTTATTTGATCTGAAAAATTATGAAACAATTACAAGTGAAAAACAATTGGACAAATGGATAGATCTATTACAAGGACAACCTTTAATTTCGGTAGACACTGAAACAACATCTGTAAACCCAGTAGAGGCAAACTTGGTTGGCCTTTCTTTCTGCTATGAACCAAATAAAGCTTGCTATATTCCCTTAGAACATTCGAGTGAAAAATGTTTAGAAATAAGTTTAGTAATAAAAAAAATAAAAAAAATTCTTGAAGATAAAAGTATCAAGAAGGTTGGTCAAAATATTAAATTTGATAATATTATATTAAAAAAATACAATATAAATCTAGATCCTATGGAGGATACAATGCTGATTTCTTATACATTGGATGCTGGTATTAACCGACATAACCTAGACATTCTTTCCGAACTTCACCTAAACCACAAGACAATAACATTCAAAGATTTAGTAGGTTCAGGAAAAAGTAAAATGAATTTTACCGATGTTAATTTAAAGCAAGCTACAGAGTATGCCGGAGAAGATGCTGATGTTGCATTGAGACTTTATACATTTTTAAAAGAAAGGCTAGATAATGAAAAATTAAATAGAGTTTACGAAGTATTTGAAAAACCTATGATTAATATATTATCCGAAATAGAGTTAGCCGGCATTAAAGTAGACAATATATATTTAAAAGAATTATCAAAAAAATTTGATAAAAAAATAAAGGAAATAGAAAAAAAAATTTATTCTTTAGCCAAGAAAAAATTTAATATTGGGTCTCCCAAGCAGTTAGGTGAAATAATTTATAATGATTTAAAAATCACTAATTTAAAAAAAACTAAAAAGGGAAGTTTGGCAACAAGTGCATCAATTTTGGAAGATCTAGCTTTTAAAGGCCACAAATTTCCTAGCCTAGTTCTTGATTGGAGGCAGTTGTCTAAATTAAAAAATACATACACTGATGCTTTACAAGATCATATAAATCCTAATACAAAAAGGGTTCATACTTCTTTTCTTTTAGGCGCAACAAATACAGGTAGGTTAGCTTCTAGTGACCCAAATCTTCAAAATATTCCAGTAAAAACAGAAGATGGACGTGAAATTAGAAAAGCGTTTGTTGCAGAAAAAAATAATATTTTAATATCGGCAGATTATAATCAAATTGAAATGAGAATATTGGCTGATATAGCAGACGTTAAACAACTAAAAAAAGCTTTTATTAACAAAGAGGACATTCATAGTTTAACAGCAAGCCAGGTATTTAATGTTCCATTAAAAAATGTAGATACAAATTTAAGAAGAAAAGCAAAGACAATTAATTTTGGTATTATTTATGGCATAACTCAGTATGGTCTTGCTAAACAAATATCAGTTTCTAACCAAGAGGCTTTAGATTTTATAAATTCTTATTTTAAAAAATTTCCTGAAATCAAAGAATATATGGACTCCACAATTAAGTTTTGTAGAAAAAATGGTTATGTAAACAATATTTTTGGAAGAAGAATTCACTTAAAGGGCATAAACGATAAAAATTTTAACATTAGAAGTTTTCAAGAAAGAGCAGCTATTAATGCTCCTATCCAAAGCTCTGCTGCTGATATAATCCGACTTGCAATGTTCAAAATAGATGAACTAATTAAATCAAATAAAGTTTCAAATACTAAAATGCTTTTACAAATTCATGATGAATTAGTCCTAGAATGTTCAAAAAAGAATCAAAGTGTAGTTGAGAAAACAGTTAAAAGCGCCATGGAATCAATATCAAGTTCTGAATATCACATGTTTACTATACCGTTGGATGTAAATATAAATTCAGGTAATAATTGGGAAGAAGCACACTGATGCCTAAATTTTGACAATTTATTTTAAACTATTAGGATACTATCATGTCTAAAACTATAGCACTTGTTGATGATGACAGAAATATTTTAACAGGGATAAGCATGGCTCTTGAAAGAGAAGGTTTCAAAGTCCAAACATATATAGATGGTGAGAGTGCTTTAGTTGGTTTATCAAGAAATCCTCCCGATTTAGCTATTATAGATATAAAAATGCCTAGGATGGATGGAGAAGAATTATTAAAAAGGGTGAGAAAGAAAATGTCCATTCCTATTATTTTTTTGACCTCCAAGGACGAAGAGGTTGATGAGCTTCTTGGTTTAAAATTAGGAGCAGATGATTTTATTAAAAAATCTGGAGGTTTTTCCATTAAAGTTTTAATTGAAAGAATAAGAGTACAGTTAAGAAAAAAAACCAATATTTCTCAGGAAATAAAAAATTTAATTGTACATGGAAAATTAAAACTTGATCCCAATCAACTTGAGTGTGAGTGGAATGGTAAGGCATTACCCGAGAAACTTACAACTACAGAATTTTTAATTGTGAAAGAACTTGCGCAGAGACCAGGTGTTATAAAAGAAAGAGCTCATCTTATGGATATTGCTTACAAAGAAAACACCGATATCGAAGATAGGACGATTGATAGTCACATCAAAAGAATAAGAAAAAAATTTAAAAAAGTTGACGAAAAATTTTCTTCTATTGAAACCAGATATGGTAGTGGATATAGATGGAATGTTAATTAATGCAATTAGTAAAAAACTCATCTTCAATTCTTAGAAAATTTCTTTTTTTTAATTTTTTTATTTTTCTAGTTTTAGGTTTATTTACTTTTTTTTATTTAAGAGCAATCCAACCAAATTTAGTAAAGCAACGTGTTGAAAAACATACAGTAATTATCAATAATACCTCAAATCATATTGAGAGATTGAAAATAGATTTTAACTCAGAAAGCTTAAAAAATTTTTTATTGTCCACACGATTCCTTTTTCAAAATTTAGAAAGAGTACAATTTTATGATTTAAATGGTTCATTAATTGGTGATAGCAATGTATTAGATTTAGATCAGTCGGTCTTTCAAAAATCAGATACTGTATTACTTGAAAATATAAACGAAGATTTAGAAACCACAGAAAAAAAACTTACAGAAGAAAGGCTTTCTGAAGAAAATAATAAAAATTTATTAAATTTGGAAAACAAAAAGAAAAATCAACCATATATTTTTAAAATAGAGGAAAATAATAACTTTTATGTAAAAACGCTTAACGATGTAAATGTTGAAGGAGAACTTCTTGGATACATAATGGTAACAGAGCAGGCAAATGAAATTTTAACTGCTGTTGAGGAAAGAAGAAATTTTATTCTTAGAACTGTATTTGCAATTGGGATTGCAATTTTTATTTTTTCAATTTTTCTTAATAGATATATTCTTAAACCAATTTCAGCGCTAGTTGGATATACTGAGTCCATTAAATCTAAAGATGAGTCTTTTGGAAGAATAGAAAAATTTCTTTATAGAAGTGATGAACTTGGACTATTATCAAGATCTTTGAATAATATGACTAGAGATTTACAAGAGAGAACAAAACGCGCAGAAAATTCATCAGCTGATTTAGCCCATGAAATCAGAAATCCACTAGCATCTCTCAAAGGAGCATCTGAATTACTAGACAACACCTCAGATAAAAATGACAGAGCAAAATTAATTAAGATTTTAAGTCATGATGTGGAGAGAATAGAAAGATTAATAACTGATTATTCACAAATGCTTAAAGATGAAGCATCTTTATCAAGAGAAAAAATGAAAATTTTAGACATAAAATCTTTGGTAGAAAATGTCGTGGATGAATTTAAAAGCAATGGAAGCGTAACCGAAAAAAAAATAAAATTTAAAGTGACTAGACAAAAGCCAAATGGACACGAGCTAAAACTTAAAGGAATAGGCAATAGACTAGAACAAGTGTTAGCGAATTTACTCGATAATGCTATTTCTTTTAGCCCCGAAAACAGTGAAATACTTATTGATATAAATGCCAGTAATGATGAAATCTTAATTAAGATCAAAGATAATGGGCCAGGTTTTAAAGAAAGCGACACAGAAAAGATATTTAGGCGTTTTTACAGTAACAGACCTGAAAAATTTGGCGAACATTCTGGTCTTGGTTTAAATATTGTAAAAAGCATAGTTGAAATGCATGGAGGAACCGTTAAAGCCTCAAATAGAATAGATGGTAAAAATGGCGCAGAAATCGAAATACAGTTACCTAAAAAGCATAATTAAACAATCCTAGCTTGATTGGATTAAATTAAATTGTTAAAAGATTTTTTATGACACAAGACTTTAAAGTAAAAGATATTTCACAATCAGATTTTGGCAGGAAAGAAATTTCGATAGCCGAATCAGAAATGCCTGGTCTAATGGCGCTTAGAAAAGAATACAAAGGAAAAAATCCGTTAAAAGGTGCAAAAATTTTAGGATGTTTACATATGACCATTCAGACAGCGGTTTTAATAGAAACGTTAATTGAGTTAGGCGCAGAAGTTAGATGGTCATCTTGTAATATTTTTTCTACACAAGATCATGCTGCAGCAGCAATTGCTAAAGCTGGGATTCCTGTTTTTGCCTGGAAAGGGGAAACAGAAGAGGAATATTGGTGGTGTATTAAAAAAACCATTGAGGGTAAAAAAGATTGGAAACCAAACATGATCCTAGATGATGGTGGGGACCTAACAGCTTTAATGCACAAGGAATATAAAGATCTTTTAAAGTCAGTTAGAGGTCTTTCCGAAGAAACGACAACTGGAATCAAAGCTTTAAAAAAAATGGAATCCCAAAAGAAACTTTTAGTACCCGCTATAAATGTAAATGATTCAGTTACAAAATCTAAATTTGATAATTTATATGGCTGTAGAGAAAGTTTAGTGGATGGAGTAAAAAGGGCCACAGATGTTATGATGTCAGGTAAAATAGCCATTGTTGCTGGATTTGGAGACGTAGGAAAAGGAAGCGCAGCATCACTAAGACAAAGTGGCGCGAGAGTTATGGTTACAGAAGCCGATCCTATCTGTGCTCTCCAAGCTGCAATGGAGGGATATGAAGTGGTATTAATGGATGACGCTATAGGAAAAGCCGATATAGTTGTTACAGCTACCGGCAACAAAGATATAGTTAATGCCGACCACATGCGTAAAATGAAAGATCGTTCAATACTTTGTAATATTGGACACTTTGATAACGAAATACAAGTCGAGGCTTTAAAAAATTACAAGTGGACAGAAATTAAACCACAAGTTCATGAAATAGAGTTTCCAGACAAAAAAAGAATTATACTTTTAGCAGAAGGTCGTTTGGTTAATTTAGGTTGTGCTACAGGCCACCCAAGTTTTGTAATGAGTGCGTCTTTTACAAATCAAGTGATAGCACAAATAGAACTTTGGAAGAATTATAAAAAATACGATAAGAAAGTTTATGTTTTACCCAAGCATTTAGATGAAAAAGTTGCTATGCTTCATCTAGATAAGGTCGGAGCTAAATTGACAAAACTTTCTAAAGATCAAGCAGATTATATAAATGTTGATGTAAAGGGGCCATTTAAATCTGAAAATTATCGCTACTAACTAGTAGCCAATGCTTAAATATAAATTATCCCAATTAAATAAAATAACTAAAAAAGTTTTAAATCAATTATCCTCAAAAGACTGCATATTTCTTTTTGGTGAGCTTGGATCTGGAAAAACCACATTTACAAGAAATCTGATACATCAACTACAAGATAAACATAAACTAGCTAAGACAGAAATTTTAAGTCCAACATTCAATATTCTTCATGAATATGAAATTGAATCATATAAGATAATGCACTATGATTTTTACAGAGTAGAGTCAAATAAGGATTTGGATCAATTGGGATTTTACGAAAATCTTGAAAAAACCGTAACTATTATTGAGTGGCCACAAGTAATAAAAAAAAATATTAATGATAGATTAGAAGTTTCTCTTTTTTATGAAAAAGAGGATGAACATAGAAAAATTGATTTTAAAGGTTTTGGGAAGTGGAAAAATTTTAAAATAAATGAAATTTAAATTAAAAAAAATAAATAGTGATGCTTCATTTAGAGAATTTTTTAGATTTTATAAGGGAAAAAAAACATCAATTATTGTTACCGCTAAAAAGGAAATATTCAAAAATCTTATAGCGTATTCAACAGTAAATAAATTTCTAAGAGAAAATGGTATTTATACACCAAAATTAATAAGTAAAAATTACAGGGAAGGCATAATGGAAATTGAGGATTTAGGAGACAAAACTCTTTTAACATATGCAAAAAAATCAAAAGATAATTCAAAAATTTATAAAAAATGCATAGACTTAATTATAAAAATACAAAAAATAAAACCTAGATTTAAACTCAAGATTAAAAACAAGAAATATATTAAATTAATTAGTTATAATATTAATGCTTTACACAAAGAATCCGATTTATTCTTTGATTGGTATCTGCAGGGAGTTTTAGGAAAAATAAAAGCTAAAAGGTACAAAAAATTGATAAAAAATGAACTAAATAAATTATATAAAAATATTTATTTTAAGAATAAGTTTTTTGTCCATAGAGATTTTCATGTTTCTAATATTTTATTAAAAAAAAATAAATTATGTCTTATTGATACTCAGGATGCCATTATAGGAAATCCTCTTTATGATTTAGTTTCTCTCTTAGACGATGTAAGAATAAAAATAAAAAGTTCATTAAAAAATAAAATGTTCCAATATTATTTACAAAAATCTAAACTTAAAAATGAAGAAGAATATTTACTCAAAAATGATTTTAATATTTTATCTATCCAAAGAAATTTAAAAATTTTGGGTATTTTTTATAGACTTTATAAAAGGGACAAAAAACCTAAATATTTAAAGTATATGCCATATACATGGAGATTAATTCAGTTAAGACTTCAGAATAAAGAATTTAAAAAATTAAATTTCCTTCTAAAAAAGTCTGTTAGTAACAAAATAAGAAAGAAAAATTTTTTTTAATGAAAACAAAAAAAGCTATAATTTTATGTGCTGGATTTGGAAAAAGAATGCTTCCAATTACCAAAACGATTCCCAAACCGCTTGTGAAAATTAATGGTGTAACTTTATTAGAGAATAGTATTAAATTTTTAAGCTCTCTAGGCATCAAGCATATTGTGATTAATTCACACCATCTTCATAAAGAAATTATTAATTTTGTAAAAGGAAAAAAGTTTTCTTCTAGAATCAATGTAGTTGTAGAAAGAAAAAAGATTTTAGATACAGGTGGTGGAATTTTGAATGCATCAAAAAAATTAAAAAATCAAATATTTTTTGTTTTAAATCCAGATACTATTTGGAGAAAGGGATATAAAAAGGAGTTTAGAAAACTTGAAAAAATATATTTAAAAAACAAGAAGCCAGTAATGCTTTTAGTTTCAAAAAAGAAAAGCTATGACAGATCATTCAAAGGCGATTTTAATTTAAACTCCAAAAATGAAATTTTAAAACAAAAAAATAATAAATTTATTTATACTGGAGCTCAAATTATTAATAGATCTGTTTTTAAAAAAAGAAAAATTAAACCTTTTTCTATGAATAAAGTTTGGAATGAGTTAATAAGAGAGAGGAATCTTATTGGAGTTACTAGTCAAAATAAATTTTTTCATATCAATAACTATAAAATATATAAAAAATTAAATAAAAAAGTTATTGATTAGATATTATTTTAGTTTTTCTAGATTCATCCAAGTACTTTGCATTTAGGACTTTACCTGAATTATTAAAGTCAATTACCAAGGGGTTTCCTGTTGGTATTTCAAGCAAATTGATATTTTTGTCAGATATATTAAAAATTTTTTTACTCAAGGCTCTAATCGAATTTCCATGAGCAGAAAGAATAACATTTTTATTTTGTTTTAGATATTTTTCGATATTTTTTTCAAAATAGGGTACAACACGGTCATAAGTATTTTTTAAAGATTCTGTATCAGGTACACTGTTTAAACCTTTGTATAAAGGATCTTTATGTGAACTATATTTAGATTCTCTATCCAAATTTTCAGGAGAATTGTCCCAAGATCTTCTATATTTTTTAAATTGTTCTTCGCCTAGTTTTTTTTTTGTTTCAGCCTTATTTAAACCTGTCAAAGCTCCATAATGTCTTTCATTGAGCTCCCAAGCTTTTGTATACTTGTTGTCTTTACCTAAAACCTTCAATACTATTTCCAGAGTTTTTATTGCCCGATTAAGATAGGATGTAAAACAGATATCGTAGCTCAAATTTAATTCTTTTAATAATTTTCCAGATTTTTCAGCTTCGATCACACCTTTTTCTGACAAGCCAACATTAACCCAGCCTGTGAAACGATTTTCTGCGTTCCAAATGCTCTGTCCATGTCTAATTGCTACAAGTTTTCCCATTAAATATTTGTTAATTGAAAATAATATATTTAATATATTAAATTATTAATATGAAAGGTATTAAATTCTTTTACATTACTTGCCCAAAAAAGAAAGAGGCATTCAAAATAGCCGGATTTCTTGTAAAAAATAAACTCGTTGCTTGTGCAAATATTATTCACAATGTCGATTCAATATTTTCTTGGAAAGGAAAAGTAACAAAAGCGAAAGAAATTTTGATTGTAGGAAAGACAATGAATAAAAATGTACAAAAAATTATTAAGGGTGTTAAAAAATTACACAGTTACGAAGTTCCATGCGTTATCTTTTTTGATATCAAAAATGGAAATACGGATTTTTTAAAATGGATTATAAAATCCGTATAGTTCGTTATTTGTATTATTTTTCACTAGCCGGACTGTTAATACTTTATCTTTTTCCCGGAAGTCTAATAGGATATTTCCTGTATAAAGATTTAGGTCAACAACCAGATTTTATTCCAAATCCTATCGGCACATCTATTAACCATACATTGGCTTTTCTTTATCTATCAGTACTTGGTTTGATTAGTTATATGAGAGGGGTTAGTTTTATCCAAACTGTAATTTTTTTATTAATTCTATCTGTATTTTTAGAATTATCTCATTTAATTATACCCAATAGATCTTTTCAATCTTTAGATCTTTTTGCAAATTTACTTGGAACATTATTAGCTATTGTTATAATATTTTTTTATAAAAGGTTAAAAAATGGAAAAATTTGATGAACGAAAGAAATCCTTTGAGAAAAAATTTGCGCATGACGAAGAGTTGAAATTCAAGGTTGCTGCAAAAAGAAATAAATATCTTGGTCAATGGGTTTCACAAAAGCTTGGATATAATCCAGATAAGGAAAAAGAATATATTCAATCTGTGATCAAAGCTGATTTTCAAGAAGCAGGGGACGAAGATGTTTTTAGAAAAATCAAAACAGATCTAAAAGATCATAGTGTTTCAGACGAAGACATTAGAAAAAAAATGAACGAACTTAATGAAAAAGCCAAGTCCGAATTTATTTAGTATAATGATTAAGTGATTCGAAAAACAAATTTTTATTTATTAATTTTATTATTCTTTATTACAGCCTGTTCCTCTGTACCTAAAAACACTAAAAATAGCTGTGCGATTTTTGAAGATCGCTATTTATGGTACAAGCATACTAAAAAGGTTGAAGAGAAATGGGGTGTTCCAATTTATATTCAGCTAGCATTTGTGAAAAAAGAAAGTGATTTTAATTGGTTGGCAAAACCCCCTCGACATAAATTATTTAAAGTGATTCCATATAAACGTAAATCAAGTTCTTTTGGTTACTCGCAAGCCATCAAAGGTACTTGGGAACAGTATAAAAAAGAAACTGGAATTAAATTAACTACCAGAGCGAGATTTAAAGATTCAGTAAACTTTATTGGCTGGTATATAAACAAGACTCATAAATTATTAAAGATACCTAAGAATGATGCTTACCGACAATATCTTGCCTATTACAAAGGTTGGGGCGATTACAAAAATTACTCAAAAGATAAGAAAGCTATTATTTATGCTAAATCAGTGAAAGAAATTGCTTCAACATACAGAAAACAATTAACGCAGTGCCAAAATAAGTTAAATAGGAAAAAATATATTATTTACTAAATTCTTTACCCAGTTGAATGTCAACTTCATCCATCCTTTTAGAATTTTTACAAAGCAGCAAATAGAATACAGGGGTAGTAAATAAAGTTAGAAAAGTACTAATTAGCATTCCCCCAAATATTGTACAACCTACAGCTAATCTTATTCCTTCGCCGGCGCCTGGACCAATATTTCCAACTATTAGAGGGACCATAGCAATAAGAGTAGATAAACTTGTCATCATAATTGGTCTAAATCTTCTCATACAAGACTCAACTATAGCATTTTCAACACTCTTTCCTTTAATTCTAAGTTGGTTCGCCCAATCAACTATCAAAATACTATTTTTAGTAGCAATACCAATGAGTACAACCAAAGCAATTTGAGAGAAAATATTTATTGTACTATTGAATAAAAGAATAAAAATTAAACCCCCTAAAGCTGCCAAAGGTACTGTTAACATAACTACAAAAGGCTGTCTCCAAGCGTTGAAAGTACCAGCCATTACTAAATAGGCACTTACCAGAGCCAAAGAAAAAATTACCATTAACTCACTCGAGGACTCTTTAAGATCTAGAGATTTTCCTTTATAAAAAATTCCAGCTGTAGGTGCCTCATTATCAATTGTTTTTTCAATAAAATTTAGTGCTTCATTTAGAGTATATCCGCCTACTAATCGCGCGGTAAGGGTTACTGATTTAGATCTTTGGTAGCGCGTTAATAGTTTTGCAGAACCTCTCTCCTGAAAACTGACTACGTTGGCCAATGATATTAACTTACCTGTAGTTTCGGAACGTACAAATATTTTGCTTAGACTTTCAGTTCTTCTTCTGTCCTTAAGATCTGCTTGTAAAATTATAGGATATTCCTTTCCCGATTCATTTAATGTTGTTACATTTTTTCCGGAGAATAAAGTTTCTATAGATTTTCCAATTGCTTGAGTAGAAAGACCCAGATCTTTTGCTTTATTTTCATCTATCACTAGTTGAACCTCTGGCTTATTTTTAGAGTAATCAGAGGTTATATCAGCTAAACCTCTGTTCTTTCTTAATTCTTTCATTACAGAATTTTGCCATTTGTATAAACTTTCATAGGAAGGCCCCGTCATAGTTACTACAACTGGTTTTTGATAATTACTTACACGAACTGAATTAGGGGTTAATGGAAATGCCATTGTACCTGGAACGGTAACAATTTTTCCTATAGCCTTCCTAACAATTTTTTGTGCACTATCTTTTCTGTCGCTCCAGTTATCTAGCAAGGCTATTATTATAAAGCTATTATATGATTGTGAAGACCTACCAAATCCAGGCACCCTCATAATTAATTTTTGATAAGGTTCATTTTCATCTTGTAAAAGTGGCAATAATCTTTTTTCAACTTTTTCAGCTTTATCGACCGTATATTCAAAAGAAGAAGATTCATCAGTTTTTCCAAAAACCAAATAAACCCCTCTATCTGGATCTTTTTCCAGTAAAGTTTTAGGAGTAAATTTGAAAAGAAAAGCAGCAAAGGTAACTACAAAAATCATAAACCAAACTATAGTTTTTGGTTTTTTTATCCAATACTTTAAAGTTTCGGAATAAAAGTGTCCAAAAGAATCAAACAATCTTTCAAACTTTAAAACTATCTTTGATTTAGATTTTTTTTTGTTAAGTAACTTTGATCCTAACATTGGTGCGATCGAAAGAGCTGTAAAGGTACTTATTACAATTGTAATCGAAAGGGTTATTGCCATTTCTCTAAATAAAGTTCCACTAATTCCACCAATAAATAGCAAGGGTGCAAATGTTGCTAAAAGTATAATACTTGTTGATAAAATTGCAAAAATAACATTTTTAGATCCTGTAGCGGCTGCTACAAGAGAAGTATCTCCTTGTTCAACTCTGTGATAAATTGACTCTGTCATAACAACACTATCGTCAGTTACGATGGCCACACTTAGTATGATAGCAAGCAGTGTAAAAACGTTGATGGTAAGACCAAAAATCCACAAACCAAGACAAGCCCCGATTAAACTGACAGGCAAAGTTATGGCCGGAACAATTGTGGCTCTTATGTTTCCTAAAAAAAGGTAAATGATTCCAACAACTAAAACTAAAGCTAAAATGATTGATTGGTAACACATTTGAATGGCTTCTTTAATGTAAGTTGCTCTGTCAAAGCTTACTGATAATTTAAGACCATCAGGGAGTGTTTTTTCTACTTCTTCAATTTTCTCTCTTATATTTCTTGAAAGTGTTACAGTACTTTCGTTTGTTCGTGCGTATATACCTATTCCAACGGTATTTTCGTTTAATGCATCTGGACTTTGTGATTTGAATAAGGTTTTTTCAGAAACTGGACCATATTTAACTTCCCCTAAATCTCCCAAAGTTATAATTTTTCCTTTAATTTTTTTTATTGGAAGCTTTTTAATAGAATTAATATCTGTGTAGGTTTTTCCAAGATCAAGCGTAAGATCTACGTTGCTTGCTTCAATTGTTCCCGCAGGTACAGCAACATTATTTTTTCTTATGGAACTTTCTACTTCTCTAATATCTAAATCATTCGCACTGAGTTTAACTGGGTTAAGATAAACTCTTACGGCTTTTTCATTTATTCCTCCCACAATTACTCTTCCTGTTCCAGGAACAGAACTAAAGGCATCGACTAAATTTCTTTTTACATAGTCACCAATATCTAAAGAGTTCCAGGAAGTACTGCTTACAGAAAGCCACATACTCGTAGAGAATCCTGCTGAAGCTTTTCTTACTTCAGGAGCTTTACTATCTTCAGGTAAGTTATCTATAATTCTTGCAATTCTTTCTCGAATATCATTTGCGGCATCATCCACATCAATACTGGTGAAAAATTCAATTTTTATAGTACTTTTTCCAATTTCAGATAATGTATCAATCGACTTAATACCTTCCGCACCACCAACCGCCAATTCAATTGGCTCTGATATTTCAGACGAAATTATTGAAGGACTAGCACCGGTATATTTAGTGGAAATGACAACTTCTGGAGGTTGAAGGTTTTTTGGCAGTTCTCTCGTGCTAAGTTCAAAAAAAGTATAGAGACCAAAAACCACAAGTAACAAAGAAAAAACAGAACTTAAAACAGGTCTCTTTATATTAAGCAAACAAAAATTATGCATTTTATTTTATTATAGGTTTAACAATCATGCCATCAGCAAGTCTAGTTAAACCTTCTTTAACAATTTTATCATTTACACTTAGGCCCTCCAATATTTCAAGATTGCCTCCTTTCCTTATTCCAGTCTTGACTTCTGTTTTTTCAATTATGTTATTTTCTAAGATTTTATAAACAAACTTTTTTTCATCTTCAAAAATGATGCTTGTATCCGCCACAGAAAGCGTTTCTTTTTCATCGTAAAGAAGCTCAATATCTAGTAACGAACCAGGAAGAATTTCAAGATCTTTATTATTGATTTGTGCTCTGGCCAAAATACTACGAGTTTGAGCATCTATTCTTGAAGCATGGGAAATAATAGTTCCCCTATATAATTTATTTTTGTAGGCCAAAAATTTTGCGTTAACTTTTAGACCTTTTTTTAAGACAGCAGCAAAAACCTCAGGAATTTGTAAGTCACAAAGTATTCTTTTAGAGTCGTCAAGAGTAACTATCATAGAATCAGTTCCAAGAATCGAAGAGCTTATACCGCGAGTACCAAGCATTCCCGTAAAAGGGGCGGTAATAGTTTTATTTTGTAATTTAGCAATTTCCCCTCCTTTTTTTACTTTTTTAAACTTGATTGGTTCTAGTAGCTCACTTTTTTTAATTTTAAAAGAAGTAGTTTTACTACTCAATGCTGTACAATAGCTTTCGATCGTTTGGCTAAACTTTTTTTCAGAGACTATTTCAACTATCACTCCTGGAGGCGGTCGCTTACCAAATTTTTTTTTAAAATAAACACCCATTGCTGTTCTGCCACCGATTACAGTAGCAACGATGATAAAAAATATTATAATTCCTATAGTTACTTTTTTAGATCTTTTCATTTTTTTCCATATTCCGCCCAAGAGCCATCATAAATCACAGCATTTTTACCACTAATTATAGAATATGCCATACCTAAAACACAGGCTGTCATTCCTGAACCGCAAGTAAAAGCAATAGGCTTAGAAGAATCTACCTTATTTTTATTAAAAATCTTAATTAATTCAGATTTTGTCTTAAAAGTATTTGTTTTAGAATCAATACAGTCTTTAAAAGGAATATTTTTTGAACCTATGATAGAACCTTTTTTTAATCCAGGACGAGGCTCGTCTACCTTTCCCTCAAAACGTTCACGATTTCTGGCATCAACTGTTTGAAAAGAAATTTTTTTTATATTTTCATCTATGTCTTTTTTATTTTTAATCCATACCGTATTTTCATTTACACGATAACTATCTATCTTTTTAATTTTTTCTAATTTATTTGTAGTATTTTTATTTTCTTTAAGCCATTTTTTCATACCACCATCTAAAACAGAAACTTTTTTGTGACCAAAATATTTAAGAGAAAACCATAATCTGCAAGAACTGTATACGTCGCTAAAATCATATACTATAATATGATCCTCATTTTTAATTCCATAAGACCATAACATTTTAGTCCAATAATCAGAGCTAGACATCATGTGCGGATAAGAAGAGTTTTTATCGCTATGTTCATCAACATCCCAGAACATGGCTCCTTGAATATGTTTATTGGTATATTCTTTTTTGGCATTACGTTTTGTAGAAGGCATATGCCAACTAGCATCAAATATTTTTACCTTATCTAAATTAGATTCTAACCAATCGGTTGTAACTAAGTTCACAACACTCCTTTTTTTTTAAGATATTTTTGATGATAATCTTCAGCTCTGCAATAATTCGATTCCTTTGAAATTTTTGTTACAATTTTTCCTTTAAATTCTTTATTTATTTTTTCTGTAACTTTTTCTGCAATTTCTTTTTGTTTTTCTTTAGTATAAAAAATTTCGCTTCTATATTGAGTGCCTGTATCTGGCCCCTGTCTATTAAGAGTTGTTGGATCATGAATTTTAAAAAAAAAGTTTAATAATTCTTCATAGGAAATAATATTTTCATCATAATAAACTTTTACAACTTCCGCATGATTTGTTGTACCTGTGCAGACTTTTTCATAAGTTGTTTTTGATTCGTTACCACCGCAATAACCTACTTCTGTTTTTTTAACTCCTTTGAGTTTTTCAAACTCTAAATCAGGCTTCCAGAAGCAACCAGCGCCAAATATTCCAGTTTCCATTTAATTTAAATTCTATTATGTTAATTGGATTAATTAAAGGCGGTAAATTTGCTCACAAAATCTCAAAAAGCTGTTTTATACATGGTTGGATCTGTAATCTGTTTTAGCAGCATGGATTTAATAGTTAAATATTTAGACAATGTTCCATTTGGGCAAGTTTTGTTTATGCGATTTTTTTTTGGAATGATACCAATTCTCTTTTTAATACCTAAGAATAAAATTTTTACATTTTATAAAACTAAGAGACCAATCCTTCATGCTTTCAGAGCCGTTAGTGGAACAATTGCTATTATCGCTTTATTTGTTGCTTTAAGAAATTTACCACTAGCCGACGTAATTAGTTTAACTTTTACCGGACCTTTGTTTGTAACAATAATGTCTGTAATTTTTCTTTCAGAAAAAGTGGGTATAAGAAGATGGTCTGCCGTTTTAATCGGTTTTATAGGAATGTTATTTATAGTTCGTCCTGCTTTTCAAGAGGCGAATCTTTACTATATCTTTCCAGTTATATTTTCATTGGGCTTTGCAAATGTTGCAATAAGCATAAGAATCTTATCAAAAACTGAACCAAATTATTTAATCGCACTTTACTTTTCTCTGTTATCTCTTTTGGTAGCTCTTGGTACTATTGTAAATGGTTGGATTTGGCCGACACCCTACGAAGCACTTTTATTTGTAATACTTGGTTTATCAGGAGGTATAGCAAATCTATTGCTTACGCAAAGCTATAGACTGGCAGATGCAAGCCTTGTTTCTCCTATTAAATACTTATCTTTAATAGTTGCAGTTGTGGCAGGCTATTTAATTTTCAGCGAAGTGCCGAAATCGATGACTTTATTTGGTGCTAGCTTGATTGTGATAAGCTCATTTATAATCTTTAGAAGGGAAGCAACATTAAAAAAACAAGTTATGGCACCAAGAGTATGAAGCCTAGGTGGTGGGAAAAGTCTAAAAAATATCTTTCCAAAAAAGATAGAGTCATGTCCAAATTGATTAGATCCCACAAAGGTCATTTAACTACTCGAAATAACTTTTTTTATTCTCTTTCAAGATCAATAGTAGGCCAGCAAATTTCAACTGCAGCAGCTGATTCAGTATTTTCTAAGTTTCAAAAAAAATGCAAGGGAAAAATTAATCCAAAAATTGTTTCAAGACTTTCCCTGGGATCTTTGAGGAAATGTGGTTTAAGTCGACAAAAGGCATTAGGAATAAAAAGTTTAGCAGAAAAAATTTTGGATAAATCCTTTGATCCAAGACTAATAAAAAAAATGGATGATGAAGAAGCAATTATTTATCTTTCTAGTCTAAGACAGATTGGAAGATGGTCAGCTGAAATGGCACTACTTTTCTTTTTTAACAGACCAAACATATGGCCAGTTCAAGACATAGGTTTACTTAGAGCTATCTCTATTAATTATAAAAAAAGATATTTACCTCCAAAGAGTTTTGTAAAAAAACTTCAAAAAAAATTTTCACCTTACTGTTCTGTAGCAACTTGGTATTTTTGGCGATCAATAGATAATGAACCTATTCAGTACTAAATCCTTCAACTATCTGCATGTGTCTCGTACTGGTTTCTTTGGTTAGATCCCAACCAGCCTGATATTCTTTGGAATTATGGCATTCGATTGCTTTTTCGTAGCTAGGAAATTCCCAAACCACTGTTCTTGGGAAGTTATTCCCGTCATAAACCTTATATTTTCCTCCCCTAACAAGAGGGATGCCCCCATAATTTTTGATAATAGGAGTTACAGTTTTAGCATATTTTTTTTGATTTTCTTGATTTTCAATTTTTGTATACAAACTTATCCAGTAGGCTTTTGGCATAAATTTTCTCCTTTTTAATTAAGTTTTTTTTAACTATGATAGCAGAATTAATATGTCAGAAAAATTAATTGTTTCATGGGATGAATACAATAAGATCGTAGAAAAATTGGCCATTATGGTTCATGATAGCGGTTATAAACCCACATTGCTTGTTGGTATAATGCGTGGAGCAGCCCCCATGATAGATGTTTTGAGTAGAGTTTTTAAATTAAAATGTGCCTACCTAGCTGTTGAATCTTATAGCGGGAAGGGAGTTGAGGATGAACAAGGAAACATAGTATTTTCTAGAGAGATGAGCTCTATTGCAAAAAATATGGGAGGAAAAATACTATTGTGCGATGATCTTTCAGACACAGGAATTACTCTAAACAAAAGTGTAGATTGGTTAAAAAAATATGAACCAATAAAAGATAAAATTGAGGACATAAAAACAGCCACCCTATGGAAGAAAAAAAAATCTACATTTGAACCAGATTATTGCGCTGTTAGATTAAAAAGTGATCCATGGATTGTACAACCTTTTGAACATTACGAAGAAATTAGAATTGAAGAATTGAAAAACAAACATAAAAAAAAGGGTTAGATTTTCATCCAACCCTTTTTTTAAATAATATTTAATATTCTAGGCTACTGCAAAGCTCAAAACACTTAGTGCTGCAACCAACCATATTGCTGGAGAAGTTGTAGAAGCCTTACCACTTAGTATTTTAATTAATGCATAGGCAATGAAAGCTAAAGCGATACCGTTGCTAATACTATAAGTTAAAGGCATAGTAATCATAGCCAAAACTGCTGGCGCCGATTCAGCTATATCTTCCCACTGTATGTCAGTAATATTTCTAACAAAAAGAACAGCAACATACACTAAAGCAGCCCCGTCAATTTCTTTTGGTAAGCTAGTTGCTAAAGGAGCAAATCCTAAACACAAAAGGAATAGGGCGCCAATAACAAGCGAAGTCATACCGGTTCTGCCACCAGCTTTAACACCAGCACCAGATTCCACATAGCTAGTAACAGTTGTCGTTCCTAAGAGACTTCCAGCTACAGTTCCAACGCTATCAGCAAGCATAGCTTTTTCTATATCTTTAACTTTACCTTTGTTGTCAACTTTTCCAGAAACGTTTGCAACTGACGTTAAAGTTCCAGCTGTATCAAAGAAATCAATAAAGAAGAGTGTAAATATTACAGTTATACCACTCGCTGTAAAAACTTTTCCAGCACTAAAACCAGCAAAAGCATCGAACAAATAACCTATTGGTGGTGGAGAAGAAAAAATACCATTAAATTTTGCTAAAGATGCACCATCTTTAATTGTTGCGCCTGTCCATTCCCACATAGGCAGCCAAGCTAGCAAACTAAAGAACAAAATTCCTATAATGATATTACCTTTTACTTTAAGTTTTTCTAAAACAATCATCACCACAAATGCTAGACAACCTAACAATACAAGAGGATGTTTAATGTTTCCTAGTGTTACCAATGTTACAGGATGATCACCAACAACGCCCATTATTTCTAAACCAATGATAGCTAAGAAAAGACCTATTCCTGCTCCAATTCCGAGTTTTAAACTTTTAGGAATAGAGTTAATTATCCAAGCTCTAATGGGAGTGAGTGAAATTAACAAGAAGAATATACCTGCAAGCAAAACTGTAGCTAAAGCTTCAGCCGGCGTATATTTCATCCCACCAACAACACCGAAGGCTACAAATGCATTAATCCCCATGCCTGGTGCAAGACCCACTGGCCATGTTTTTCCCATGAAACCCATTATGAAGCATGCAATAGCAGTTGCTAATATTGTAGCGGTAAAAACAAACCCAAAATCAAAAAATCCCTTTTCCGGACCAGCAAATTCACCCGACAAGATAAATGGATTTAAAAACATTATATAAGCCATTGTTAAGAAAGTTGTTACTCCGGCTACTACTTCTGTTTTAAAAGTTGTTTTATTTTTTCTGTACTCAAAATATTTATTTAACATTTTGACCTTTCATATATTTTTTTAATATTTCCCTTTAGAACTAATTATTCTATTATTAGAAAAAAATCTAAAAGAAAGTTTAAAATGGGTTTTCCCTTATATACTTATAGTTGTATTTCTGTTTATAATTATTTGTGTATTCTATGGAAAGTTGAAAAAATGAAAAAATTTTTTTTTATAATACTAATTTGTTTGTTCCTAGGGGCATGCAAGACTGTTAGTCAAAAAGTTGATGCCGCAGCATCCGAAGAAGAAAAAAAACTAAGTAAGTTTCTAAATAAATCTGTGAGCGAACTTAAAATTGAGTATGGGAAGCCAGATGTTATTGAAATTGCTCAGAATAAAAATAGAAATTTTGTTTATTTTAAGTCTAAACTTAAAATTAAGTGCGAAAGAAGGTTCGAGGTTAATCCAAAAAATATAGTGGTCGGATTTAGCAGCAAGAATTGTTTTTAACTAAATTTTTTTTGAAATCATAAGCGCAAATGCGTATTCAAAGCTTATTTCTTCTATAGCTGCATCTCTACCAGATCTACCTGAATGTCCAGCATCCATTTCACATTTGAATAGTAATAAATTTTTATCTTTTTTATACTCTCTTAATTTTGCAACATATTTTGTTGGCTCATCAAAAAGAACTCTATTATCTGATAGACTGGTTGTGACTAAAATATTTGGATAATCCATTTTATTAATATTTTCATAGGGAGAATAAGATTTTATATACTCAAAGTGTTCTTTATTTTCTTTAGCATTTCCAAATTCGTTAAATTCTCCTGCCGTTAATGGCAATGAGTGATCTAAATTTGTTGTTAAACAATCAACAAAAGGCACCGACATAATCATTCCTAAAAATAATGTTGGTGCTTCGTTTAGCACTGCTCCCATCAATAAACCACCTGCGCTTCCTCCAAGGCCAATAATTTTACCTTTACTTGTGTAACCTTTTTTAATCAGAAAATTTGCACACGTTATATAATCTTTAAAAGTATTTTTTTTATTCATCATTTTTCCCTCTTCCCACCAATTCATCCCTCTATCTGTTGATCCTCGGCAATGTGCTGTAGCCCAAATAATATTTCTGTCAATTAGGCTGAGACGTGTAGAAGAAAAACTTGGCGGTACATTGGAACCATAACTAGAATATCCATAAAGAAGTAGATTTGCGCTACCATCAACTTTAGTTTTTTTATGTCTAGTTACTGTAATAGGAATTTGTCTTCCATCATGAGAGTTACAATTAAATCGCTCTACAATATAATCGTCTCGATTATGTCCAGATGGAACTTCGACTTCTTTTACTAATTTTTTTTCTTTAGAAATAATATTATACTCATAAGTTCTCCCTGGTGTTTTTGGCGATTCAAATCCAATTCTAATTTTATCCGTATCTCTATCTTTTTGTATAAGAGACACTCCTGGATTTATTACAGTTTCATCTGCAATCTTTAATTCTTCTTCTTCTTCTGATTTTAAATTTCTCACAAATAATTTTTTTAATGCATCACTTCTTTCGGATCTTATCATCCAATTTTTTAAGAGTGTAAATCCTCCTATCAGCACGTCTTTTTTTGCAGGAATATAGTCAGATATATTTTCTATACTTTCATGTTTACATCTACAAATTTTAAAATCTTTTGCATTATCATTTGTATGTATCCAAAAATATCCATTCCAGGAATCAATCGAGTATTCAATTCCCTGTTTTCTTTTTAAGAATAGTTTTGGTTTTATTTTTTCAGCGTTATTAAAAAAATAAATTTCAGAAGTAGTATGTTCAGATGTAAGAATAAAATAAAATTTTTCGTCCGAACTAATACTTACTCCACAAGTAAACTTTTCATCTTTTTCTTCAAAAATTAACAAATCTTTTTTAATCGGAGTCCCAAGTTGGTGACGAAAAATTTGTCTAGGTCTATGAAATTTGTCTAGTTTTGAATAAAAAATAAATTTATCATCATAAGACCATGTTATGCTTCCAGATGTATTTTTTATCTCTTCCTCTATAATTTTATTGTCTGAAATTCTTCTTATGAAAATAGAAAAATACTCACTACCTTTTTCATCAATTGAATAAGCAAGCAACTTATCGTTATTTGATACCGACATGTCACCTACACTGAAGAATTTTTTTCCTTTAGCTTCAAGATCTCCATCCCAGTAAATCTCAGTTTTCTTACTTCCTATTTTTTTTCTAAGGGCTTTAGAATAATTGCCTTCTTTAGTAATCTTGGTCCAGTAATGATATTTTTTATCTTTAAAAGGCAAACTCTCATCTGTTAGTTTGATCCTACCTTTAATCTCATTAAAAAGTTTTTTTTGGACTTTTTTGGTATTTTTCATATTTGCTTGCGTATATTTGTTTTCTTCTTCTAGATAAGACCTTACATTAGGTAACAATTTTTTTTTGTCCTTCAAAACTTCCAAAATATTTTTTTGATGTATCCATGAATAATTGTCAGTCCATTCAATATTATGATGTTTTTTTGTAGTCGGTTTTTTCTTTAATTGTGGTATTTTCATAAAGTTTATTTATATGAATATTTTTATAACCGTAATTGTAATTTTTGTCCTAATTTATTTAGCATTGAATTGGTTCGCTCGTACCAGTAGTAGAAAAATTGCTAATTCTATTAGATATATTATTATAGCTTTTTCTTTAATTTTGGCTGCAGTTTTTTTCTTGGTAGGAAGATATGCTTTTAGCATTCCAGTTTTATTTTTACTCATTCCTTTACTCAAACTCAAGGGTTTAACTTTTTTTCAGCTTTTTCAGCTTTTCAGACTTTTAAACTATCTTAGACAAACCGGAAGATTTAGTTATACATCTGGAGCAAACTATTCCAAATCTTCTTCAAATATTACAGTTGATGATGCTTATAATATTTTAGGATTAAAAAAGGGATGCTCAAAAAAAGAAGTTCTATCAAAGTACAAGAAAATTATGCAAAAGCTTCATCCAGATTCCAATCAAGATATTAACACAACAAAATTAGCTCAAATGGTATCTGAAGCCAAAGAAACTATTATAAAGAACGATTTTAGCTAATCTAATATTTGAGATGCTTTAGTTAAAACTTCTTGAAAAGAAATTTTATCTTTACCTAGAGTGTCATGGGTAGTGCTGTTTTTTTCACCTTCTGGTTCAACCACAATCATTCTTTTAGAGTATTTTCCGTAGGCCATAACTGGACTATCCATAAATAATGTTAAGGTTTTGATTCCCAGTGCAGTAGCTAAATGCGCAAATCCCGTATCATTTCCTATATAACAATCACAATTTTTTATAATGGGTAAAGTTTCTTTAATACTAAGTTTCTCAAAAGACTCACAATGTTTTCCAACATCTGAATTTTTAAATCTATTTATTAAATCAAAATCATTTTTTCCAGCAGCTATATAAAATTTACATTTTTTAATTTTTACCAACTCCATACAAAGCTTGATGTAGTTATCTATGTCCCATCTTTTAGTAGGACCTGAAGCCGAAATACCAAGACAAATATTTTTTAAATTTTTGTTAAGATTATTATTGTTGCTTTCAATTTTTAAATTAGGTTCTGTTGAAACAACATTTCCAATTACCTTTTCAGTAAAAATTTTTGCACTATGAACGATATTATCTTTAGATCTAAATAAAGGATATTGATGAATTGATTTTATCCCCGAAAATTTTGCAACTAAATTGTATCTTAAAGAACTGTTAAAAATAAAAACTTTATCAAATTTTCTATTTTTTAATTCTTTAGATAGTTTAAAAAATCCACTCAAGCCATCTTTCTTTTTGTCTAATGTAATTATTTCACTTATATGCTTATCCTTTCCTAAAATATCATCTGCCTTTGAGCTTTCTTTGGATAATAGGCTAACGGGGGTGTTAAATTTTTTTGATATAGCGTGAATATAGGGTAAAAAAATTACCATATCGCCAATTCCGTATCTTTGTTGAATAATAAGAATTTTCATTCTTTTTTAATTTATAGTACGTTTATATACAAAATTAGGTAAAAACATGTCGGAAATTTTAAAAGGTGTATTTGCAGCCACGATGTCAGTTTTAAAAGCTGATTTGAGCCTAGATATTAATGAAACTCTCCGCCAAGCAAAAAAAGACCTTGATAATAATGGAATCGGTTCCGCATTTTTTGGTAGCACAGGCTGCGGACAGTTGATTTCAATTTCTGAAAAGAAAGCTTTTATTGATGCTTTATCCAAAGAAAATTTTAAAGAAAAAATTCTAATAGGCACCTCGTGCAATAGCTTAAACGATACTATTGATATTATGCAGCACTCAATTAAATCAGGTTTTAAAAATTTTCTTATAATGAACGTTGCTTATTATAAAAATGAAGATAACGGTGTTTATAATTTTTATAAAAACATAATTAAATCTGTGCCAGAAGCCAAAATTATACTTTATAACTTTTTGAAACTAAGTGGGTATGCTTTTACGCCCGAAGTAACAAAAAGATTAATAAAAGATTTTCCTGAAAATATAGTTGGAATGAAAGATAGTACAGGAAATCTTTGGGATAATTTTAAAGCTAAAAATTTTTCAATGTTTGTTGGAAATGAGAAAAGATTATTAGACGGTCTTAAGTTAGGCGGGTCTGGAACTATCTCAGCCACAACTGGGTGGACGTTTCAGGGTATTTTAGCAAAAAAAGTTTATGATGATTTTAAAAATAAAGGATCTTCTCTTGAAAACGAAAAACTTCAAGCCATAAGAACAGCGTTTGACGAAACTGGAAATTTAATTGCTGCACTACATACTTTAAAAAGCTTGAAGACCAAAACTTATACAAATTTACTTCCTCCCTTAGAATTATTAAGCGAAAGCAAAAAGGAAGAATTAATTAAAAAGTTAAAAGGATTAGGTGCTTTAACTAAATAAAAATATTGGTAGATAAAACATGTTGCTTATTAAATTCTTAAATAATTTATTTAAAATAAATGGTTTTTTATTAGAAGATGCTCATGGCAGAGAGCATGTTATTGGAAAACCAAAATCAAAAAATCCAATAAAAATGAAAATGCATGATAAAAAATTACATTACAAATTGCTTTTATATCCCGATCTTTATTTTGGAGAAGCATATACTGATGGCAAGATTACATTTGAAAATGGAACTCTGAGTGATTTTTTAGACTTGGCGCTCGAAAATATTGGGCGTGAGAAAACAAATAATATAAGCGAATTTATTAATACAATTAGAGGTTCTTACCGTTATTTAACAAATTTTAATTTTATAAAAAAATCTAAAATGAATGTTGCTCACCATTATGATATCTCAGATGAACTTTATTTTCTATTTTTAGATCCTCTGAGACAATATTCATGTGCATATTTTAAAAATGATAATGACTCTTTAGAAGAAGCACAAAAAAATAAAATAAATCACATTATAAAAAAACTTAACATTAAGGAAAATTCTAAAGTTTTAGACATTGGAAGCGGATGGGGACATCTATCTATAGAAATTGCAAAACAGGCTAAGTGTCAAGTAACAGGAGTAACTTTATCAGAAAATCAATATAAGTATAGCAATCAAAAAGTAAAAGAATTGAATTTGGGAAATCAGATTCAATTTAAGTTGATGGATTATAGACAGGTTAAAGAAAAATATGATCGAATAGTATCAGTCGGAATGTTCGAACATGTTGGCAGAAAGTTTTATCGAACATTTTTTAATAAAATTTCAGAAATTTTGAAAGACGACGGAGTTGCTCTTTTACACACCATAGGGTCAGTAAACTCTCCACGAAACCCACAGCCTTGGATAACAAAATATATTTTTCCAGGCGGTTATACTCCTAGCTTAAGTGAAATTACTGGCCCAATAGAAAAATCGGGTCTAATATCATCTGACATTGAAGTTCTAAGAATGCACTACGCCCATACTCTAAGGAATTGGAAGAATAGGTTTACAAAAAACAAAGAAAAAGTTTTAAAAATGTTTGATGAAAGGTTTTTTAGAATGTTTGAATTTTATTTGTCTTCTTGTGAAATGGCATTTAAACATGGAGATCAGGTTGTATACCAACTTCAACTTACTAAGAGGCTAAACACCACCCCCTCGACGAGAGACTATATTTACTCTTAAGTTGCTGCTATTAATAAAATAGCTCATGAAAAAAAAGAAAAAGAAGAGAAAAATTAGAAAAAAAACCAAAGTAAAAAGAAGAAAAAGCAGAATATTTCGAAAGGCAAGAAAATACCGAAAAGCCCCAAAACAATTAAAACGTAAAGGGTTCAAGCTAAAAGAAACAAAAAAAATAAAAAGATTTTTCCAAAGATTAGACATAGAGGGATTTACAAATTCTATTAAACCAAGATTTAAATTTAAATTTAACTTTAAAGAGTTATTTAAAAAAATGTTATCCCCGGTAGTCAATCAAATTCAAAATTATAAGAAAAAAACAAAACAATTAGAGCTTAAAAAGCAAAGAGAATCCATCAAGCAAAAGAAATTACAATCATCCTTAAGAAAAGAACTTTTGCAAAAAGAGATAAAAGAGGAAAAAGCTCTTGCCAAAACTAGAGCAGCAGAATTGAAAAGTTTCGTAAGGGAAGAACAAAAAGCTATTAGAGAAAAGGAAAGAGAAAAGCAAAGAAAGTTTTTAGAAGAAGTGAGGCTTGAGAAAACTTTAGAACGTTTTAGGGCTCGTGAATTAGAAGAAATAAAAGCCATAGAAAAATATACACTAAATATTGAAAAAGAAGATTACAAAGCTTTTCAAGAGAGAATTGATCAGGTTAGAGAAAAGTATAAAGCTCTTAGAAACGAACGTCTAAGAAAAAGAGTTGAAGAGCTGATAGGCGCAAATCTTTCAGACCAAACAAGCGTTGAAGAGATACGAAAAAAAGAAAAAGAATATCTTGGAAGAAGAGATTTAATCGAAACAAGTTTGGAGAGTTTCACTCGAAGTGCCACATCTCTTGTTTATCAAATTAATAAAAGATATTTGCCAAAAAATGCAGATTTAATAAGAGTCATCAATCTTGTTTATGAACAGTCAGAAATAATTATTCGAGAAGACCAAGAGCAAAATGAAAACTTTTTAATTTTAATTTATGTTAAAGATCAAGATGCAAAGAAAGACATTATAGTAGAAGATAAAATAAAACAGGAAACTAGAGAATATAATCGAAACGCTATATTTAAGTTCGGAGATGATATGACAGATAGTCTTATTTTATATTTAGAGAGAATTAGAGAGAAAATGAAAAAAGCTAGTTAATAAGATCTTCTAATTTTTTAATCTCACCGATTTTAAATATAACCGCATCTTCTTTTTTGTAACCAAACTTTTCAGCATTTTCTTTAAATCTAACCGGAGGTTCCCAAATTGGTTCCAAACTTAAGATTGCCGTACCCCAATGCATTCCGACTATTTTTTTAACTTTTAAATCTCGCATTAACGATAAAAGCTCCTCAGGGTTTGCATGAGCTGTAGATTTATCTTTGACGTTAACAATGGGAAAGAAATTGTAAGCACCAATATTTCCAAAACCTAAATCGATTGGACCAAATTTTTCTCCTAAATCTTTATAAAAAGGTGCAGGGCCAGTATCACAGGCAAAAAAGATTTTTTTATCTTTGTATTCGATTAAAAAACTCCCCCAAAGACTTCTATTTGTATTTCCATCTCCCCAAATCCAACGCTTACTCCAATGTTGTGCTGGTAGCATTGTTACCGTGATATCATCATTAATTTTAATTTTATCAAACCAGTCCATCTCTTTGACATTATTTTTATTGTAACCATTTCTTGTAAAATATTTTCCAAGTTTAAGTGGCACAAGTGCTTTAGAATTTTTATAAGGAAAGTTTTTTATTGTACGAATACTCATATGATCATAATGATTATGAGTAAGTAAAAATAAATTTATTTCAGGAAGTTCTTTAAGAGTTAGAGGGGAGTCCACAAATTTTTTTGGGCCAAACCACATGGGTCCGTAATTTTTTTCAAAAACTGGATCGGTAATTATTGTAGTATCTCCAAGTTTAATAATGAAGCTTGCATGATCAAGCCACATTACGAATGAATCTGATTTATGTCGTTGAAGATTTTTTAAAACTATTTGTTTATCAATTACATGTTCAGGCGGATAATTAATCTTAAGTTTCTTTTTTTCTTCTCTAAAAACTTTCCAGTTCCATTTAAAATTTGGATCCCGTTCAGGACCACCTTTCAGATTTTTAAAACTAAATAGCTTTCCGTCTTTGTAAATATGGTGATAAGGTTTTTCCATTGCACCCAAACTATTAAAAGAAAAGAAAAGAAGAATAAATAGGAAATATTTTAGCATTCGGTGTCTTTTTTATCGTTTTTAGAATTAAAATTCACGATTAAAAAAGACACAAGTAATGCGACAATACCAAGCAGGGTAAGGCCAATGATGATCATAGTTTTCTAAGCTGTCCCTAAAAAATTAAGATTTTTTAGCTAATTTGGGACAGTTATTCTTGGAAATTCTTTTTCCAAAAGATTCATCACTCATAGTTTTGTCTACAGACCAAATGAATGACTTTTCATAGGCACCAGTTGCTTTATCTGGCGATGTGCATTTGGTTCCAAGAACATATCTATTGCTACAGTTTGCAAGCAACAGAGAACATACTAGTAAAATTAAAATGTTTTTCATGATCAAAGATTTAATTGTACTTTTTGTTTTAAGAGGGGCTGAAATTTGTTTTTTTTATGCGTCCAGAATAATTCTGTGCATCAGCCTTCTACCAACAAAAGGAGTGGCAGAATGAATGATAGAGTGATTATCCCAAATTACGATTGAATTTTTTTCCCAAGAAAAGCTCATTTGGAACTCTTTTTTCGTTTGATGGTTGAATAAGAATTTTAAAAGATTTTTAGAATCTTCGTCACTTAGATTTTTTATGGCAATTGTGTGACCTGGACTTAAATATAAAGTTTTCTTATTTTTCACAGTTCTAACGATTGGATGTTCAGAGATAAAATCTTTTGCCTTGCCCGTTCCTCTCTCCGCTTCTCTTTCAAGTCGTGTTTCTGAAATAGGACCAGCCGAACTGAAAATTCCAACAAGATCTTTAATTTGATCTTTAGTTTTTTCATCAAGGGCTTTATAAGATGCAAATTGTGAGGCAAATAGGGTTTGACCCTGGTCTTTCTCCACTACTTTCCCCATAAGACATGTATATCTCGGTGTTTTACTCAAGTAAGAACTATCTGTGTGCCAACCTTCGCCGTATGATTTGCCTTTATCTTCTGCTTTTCGTTCCACAACAGTGATGCCCTTATAATCCTTGAGATCTTTAAGCATAGGATAGTCTTTAATTTTACCCAAAAACTTGGCAAACTCTAAATATTCTCCAGGATCTAAATTTTGATTTCTAAAACAAACAAATCCGTAATCATTTAAAGCTTCCTTAGTCTTTTCTATCTCGTCTGCTTTTACAGATTTTAAATCACAGGTAATGGAAGCTCCTATGTTGTTTTCAAACGGTTCTATTTTGATGCTCATTACTCGCTACTAAAATAGATATCTCGGTAATATGCAATAATTTTTTGTTTGGAGTTATTTGAATCTGAGAAAATGGCTACAAAGTTTGTAAAAGAAATACCGTGGGTTTTTTCAAGTAGTTCTTTTATATTAATTTTACGAGTATGCCATTCACCACTTTTATCGTTTGAGATTACATAATCTCTGCTTCCTTTGGTCCAAGGGCTTTGTTGAAGAAATCCTTCCTCTAAAAAAGAAGAATGAGCCAAGCTAACTAATTTAGACCCAATTTTTTTTCCATGACCCACTATAACTCTAGCCGTCCAGTCGTGTCCATTTTTGGTTTTTTGATCGATGCTGTCAAAATCTTTTTCAATTTTAAAAGTAATATTTAGGAAAGGCATTTCTTCAAGGAGTTCTTTGTCTATCTCCATACCAAGTCCTGTAGCGCTAGAGTCAGCCTCTGCCTTTAAGAACCAACCTTTATCATCCTTGCCATTGGTATAAGCTGTTTTTTTTCCAAAACCTCTTTTTTTAAAAAGTTTCATCCCTTCATCGCTAAAATCGATTCGGAACTCTTTTGAATTAGCTGAGTTAAAAATTAATAGAGCAGACAAAAAGCAAGCAAAAATTCTCATGAAATACATTATTTAAATTAAAATTTGTAATTTGGCAAATACACCTTATATATAAATTAATGGACACTTTACTAATAACACTTGTGGTTGTTTTACTCGTATTAAACGTTGGTGTAATTTTCTTTTTGTTTAAAAACAAACAAGAAAAAATGGAAAATCCTACTCAATCTCTTAAGGACGAATTTAATTCTTTTAAAGAGTCTTTCAGCCAATCTTTTGGCCACATGTCCAAAGATATTGCAAAAGATATGTCAGGGGCTTTGACAAGAGTAGATGAGAAAGTAGGAGTTTTTAACAAACAAGTAGAGAGTTTGAATAAAAGCCAGGAAAACTTTAGTCGTATTCTTGCTGGGGTAAAACAGTATGGTGTTTTGGCCGAATTTTCTTTAGCTTCGCTTTTAAAAGATTTATTACCAGCATCTCAGTACATTGAGAATGTTAAGACAAAGCCTGATGAAACAGGTGACACAGTTGAGTTCGCCATTAAACTTCAAGACGTTTTAGTTCCTGTAGATAGCCATTGGCCAATTGAAAAATTTAAAGAAATAGATAACGCTTATCAATCAAAAGACAAAGAAGCTTTAGCAGAAGCCAGAAAAGATTTAGCAGCTGCATTTAGATCTAAAGCTAAATCAGTCAGCTCTAAATATATTGCGCCACCTAAAACAACAGATTTTGCAATTGTGTATGCACCCACCGAAGGATTATTTGCTGAACTTTCAAGCTACCGTGATCCAAAGACAAAAGAACTTTTACTAGAGGAGCTTAGAACAAAATATAAAATTACAATTGCTGGACCAAATACACTATCTGCGCTCTTACAGTCTTATCATCTCGGTTTTCAAACTCTTAAAGTTCAGAAACATGCAACGCAGATCTATAATGATTTAAAGCTTATTTCCAGAAGATTTGAAAAGCATTTTGACGGTATTGTAGATTTAAGAAAAAAATTAGAACAAGCTATGACTACAACTGACAGTTTTGGTAGGGATGCACGTTCCATAATGAATACTCTGAATAACATTAAAGATCCAGGAACAGTAAAAGAGACAGTCGAAGAAAATTCTGATAAAATTAAAGCCTTTAAGTAGTAAATTTCCCAAATGTCAAATTTTGTATTTTACGATTTCGAAACTAGTTCATCCAATAAACAGTGGGGTCAGATTATAGAGATAGGGGCAATACTGGTTGATGATCAGTTAAACGAATTAGACAGATTCGATTCTAGGTGCAGGTTGTCACTTGGAATTATTCCAGAGGCAATGTCCTTAATTGTAAGTAATACTACTCCAAAAAAATTAAAAGAAACCAATCTTTCACATTATGAAATGGTTAGACAGTTTGTAGAAAAGCTAAAAAGCTGGGGGAAAGTCACATATATTGGTTGGAATAATATAGAGTTTGATCAAATTTTTTTGAGAAATACTTTGTTTCAAAATTTACATTATCCTTTTGCCTCTACGACTAACGGAAATAAAGAGGGCGATTTACTCAACCTAGCAAGAGCTGCAAATCTTTATTACCCAAATACTTTAAAGAACGCGACTAATAAAAAAGGAAATTTAGAGTATAAACTTGATACGATGGCTCCGCTTAATGGAATTAAACATGCAGCCCATACAGCTATAGGTGATTGTAGTGCCACATTGGAGATTGCAAAAATAATAAAAAAGAAAGCCCCAAGCGTTTGGGATAGTAGCCTTTTGACTTCAAACAAAGAAGAAAGCTTAAAAATAATTAAAAACGAAAAGCTTTTTTGTGCTAATGAATTTTACTATGGAAAAGTTGTTCCTTTCGTTCAAACCTTTGTTTGTCAACACCCTGTTTATCAATGGCCAAAAACATTTGATTTAAAACATGATCCAAATATTTATATGAATATGCCGATTCAAGTTCTGAAAGAAGAATTAAAAAAATCCCCGAAAGTTTTAAGGACTTGCCGCCATAACAAACATCCTATAGTTATGAATCCTTCCTACATCGATCATTTCAAAGAGTATAAAATGATAGGAATTAATAAATTACAAGAAAGAGCAGATATTGTAAGAAAAAATAAAAAATTTGCTGAAAAAGTCGAATTAATTTTAAGAGACGAGGCTCAAGAAAAAGCTGAAACACAATCACAGGAGGATCTTTGCGAAGAAGAAAGTCTGTACAATTTTCCTCCAGCTGAGGACAATAAAATTCTACCGGGTTTTCACAAGGTAGATTGGGACAAAAAAATTACATATTTACAGAAATTTAAAGATAAAAGGTTTCATTATTTTGGAAAAAAATTAGTTTATCAAGAAAAACCCGATCTTTTACCCAAGGAAGATTATGATGAAATTCATGGGACAATTGTAAAAAGAGTTCTTTCTACAAATGATGATAAGAAATGGAATACAATTCCAAGAACGTACAAAGAGATTGATGATTTAAGAGCAAAGTTTGAAAAAAGCAAAGAAACCAATAAGCTAAAAATGCTAGAGGAAATTAACGCCTACGTTGAAGAATTAGAAAAATTTTACTCTCATGCGTAGTTGACATTGTTAAAAAAAACTTTATTTATAAATTTATGGCCACAAAAAAAGTAACTGACGAAAGTTTTGAAGCAGACGTAATTAAATCTGAAAAACCGACCATAGTTGATTTTTGGGCTGAGTGGTGCGGACCCTGCAAGCAAATTGGTCCGATATTAGAAGAAATTTCAAATGAAATGTCCAATGACGTCACAATTGCTAAGCACAACATAGACCAAGAGCCAAACACTCCAACAAAGTATGGTATCAGAGGTATCCCAACAATGCTTTTATTTAAAGCAGGAGAACTAAAAGCAACAAAAGTTGGTGCCACCACAAAATCCAATATTATATCTTGGATAAAAGAAAATATTTAATTCATACTTAACGCGTTTCCAACTAGATATAAACTTCCAAAAATAACAATTATTTTTTTTTCATTTGAAGTAATTTTTTTTAATGCATCCTTGATATTTTTTGCCTCATAACAAATGAAACCTTGTTTTTTCATTATTTTGTACATTTCACGAGAATTCATGGAGTTAGGTTCATCAGGAATTTGGACGGCAAAAATTTTTTTAAAAATACCATTGAAATTTTTAATTAATTTATTTGGATTTTTATTTTTTTGTATTCCACAAATACCATAAATAGGTAGTTTAATTTTTTTTAAATATGAAGACAGATTTTGAGTGCTGACATCAGAATGACATCCATCTAATAACAAGGCTTCTTTCTTATGGAGAATTTTAGTTAGTTTACCTTTGGTATACTGCACTCGACCCTCAAAAATAATTTTTGGAATAGTTTTTTTAATTATTTTAGGCCTAACACCTAAATCTAAAGCAACTTTTATGGCTAAACAAACATTTTCCCACAAACCTTCGGAATGAATATTTTTTGACAAAAGTTTAATTAAATTATTATTATCTTTATAATATTTTTGTTTTTTTTTATTGATGATTTTCCAAGACCCATAAACTTCATGGTTGCTTAAGTTTTTTTTTAAAATATTTTTTACAATTTTAAGAGTTTTAAGCTTTTGTTTTCCGATATAAATTGTTGTGTTATTACTTAGGTAACCAACTTTTTGTCTACAAATTTCATTTATAGTTTTCGGCTTTATCCACTCAGCGTGTTGCATATTCAAGTTTGTTACAACCTGGGCAATCGGTAATGACCACAAATTTGTACTATCTTTTTTAAACAGCAGACCACTTTCTATTAAGTTGTAAGAATTAAAATCTGTTTTTTTTGCAGATAAAATATAAATGCAAGTTAACAACTCAAACAAAGTAAGTTTTAATCTCGTTTTTTCAATCAGTCTTTTATATTTAACTATTTCTTTCAGTGAAATAAATCTACCTCCCAAATAAAATCTTTGACGTACATCATATAAATGAGGGCTGGTAAAAGCATTTACTTTTTTGGATTCTGCTTCTAAAAAAAACTTTAAAGAAGTTAAAAAACTATTTTTTCCATCACTTCCCACAACATTAATAACATTATTTAAATAATTCTCTGGATTACCTAATTTTTCTAAAACTTTTTTTATTCTTTTTAGATCTAGATTTATACGGCGACTATACTGCTTTTGAAGTTTTTGATAAATTTTTGTCGAGGTTTGTAACATCGTCGTTGTTAGATATAAACTGGGATTCTTTTTTCTTCAATAAAATTGATAAAAGAGTTGAAATCGTCGATCTTAAGTATTTTCTCTCTACGACAAGATCGATTCCACCATGATCTTTGACAAATTCTGCTGTTTGAAAATCTTCTGGCAATGTTTCTTTAACAGTATTTTGAATGACTCTTTTTCCCGCAAATGCAATAACGGCCTTTGGTTCTCCGATTAATATGTCCCCCAAAGTTGCAAAACTAGCAGAAACACCTCCTGTCGTAGGATTTCCTAAAACAACAATATATGGGATATTATTTTTCTTTAATTCATTTACAGCTACAACAGTTCTTGTCATTTGCATCAGTGAAATTGCACTTTCCATCATTCTTTGTCCGCCACTACAACTAAAAAAAATGAATGGTGTTTTTTTATCTACTGCTTGCTGAACACCGTGAACAAAAGCTTCACCAGAAGCACTTCCGACAGATCCACCAATAAAATTAAAGTTTTGTGCCCCAACAGTTACTTCTATTTCGTTTAATTTTCCTTGTGCAATTAAAATTGCATCAGACTGTTTAGTTTTTTCTCTAGCAAGCTTCAATCTATCAGTATATTTTTTTACATCTTGAAAATTTAGAGGGTCATCTTTTGGGATTGGAGTTTCTAGAATTTCATATTGGCTATTATCAAAAAAAGTTTTGAATCTTTCTTCACAAGTAAGTTTATGGTGAAAACCACAAGTTGGACAGACACTTAAATTATTTAATAGCTCATCTTTATAAATTAAGTTTTTACAGTCACATGTTATCCAGAGAGCTTCCTTAGTACTTGAAGATCTTTTTTTAAACAAAGATTTTATTTTTGGTTTTATAAACTTTGTAATCCAATTCATATAATTTTATTTTTTAAACCTTTTACCATTTTATTCAATTTTGTGACAGGATTTTGACGGTTCTTTAAAGATCTTGTAATTTCTTTACATAAGGCGCTTCCAACAACCAATCCATCAGATTTTTTAAGGGAAGCTATGGTCTTATTTGTTATTCCGAATCCAATTACTAAATTTTTAGACTTGTTTATTCTTTTAATTCTATTGTAATTTTCTAAAATTTTTCTTGGAGAAACTTTCAATTTGCCGCCTGTGGTCGATAACATACTTATATAATAAATCATATCATGGGAGCTGGCTATAATTTTTTTCATCCTTTTTTTGGACGTTGTTGGCGACAACAGTTGAACAAAAGTGATTGAATTTTTTTTACATAATTTAGCAAATTCTTTGTTATCAGGAAAAGGAAGATCCACTAATATTATACCGGAGACACCTACCTGTTTGCACTTGTTAACAAACTTCTTTTCTCCGTATCGATGAACCATTTGATAGTATCCCATGAGAATACATGGCTTTGAATTTTTACTTTTTTTGTAATTTTTAACTATTTGAAAAACATCTTTTAGCTTCAGCCCATTTTTTAAAGCTCTGTGTGAACTATTTTGAATTTGGGGACCGTCTGCTGTAGGTGCGTTATGTGGAAAACCAATTTCTAAAATATCAGCATATTTAGATATGGATTTTAAAATTTCTAACGATCTTTTTTTAGTATTATCACCAGCTACGGTATAAGTTAGCAGAGCAGGTCTATTTTCTTTTCTACAATTCTGGAAAGCTAAACTAATTTGGGATTTCATCTTAAATAATTACCTAAATGTTTTTTAATAATATCCTTGTCTTTTAGGCTATCTCCACAACTATCAACTATTACCGTAGTTGATTCATTAAGTCCGGGAGCAATTTTTATTGCCTCCGCAAAAGCATGGGCAGGTTCTAAACTTGGAGAAATTTCTTCAAGTTCAGTAACTAATTTAAAAGCATCTAGCGCCTCCTCATCCGTTGCCGAAGTATATCTAGCTCTTTTGGTATCCTTCAAAAGACAATGTATAGGACTCACGCTTGGATAATCTAAGCCGCTAGATATAGACTCGGTCTCATTAATTTGACCATCAGAGTCGCTAAGACAGTAAGCAGCAGCTCCATGCAGAATTGCTATTTTAGAATTTTTACTTAATGGTGCCGCATGAAGTTTACTATTCTTTGGGCCACCAGCTTCTACACCTATTAGCTCTACTTCATTTTTGTTATAATCAATAAATTCACTCCAAAAACCATAAGCACTCGAACCTCCGCCAACACAGTTAATTAATTTCAATTTACTTGGTATTTTCCCAAACTCTTCTTCTAACTGAATTTTAAGTTCTCTTGAAATTTGAGCTGTACTCCAACCACAAATTTTTACAAAAATGTTGGGTCCAACAAGACTACCTATTCCCATATGAACTTTATCACAATTTGATACCCAGTATCGAATACATTCACTGACAGCATCCACCAATGTTTTACTTCCAGAGGTTACAGGAACAATTTCAGCACCATTTTTTTTTATTGCATCACAGTTTGGTTTTTGCCTTTCGATATCTCTGGTGCCCATAAACACCTTACATCCCAAACCAAATTTTTTTGCGACCATAGAAAACATTTTTCCGTTATAACCAGCGCCAGTATCAGTGCAGATGTATTTCTTTTTTGCTCGTTTGCATAACATTGCATGAGTAATTGCGTTATAGATTTTATGAGCTCCCCCATTGGCGTCAGAAACCATTTTTGCATAGATTTGTGCACCACCTAAGTGATCTGTAAGATTTTGAAGTTTAATAAATCTTGTAGGTTTTCCAACGTAATTTTCGTACAAGTCATCTCTTTCATTTAGAAAATTTTTATCATTCCTGTATTTTTCGAATAATTTTGTTAAGTCATCTATAGGTTTTTTAAGTGTTTCAGCTACGTAATTGCCGCCAAATTTTCCTCCATAAAAACCATTTTTGTCGTGCTGATCGATTAAAGGTATTCCTTTTTTAATTTTCATTCTAGAATATGATTAATTATACTATTTTACAGACTGTATAATTTTTTTAATGTTTTGAACAGGGTCACCTTCGATAATGGGTCTTCCTATTACTGCAAAACATTTATCATCAGCAATTTTTGAAAAATCAGCATAACTCATAACTCTTTTTTGATCCTGTTTATCTTCTCCACTTCTTATTCCAGGGCAAAATATCTTGAGTTTCTTTGACAACGATCTAATTAGTGAAACATCCTGTGCAGATGCAATAACCCCAGAAATATCAGACTTGATTGCTAAGTTAACTAAAAGTTTAATTTGATCTTCCACAGAATTTTTCACACCTACTCCCTCAAGATTTGACTGTGAAGTTAGAACAGTAACACCAAGTAAATCAATTGAGCCAGCAGCAGCTTCTTGAGCAGCTTTCAGCATTTCATAATTACCGCTGGTGTGAACCGTTAGATATTTTACATTTTTTAAAGAGGCAATCGCAGCCACAGTTTTCTTTACTTGGTTTGGGATGTCATGAAGTTTTAAATCTAGAAATATTTCTACGTCAAGTTCTTTAAATTTTTTTAAACCTTCAGTGCCACAAATGGCATATAGTTCAGTGCCCATTTTAATACCAGCAATTTGGTCTTTAATTTTTTTAGTTGTATCAAGAGCTTTTTCTAGAGAATTAAAATCTAAAGCAACAAAAATATTTTTTTTCAATTTGTCACATCCTTTGCTTGATTGATTTTACTTTTAAGGAATTTTGACATTCTAAATTTAATAGATTTTTTTTCAGAAACATAAATTTTCTCATTAGTTTTTGGATTTCTACTAGTTTTTTCTTTCATCTTTTTTACAGAAAAGGTTCCAAAACTTCTTATTTCAGTATTTTTTCTTTCAGCAATACCATAGATAACTGTGTCTAATATTACCTCTAGTATTTTCTCTATTTCTGATTTTTTTAATTTTTGGTGAATTTTTTTTGATAATTTTGAAATTATCTCAGATCTCACCATAAAAATTTATTTCTTTTTATTATCCTTGCTTTTCTTTCTGCCTAAGGCTTTTCCAAATATTGATTTAAGAGACTGCCCAGAAGATTTTCCTTCTTTTCCGAATTTTTTTATTGCCTCTTCATTTTCTAATCTTTCTTTTTCTTTAACTGATAAAGTTACCTTTCTTCTCTCAGAGTCTAGTTCTAAAATGGCACAATCTAAACGGTTTCCTGGTTGAAATATTGTTTCACGTTGATCTTCAGGATTTAATGCAAGTTGACTTTTCTTAATTGTAACAAGTAAATTTTCATTATTTCCAACAATCACTTTTACGCCTTTTTTAGGCAACACTTCTTTAACTGTTACAGTTATAATATTGCCAGTGTTCATATTTTTAAAGTAATCAAAAGGATCAGATTCCAGTTCTCTAATAGACAATCTTATTTTTTCTTTTTCTCTATCAATTTCAAGTACTTTAGCTTTAACACTATCTCCTTTTTTGAATTTTTTTAAACTTTCTTCGCTTTCTTTCCAATCGATATCTTTGAAATGTATCATTCCAGTTAGAGAAGAATCTCCTATTGAAACGAACAAAGCAAAATCTGTGATATTTTTAACTTTAGCGTTCACAACAGATCCAGTTGATGTTTTTTTCAAGAAATCATCCCATGGATTTCCTAATGTTTGTTTGTAGCTTAGGGATATACGTCTTTTTTCTGAGTCTATTTCTATTATCTTAACATTTATTTCCTGCGAAATAGACAGCACTTTGTTTGGCTGAACATTTTTTTTAGTCCAGTCTAATTCTGTTTGATGACATAGACCCTCTAAGCCATCCTCTAACTTTATAAAAGCTCCATAATCTAAAACTTTGGTAACAGTACCCTTGTATGTTTCATTTAGCTTAAATTTCTTTTCCAAGCTGTCATACGGATCTGGATGCATTTGTTTGATCCCACAGCTAATTCTTTTTGTTTCTTTATCAATCTTTGTAATTTTTACTTTTATTGTTTGGCCAACTGAGAGTAAGTCTGAAGTTTTTCTAACTCTTGAATAAGACATGTCAGTTATATGAAGCAGGGCGTCAGCACCATTAATATCTAAAAAGGCCCCCCAGTCCGTAATTGCTTTCACTTGACCTTCTACAATATCACCCTCTTTTATTTTTGCTAAAACCTTATCTAAATCTTGATTTTTACTTTTTTCTAAAATTGCCCTTCTAGACACGACAATATTTCCTCTGTTTTCATCTAATTTTACACATAAAAATTTTTGGGGAACATTCATGAGATGGTCAAAGTTTTTCAATGGTTTTGTATCTATTTGAGAACCTGGTAAAAAACATAAACAAGAATTTATATTAACTATATACCCCCCTTTGCATCTACTTGTAATTATACCTTCGACTTCCTCTTGAGTTTTGAAAGCTTTTTCCATTTCTTTCCAAGAGTTCATTCTTCTAGCTTTTTCTCTACTAACAACTATTTCACCTTTGTAGCTTTCAATTCTTTCTAAATACACATTGATTGTTGAGCCAATTTTTAGAGAATCTAATTCCTTTGCAATTTTAAATTCTTCAATTGGAATAACGCCTTCAAATTTACTTCCTGGTATTTCACAAAGAATAAATTTTTTTCCTACTTCCGAAACTTTTGCTTTTATTATATTACCTTCTTTAAGGGAATTTTTTTTGAAAGATTCTTCTAAAAGAGCTTTAAACTCCTTTATATTTTTTTCATTTACCGACTCTGTATCCAATCCCATATTTATTTTTTATTTTGTTCTCAATTTTTTTCGACATTTTATTAATCATCTGTGATTTATTTAAGATGTCGGAGCGTATTACTACATGATCTTTGGCAAGAATCAATGGACTATGTTTTCTTGTAATGTCGGAATAGTCACGTTTTTTAAGATCATTTTTGACTTGTTTTAAAGAAATACCTATTTTTTTCTTTTTTAGGTCACTATACCTTCTAACTGCAGCAGTGCTTAGGTTAGATTTTAAAAAAAATTTTAGAAATGCATCAGAAAATATGATGTGCGAATCTCTTCCTTCAATTACACAATAGTTTTTATTTTTTTTAACAAACTCTTTTTGATATTTCTTTATTATCATTCTTATTTTGAGTCTTTTTGCAATTATTGCTGAATGATAAGAAATTTCTGGGGTATGCAAATTTAGTTTTTTAAGATTATTATAGTTTAGTTTTTTAAAGGATTTTTTTAGAAAAACAATTTCATTTTTTTGTTTCCTTTCAATTAATTTTTTAGCTGCCCATCGATATAATTGTCCTGAGCTCAAAAGAGGAATTTTATATTTTTTTGATAGTAATTTTGCAGCAGTAGATTTTCCAGAACCACTTTTGCCATCTACTGTTAAGATAAAATTTTTAATTTTTTTTGATTTCAAATTTTCCTCCAAGCTTTTTAACGATTTTTAAAAATGATGGTGCCGAAGTATTTACTGTTTGAAAATTTTTAATCTTAATATTTATACCTGTCGCTAATGCTAAAATTGATGCAGACTGACAAATCCTATGATCCAGTTTAGGGTCTACAGTGATCAATTTATTTTTAAAATTATAATTTTTTTTCCCATTAATTTTCATACTATTTTTATTTGATTTACATTTTATATTTATTTTTTTTAATAAATTTTTCATTTCCAAAATTCTGTTGGACTCTTTATTTGCTAAATCTTCGATACCATAAAATTTTGATATACCTTCAGTTAATGCAGAGATAACAAATAGAATGGGAAATTCATCAACAGTTCTAGAGTAGTATGAGGAGCCACATTTGATTGGTTTAATCTTGCTGCTTTTTACAAATATATCTCCGACTAGTTCATTGTTTTTCTTTCTAATATTTTTAATCTTTATTTTAGCGCCATGTTTTTTTAATAATTCATAAAAGCCTATTCTAGTGGGGTTTAAACCCATGTTGCGTATAGTAAGCAATGATTTTTTTTTTAGTAATGTTAGTGCAGTGAAAAAGGCAGCACTAGAAGGATCTCCCGGTATTTCTATTTTAAAATTGTTTAATTTTTTCTTTCCATTTATTTCTATTATATTTTTAGCTCCTGATTTTTTAAAATAAATATCAGAGCCAATTTTCTTTAAAAAGATTTGTGTATGATTCCGTGAAATTTTTTCTTGCACAATTTTAGTTTTTCCAAAAGAATTAATCGCAGCTAAGGATACGGACGAAACTATTTGAGCGGACCCTTTCTTTTCAACAAAATCGATTCCTGTCGGAATATTTGAGGATACAAGTTGAAGAGGTAAATAATTTTTTTTTTGAGGATAAAAAGTAGCACCAAACTTTTCTAATGCATCTATCATTGTGCTTAAATTTCTTTTTTTTAAACTTTTATCCCCAGTTAATCTTACATTTAAATTTGGAGACGTTGATAAAATTCCACAACCAAGTCTACAAAGAGTTCCGCTATTTCCAAAATCTAAAATTTTATTTTTTGAAATAAACAAACTTCCTAAACCTTGACCATAAACAAGGTATTTATTTTCATTTACTTTTTTAAACTTAATCCCTAACTTTCGAATAAAATTGATTGCCGAATTAACATCATCGGATCTAAGCAAGTTTTTAATCTCTGATATACCTTCAGAAATAGAACCAAATAAAA